>JASFYI010000002.1:300000-407184 GCA_030055515.1 Methanolinea sp. | reverse complement strand
CGCGATTGCATCTAAAGTTGCGGGAATGGGCTCAATCTCGTTTCTCGCAAATACCTGTTGGGCGGGACGACTGGTGATGAGTTCCAGGACTCGTTCGAGGAGAAACCATTTTGGGTCCTTGCGATCCCCTCCCAGAGGGGGATGCATCTCTTCACCAAATATGTATTCCCCTCCGAGTACGATCAATTTTACGATTTAATCTTGCGTATTTTTCGATTTAGGGGTTTTTCGAAATGTACTTTTACACCAGGCGCGTGAATCTCCTGTATATTGTGAATTGAAAAGAGTATCATGCGTATCTCTGGTGAGAGAAATGGAGGGGGCTATATAGCTTTTGTGGTTCGATGGGGGCTTTTAGAAAACCTCATGTATAATAATGGCAAGAGAGGAGGTGTTTTTCCCAGGAAATACCTGCTGGAGGCTTCCCGGGAGGGGGGGAGATCGCTGTTCTCCAGGTACCTTTTTTTGGAAACCAAAGCGCTACGCATAAATAATTTCATTCATTAATTCCCTGCCAGGATAGGGGGTATTGATGGCCTTTCCATTATCCGTATCCAATCGAACGACCTTTCCGGTCATGCTCGCACTGCTCTTAGGACTTGCGACAGTCCCTTGCGGACTCGCGGACTCAGCGTGGACACCCCTTGGCCCCGCGGGGGTCGGCGTCCGCGTCTTTGCGGTCTCGCCCGACTATCCAAGCGACGGCGAGATGATCGTCGTGGGGAACGCTCAGCCGTCGCCCGTGTACATCACCCATGACGGGGGTGCGACGTGGACGACGAATTATCTCGCGGGCACCACCGAGATTATCAACGACGTCGCGTACGGGTCTTCTCCCGAGACGATCTACATCGCGGGGAACATGCTCTTCCTCTGTTCTTACGACGGCGGAGTCACGTGGACCCGCCATTTTGAAGATCTCGCCAACTGGCAGAAACCCAATATCTATGATATCAGCGTCAAGGGAGATATCGTCGCGCTCAGCGCAGTAGAAAAGGTTGGAATCAGCCGGGACGGCGGCCGGACCATCCAGTGGATCGAGCGGACTTCCACGAACGGCCTGCCCATGGGAGGTTATATCTCCGTGGACGTGAGCCCTGCGTTCGCGCAGGACGGGACCATCCTGATAGGGACGTACACCGGGGTATACCGCTCGACGGATGGGGGTTCAACATGGGTCCCGGCCGAGGGGATGCCGTCCGTGGGAACGGACGGTGCCTGGCCATACGCGATCGAGATATCGCCGGATTTTCCAAGTGACGGGACAGTGTACGCGTACATCTGGCCGCACAACCTCTACAAGTCCACCGACGGGGGAGCAACCTTTGCCCCAATTTACCCCACGAAGATCACGGGCTCCGTGAAGCTCTCCCTCTCGCCCGATTACACCGCGGACGGCACCCTCATGGTGAGCGGTTTCAATTTCTCTGCTTACAAGTACTTCACTGCCATCTCGCGGGACAGGGGGTCTACATGGACTGATGTGGACACGACGCTCCCGGACGGGGTCCCGAACATGGAGTTCGACTGCATATTCTCTCCCACCTTCGGGACCGACCGGCGCATTTTCGGCGGCTCGTATACCAACGGCGTGTACACCCGGGTGCTGGAGCCTGTTTCCCCTGCGAACCGCCCGCCTGTCCTCTCCCCGATCGGCGACAAGACCGTGACCGAGGGCGCAACGCTCACCTTCTCCGTCACCGCCTCTGACCCCGACGGCGACACAGTCACGGTCTCCGCCTCCGGCCTCCCATACGGCGCAACCTTCTCCGACACCACGTTCTCCTGGACGCCCGGCTACGACCAGGCCGGGACATACACCGTGACGTTTACCGCAACGGACGGAACCGAGAGCGTATCGGAGACTCTCACCATCACCGTCACCGACGCGAACCGCCCGCCTGTCCTCTCCCCGATCGGCGACAAGACCGTGACCGAGGGCGCAACGCTCACCTTCTCCGTCACCGCCTCTGACCCCGACGGCGACACCGTCACGGTCTCCGCCTCCGGCCTCCCATACGGCGCAACCTTCTCCGACACCACGTTCTCCTGGACGCCCGGCTACGACCAGGCCGGGACATACACCGTGACGTTCACCGCAACGGACGGGACCGAGAGCGCTTCAGAGACGGTCACCATCACCGTCACCGACGCATCCCCGCAGGACGCGATCCGCGACCTCGAAGAGACCGTCTCCACGCTCACCCTCGACCACGGCACTGCCCGGAGCCTCACCGCGAAGCTCGACGCCGCGCTGGACTCGCTCGCCCGCGGGAACGCGGTCGCGGCGAAGAACCAGGTGAACGCGTTCATCAACCACGTCGAGGCACAGAGGGGGAAGAAACTCTCCGACGCGCAGGCCGACCTCCTGATCTTGCAGGCACGCGCGATCCTCGCGATGCTGTGAAGGGGAGGGGGCCTTTCTTTTTTGTATCCACTCGGTGCGGCTCCCATCCCTGCCTGTTTCGCCCGGAAAATGTCCTTTTCCGCCAGAGACACGAATTGCACTGCTCCATACCCCTCCATCTCCCCGCGACCCCGTTTTCCCTCTTTCGGGACACCGTCGCGGCGATGCGCCACCTCCCGGATTCCATTGCCACGCCCCCCGCCCCGCCTGCGCATCCTTAGCACCGCAGCACCGGCAGGTGCCCGCCGGCGAAAGACTTAGGCGACTGGGCAGTGAACTCAGTCCCATGGAGTGGAGAGAGATCGAGATCCCGACAGGGACGCGGGCGCAGCTCGTGGACATCACGGGCAAGGTCGCGGCAGAGGTGGAGCGATCGGGCATCGGAAACGGGACGTGCGTCGTCTTCGTCCCGCACACGACCGCGGGCGTCACGATCAACGAGAACGCCGACCCGGCGGTCGCAAGGGACATCCTCGTCTCCCTCTCGCGGCTCGTCCCGGAGACCGGCGACTATCGCCACGCCGAGGGGAACTCGGACGCGCACGTGAAGGCATCGCTCGTCGGTTTCTCCGTGACCGTCCCCGTCGTCCGCGGCCGGATCGCCCTCGGGACGTGGCAGGCCATCTTCCTCTGCGAGTTCGACGGGCCCCGCAGGCGCAAGGTCCTCGTCGGGGTATCGGGGGACTGAATCGATCCGGGTCGCGGCCATCGCACGAGGGTGACGTGGCGGGCATTCAAGACTCCCGTCCCATGAGGTATTCATCCCTTGTCCCCCCCTTTCCTCGCGGGAGAGAGGGCGGCTGGAATATGAGCCAGGGGATTTCCAGGCCGCACGGGAGTGTCGCGGCGCCCGTCAAGGCCTCCCCCGACGGGCCCGGCCGGGCCGAGGAAAACGCGGTCACGGGACCCGGGGAGACAGCGATCTCCGGCCCGGACGCGGGCGCAGAACGTGGACATCGCGGGAAAGGTCGCGGCAGAACTGGAGCGATCGGGCGTTAGGAACAGGACGTGCGTCATCTTCGTCCCGCACACGACCGCGCCCCCTCCCCCGCGACCGTTGCCGCGATCGCCTGCGACGGGAACGGGACCGCCACGGCCGCGGAGCCCTCCTTGCCCCATTCGATCGTCGACACGAGCCTGATCGCGCAGGAGAACGTCCGGCAGGCCGTCTCGACGCGAAAAACCCCCGGTGAGCGGGTACTTCGCCCTCGCGGAGGGGGGCGAGGCCGTCCCGATCGCTCCCCCCGTCTTCCCGCGGGACGGCACGCACCCCGGGGCCGTGAGCCTCACCCTCTCGCCCTCCCGGCTGGTCGGGATATTTATGAAAAAATCTCTCTGCACATGCCGGTCACCCTCGCAATCGTGGAGCCGGGGGGACGGGTCCTCTCCCACACGGAGAGTGCATTCGTGGGCAGGAATGTTTCGGACGGAGTATTCCCCGGATGGTTCGCGGAAAGCATGGTCTCTATGCCCATGCCGGGTGCATCATTCGGAACGTGACCGTGGACAACGTCCGCGAGGTCGAGCGGAAAGAGGGCTGCTCGGAGACTGCCGGCCTGCACGGGAGGGAGGGGAGGATCCTCGCGCTCGCGGAGTGGTGAGCCGGGCCGACCGGCGGGGATCATGCTTTTTTCATGGCAGCCACGGGTGCCCGGCGGAAAACCGGAGGCCCCGTCGTCCCTGCCCCCCTGGGAAAAAGAGGGGGAGGCGGGGGATCACCGCCCCCGCCCGTCCTCCTCCCGCCCGCGCATCCCGAGGATGACCCGGAGGATCGCAAAGAGCATGAGCAGCCCGCCGCACGCCACGCCGAGGAGAAAGAGGAGACCTCCGGCCATGACCCGCATCCCCCGGGGACGATGCACCCCTCACCCGAGCGCGGCGACGGTGTCTGCCCACTGCTCGACGGTGTCGAGGATGTCGTCGCTCTCGTAGGAGGAGAGGCGGAGCGCGTTCCTCGTGAACGTGAGGAAGTAGATCTCGCCGGAGGGGTCGTGGCACCGCACCGTGACCGAGTAGGTCTCCCGGTCGGAGAGGTTCACGGGGTCGCCGCCCATCGCGGTCTTGATGGTGTTGTTGGTGACGATCGCGTTCTTCACCGTGCCGAACGCGGTGACGCTCGGGGCACGGGCGGAGATCATCCCGACCGTGTTCCCCTCCGCGTCCTCGAACGCGATCCGGGCGGTGTAGGCCTCGCGCGTCTTCTCGATTCCCGGCATCGTCTCGCCGCCGACCTCGTAGCTCGTGCAGCCGAGCGGGTTGTTCGCGATGAGGTTCGCGACGATGGTGTTCAACGCCGATGCGTCCGCGATCGGGGACGAGAACGTCCTCACCGCGGTCTTGGTCACAGACCTTTGCACGAAGTCTGCCATTTTCGCTGATACTCCTGCCCCGTTCCGGGGCAAGGGATCGGTGGGGAGGAGACGGGGATATAGATTGGTGCGGATTTCGAAACGGGACACTTATCGCGCGCAGATCGAAAAATGGGGGCAAACTGCGGGGCCTGGAGTGGGCAGGGAATCGAGAGGGGGGTGACGCTACTGGAGAAACCCCCTTTCACCCCTCCCTTCATTCCCCGAGCAGCGCCTCCATCACGGCGACCGCCCCGCCGTACCCGTGCCGCACGCCGGCGTCCCGCAGTCTTTCGAGGACGAGGTGCGACTTGCGGAAGTACGCCTCCTTGAACCCACCGCCCCGGAGCTCCGCGTCGAGGAGGTTGTCGATCCTGTCGCAGAGCTTGACGAGGACAGCCTGCGGAGGGGCGGCGAGGATCCGGTCGAGGGAGTCGGGGATCTGCACCTCCTTCGGGAGGGAGGGGTCCTTCGTGAGCGCCTCCACGATCGCCATGACCGCCCGCGCCTCTCCCTCCGGGAGCGGGAGTGCCCCGATCTCCTTGCGGGCAGCAGCGCACGCCCCCGGGGCGCAGTCCTCGAAGACGTCGTGGAGCCACGCGGAGACGATGGCGACGTGGTCCCCGCCGAACCGGGCAGCGAGCGTCGCGACGCGGGCCGGGTGGACGATGTAGGGGGTGATCCCGTCCTTCCTCGCCTGGCCGGCGTGCGCCCTCGCGGCTATCCCCGCGGCGAGGTGGATGGCAGAGAGCGCGTCCCGTTCCATGGGGGATCCTATCGCGGCGGGGAGGGTTATAGGTGACGGGGCTATGCCGGCGGGAGATCCACGTGGTCCCCGTTTGGGCCGGACCGCCCCGGGAGAGGGGGTGATCCCCATGACCCGAGGGCTGCAGGGATCCGGTGCGGGAGACCTCCCCGCGGAAAAAACGAAGATTCTCTTTCCTCTTCTCCGGGGCATTCTCCCCCAAAGGGCGATTCTCCCTGTGCGGAGAGGCGGGCGCCCCGACGTCCCCTCCCAAAGATACCCCCATGACGCAGTGGAAAAACAGGGGGGACGTGCCCCGGAAGGTATTCCCGGTAGGAGGGGTGGCTGATTCCGTGCACTTGCCGAGCGCAAAAACGAGGAATCCTCCATTTTTTCCGGGGGCAACATCGGACCATTCCGCAAAAAAAAGCGTGAGAGTGCCGCATTCCGCGGGCGGCAGGAACACTCCCCCTTTCCCTTCCCGTGATTCCCGCGTGGTCCTCAGTACACTGTTCCAAAACGATATCCCGGGAAGGGGATTTCCGATTCCTGACACCAAAGTTCCGCGGTTCTCGCACCCAGAAAAATACCGCGGCGATGCTCACGCGCCGTCGTCCACGCCCGCCCGCCGCCCCGACCGGAACGCCTTGTACTCGCGGAGGAGTGCGGCACGGTACTCGGCCATCTTCTTGCCCGGGATGTAGTTGAACTTCTGGACGCGCTCCACGATCGCGTCGGTGATCGCGTCGTCGTCCTGGAGACCGAGGGAGGAGACGTCCGCGAGGATCCAGTCCAGCCTGTCGATCCCTGTCTCCTTCCCGTCGATCACGACCTTGCGGATCTTCACCTGGTCAGGGGGGATCCCGCCGCACACCGTGCAGTAGATCCCCTCCTTCTCCTCGCCCGGCATGGTCACCCCCTGATCATCGTGAGGACCATCTTGAACCTCGTCACGGCGGAGAGGGCGTGCGGGACGTTCGCGGGGAAGATGATCGTCTCGCCCTCCCTCATGCGGTGCGTCGTCCCCGCGACCCAGACCTCGCACTCGCCCTCGAGGATGGTCACGACCGCGTCGTAGGGGGCCGTGTGCTCGGACAACCCCTCGTCCTCGTCGAAGGAGAAGACGGTGATGCTCCCCGCGTCCCGGTCGACGATCATCCTGCTCGCAACGGTCCCCTCCTGGTAGTCCACGAGGTCCTTGAGGACGAACACCTTCCCGAGGAGTTCGTCGCGCTTCTTCTTCTGCCTCTTTTCGCCTCCCGGCGGATCGGCCCCGTCGTCCATGGTCATACTCTCACCCTTCGCACGCAGCGCCCTGCACCGTCTCCCAAAGTGCCCTCATTCGCATCCCGCGGAAACGACCGCCGGCCCTGCGCAGGGATATTCCTCCCTCACGTACCTGATGACGCGGCAGGGTGAAGAACCTGGCGGGTCCCGCCCTTGGAGGCCGGGCACCCGGCAACCGTCCCGGGGTGTGCGGGGGGGTACACGTGCGAAAGGGAGGGGACCCGCGGAAGAACACCGCCACCTCCCGGAAATCCCGCCGTGTAGCCCCCCGCACGCCCTTTCTTTCCGGGACGGGGGAGACCATGCGGGAACCAATGCTATTTATACCATCACTCTTATAAAGTGACACGGAGGATTTCACATGACTCCGGAAGACTACAAGAAGATCATCTCCATGGCGATCAACCGCGAAGTGGAGGCATATACTTTCTACAAGACCGTTTCTGACAAGGTGAAGGACGCAAACCTCAAGAGACTCTTTACCGAGCTTGCCGGCGAGGAGACGAAGCACCGCGAGTTCCTCCAGGGACTCCTCGCAAAGGACGTGAAGGCCCTCAAGTTCTCGCCGGCAAAGGACTTCAAGGTCGGGGACAACATCAAGACGCCCGACTTAAGCCCCGACATGAAGCCCGTCGACGGCCTCGTCGTCGCGATCAAGAAGGAGCTCGAGGCCATGCAGATGTACACCGCGCTCGCGAACAACAGCGAGGACCCCGAGCAGAAGAAGATGTTCCTCGAGCTTGCGAACATGGAGCGCGGCCACAAGGCCCGGCTCGAGGACATCTACGTGAACACCGCGTTCGCCGAGAGCTGGTAAACCAACTCGCAATTTCTTTTTTCCCGTTTTTTTGAGGGGACTGATTCTCCCTGCTGAGGAGCACAGAGAGCCTGCATCCAAAATACGAGGTCTCTCCCCGTTTCGTCCATATCCCGTCCTTGTTTCCCCGGGTTTTCCCCTCTCCGCACGGTGATGCCTCTTAGGTTGGTTTTCTGGTTCTGCGGTGATAATTGTCGCATCCTGGGTGACACCACGCGTGATTGCAAGACTATTGGCTTGCGATCCGTGCCAGGAAACTTCCCCGAGTTTTTCGAAAAACTCAATAATATCCCGTGACAGGAAATCACCGATGGATGCACGGGAGCGCTTCCTGGGATGTCTCCTCGGACTTGCGACAGGGGATGCACTGGGGACAGCATTCGAGTTCAAGGAGCCGGGGGATTTTACACCCATCCGTTCGATGGTTGGAGGAGGGCCCTTCCACCTCGAGCCAGGCCAGTATACCGACGATACATCCCTTGCTCTCTGCCTCGCGGAGAGCCTGGTAGAGAGGAGAGGTTTTGATCCCGTCGACCAGCTCGAACGCTATTGCCGGTGGTGGAAAGAGGGATACCTCTCGAGCACGGGCAGATGTTTCGATATCGGGACAACCACCAGGGCGGCGCTCTCGCAATTCCAAAGGACACGCGAGCCATACCCCGGGCAGACCGATTCCCGTTCTGCGTCCAATGGATCCCTCATGAGACTTGCTCCCGTTGCGATGTTTTTTTCGAGAGACCCGGAGAGAGCAATCGAAATGGCGGGAGAAAGCTCGAGGACGACGCACGGGTTACCGGTAGTGGTCGATGCCTGCCGGTATTTCGCAGGCCTCATCGTGGGAGCACTGGAAGGCCGGTCAAAGGACGAGATACTCTCCCCCCATTTCTGCCCCGTCGAGGGGTTCTGGGATTCCCACCCACTCTGCGAGGAAGTGCGAGAAGTTGCCAGGGGTTCCTTCAAGGAGAAGGAACCACCAGAAATCCGGGGACGGGGATATGTCGTCGCATCGATGGAAGCTGCCCTCTGGGCATTTTCCAATGGGAGGTCTTTCGAAGAAGGGTGCCTCCTTTCGGTGAACCTCGGTGAAGATGCAGACACGACAGGAGCAATTTACGGCCAACTCGCGGGGGCATTCTACGGTGTCGGTGCAATCCCCAGAAAATGGCTCTCCGTGCTCGCCTTCCGGGAATTGATCGAGGAATACGCGGAGAAATTATTCATCCTGAGCCAAGAGGTCGCATGAAGTTTGAAGTATTCCCGCGTGCAGTTCTCCCGAAATCCGATACCACAGGCCACCAAATCGTGAAAAAAACGTTGTGGGAGGGTCGAAGGAGACACCAAGATTAAATGGGGCCCTTCTTCCTCCTGAGCGCCACGACGACGAGGACGAGGACGACGACCCCGACGATCGCCCCCACGATCACGAGAGTACCGGGCACCATCCCCGGGACTCCCGCGCTACCGGGTGCGTGCACGACGGCCCAGACACCCATCCGGTCCGACTGCGCGACGAGCGTGTCACCCGATCTCTCCGTGGGGAGAATGGTCCACGCATTGGTGCCCGCATCGAACCGGGCAAGACCAAGTGCGCTTGCATCCCCGCCGGCAACCCGGAGATCGTCTCCCGAGTACTTCACCCTCACCGTCGCGGGTTTCGCGAGCAGCCCCGCGAGCCCCTCGACCGCGAATATGCTCGAACCCGCCTGCACGGGCTCGGCCCCGGAGGGCAACATGCTGGCCTGCAGGGGCCGCAGGGTGACGTCGACGTTACTCAGGACGGATCCCGCGGGGAAATACACCGAGTACCTGCCGTCGGGAGAGACGAGGAGTCCCTCTGCCTGGGGCGTGAGCGTGATGGTCGTCGACGTCGGGGGTGGGGTGAAGGGGAGGGCGACCTGGAAGTCCACCGACTTGCTGTCAAGGACGGTCCCGTCCTCCCCCGTGACCGTTGACCGGACCGTGTACGTCCCCACGGGGAGCGGGGTATTGACGGGGACCTTGATGTGGACGGTGCTGCCCGGGATAATCGCCCACGCGGCCGGCCCAAAGGAACCTGTCGCGACGGTGCCGCTCCCGTTCGAGATGACGACGGTGTTCTTGAGGCCGTAGTAGTGGTGGTTGCCGGTATTCTGGAATTTCGTCGTGACGATGAACGGCTGTCCGGTCGCGATCTCCCCCACGGAAACGTCCCGGATCGCGCCGCTCACGACCGGCGCATCACCGGCGATCGTGATCATCACGGGTATCGTGACCCCCGTCAGGAAGCCAAAAGACCTCTGCCCCGAAAGGAGGGTGTGCACGTAGATCATCGCGTACCGGCCGCCGGAACCCGCGTTCTCCGGGACGGTGATTGTTGCCGTGATCGTTTCAGGAGTCCCGGGCGTGAGGTGGACCCACGACCTATCGAGTGTAATGTACGTCCGCGCGGAGTAAGGGCTCGTGTCCTCCGCGGGACTCACCGGGAAGTAGGAACCGTCGGGGCTGTTGGAAAATCCCATGACCTCGGCCTGCACGTCGAGGGGTTCGGCGCCCTCCTCGATGGTGAGGGTTATCGCGTGGGTGGTCGTCGAACCGGGGGGCATGGTCGCCATGAATTTCGAGCCGGTCACTCCCAGTGCCGACACGGGAGAGAGGGCGAGGAGTCCCGCGAGGATGGTGATTATGCAAAAGAACCGGGAGAGGGAAGGAGCCACGCTCCTTTCCCCGGAAAAGGACACCGTCATAGGTGTCCTTTTACAGATTCGACGCGATAAAGGTTACGATTATCCGGTACACGCTGGGTGGCGTCAGTCTCTGGTCGGCGAGTCTCATCCTCTGGTTCACGGTGAGGTTGTAGTACAGTCCCCCGACGGGAACCCCCGGCGGGGTCGGGGCGCCCTGCTTGAGGAGCTGGGGAGTTCCCGACAAGTCGACGTAGATGTCATACGGGTCGGCTTTCAACTGGAGGGGATAGAACAGGTACCTGCCCCCGTCCGTCGTGTTGTATGCGAGGCCTGTGTACTCTGCCATGTGACCGGCAGATTCCGCGGGTTTCCCCTCGTCGAGGTTATCGACCACCTGGATCATCCAGTTGGTATTCGACCTGATGTGCAGGTAGATGCTCGTCGAATCGACGTTGTCCCCGATGTTGGAGAGGTCCCAGGACGTGATGTTCCCCACCACGTCGAGGACCAGGCCTTCTGTCGGGTTCGACTGGATGAGGGCAGTATCGTTGGAATACGCCGCGGATGCAACCATCCCGAGTCCCGCCACCATGACGAGAGCCACGAGTACAGCAAATGGATTCACCTTCATAGTGTTCCAGCCACCTTTTCTCGGACAATTACACCTTCGCTAGTCATCTTATTTAAATATATGGATAAATTCCCCCTGTGAGACAATTTTAGGCGAGGAGAGACATTTAAAAAATTGAGATGCGGGGGAGGGCAGTCAATTACCCTCCTCCTTCCTCCGCCTGGAAAAGAGCAGGAGCAGGACGAGTCCAAGGGAGATTACGCCCGCGACGAGGATCCACGCGAGGCAGGGGGGAGGGGGGAGGGGACCTCCCCCGGTGATAGCCGCGCACGGCGTCCCGGTGGGTTGGGGGGGAATCCCGGGAGACCAGTTATCACCGGTGATATTCCCGGCTCCCGTTTCACCCGGCGGGGGGAGTGGGGGGGGAGTCGCGGGAGGGCTCGGCACCGCGGTGGTCGGCGGGGCGAAGGGAATCACGGAGAAAATGCCCCCGTAGGCTCCCCCGCCACCCCCGCCCCCTCCCGCGGGGGGGAGGGTGAGTGTCCGGAAGACCCGTTCGCCGGACACGACCACGATTCCCCCTGGCCCGCGGGAGACGACGCGGTAATAGTACAGCGTGGCGGGATTCAACCGGGACAAGGTGACCTGGTGCGTGACCGAGAGGACCTCTGTCCCCGCGTGCCACGCGTACTCCTCCGGGTTCCGGTGGCTCGTGGTGTCGTAGTACACCCACGAGTCCGAGGGATTGTCTGTCACCCACGATATACGTGCCCCGGAGGGGGAGATCTCGTCGACCGCGATATGGGCGATCCGGAGCGGTGCGATGTTCGCTTCGATCTTAGCGACGTCGACCGGCCCGGAGAGGACGGGTGTCCCCGCGAGGAGGAGCCCCGCGCACGCGGCAATGAGGATGCACGCGGGAAGGCTCCTCCGGAGGATCCGCCTTTCCCGCCGGGACGGGCGATCACGCCCCGGTTCACCCGCTCCTCGGATACCGGTTCCGGATTCCATCGCGCACCTAGAGGGTCGTCCCGACAAAGGTCACGATGACCTGGTACACCGACGGGGGGGTGAGCCTGTGGTCCTCGTACTCGACTTCCTGCCGCACCACGACGGGGTAGACCGTGCCCCCCGCGGGGGTCGCGCCCCCTGAGAGGTACTGTTGCGGGACGCCTGTCAGGGTGACGAACGACGTCGCATTCGCGTCCTTCAGCTGGACCGGCCGGGAGAGCATCCTGCCCGAGGAATTGTACGAAAATCCGTTGAACTCTGCCATGTGCCCCGCGGTCGACGCGGGTTTCCCGAGGTCGAGGGCGTCGTAGACCGAGACGGACCAGCCGTGCGTGGATATCACTTTCAGGGTGAGGCTGGTCGCATCGATGTTCTCGCCGATGCTGAGGGTCCAGTTGCTTATCGTCCCGTTGACGTCGATCTCGAGGTGCGCAACCGCGTAGGTGAACTGGCTCCCGGGACCCGGAATGCTGGTCCCGTAGGGCGTGGTGACGGTGACGTTGACGGTGCCCGGCACACTGCCGGGGGGTGACGTGGCGAAAATCGTGGAGTCGGAAACGAGGGTGTAGGAGGGAGCGGGGGTTGAACCGAACCTGACCGCCGTCACCCCGGTGAACCCCGAGCCGGTGATCGTGACGTTCGTGCCCCCCTCCAGCGGCCCTTCCGCGGGCGTGAGGTTCGTGACCGCGGGGAGGACGTAGCGGATGATAACGACGCCGGAACCCCCCGCGCCACCCCTGCCGGTGGTCCCGCCGCCGCCGCCACCTCCCCCGGTGTTTGGCAGGCCATCGCTCCCGGGATTGGCACCGATTCCCCCGGTGCCGCCGCCACCGGTCCCCCCGGTTCCCCCGATACCCGAGTCTCCCCCGCCGCCGCCCCCGCCCCCGTACGCGAGGGCCACGCCGGTAATGGACGAGACGATGCCATCACCACCCGCTCCTCCGTTCGCGTTCTTCGTGGCATTCCCCCCGGCGGAACCTGCACCGCCGCCGCCGCCACCCCAGTACCTCTGGCTCCCCCCGGGGGTGTCCCCGTATCCCCCCCAGTTCCCCTGGCCGGAAATCCCCGCGCCCGGGATCCCGGTCGCGGAAGCACCGCCGCCCGAGCCGCCCGAGAGCCCTTTCACGCTGTTCCCGCTCCCGCCACCGCCTCCACCCCGCGCGACGATGGTGCCAAAGGACGAGTTCATCCCGTTCTGGCCGGGCGCATTGCTGCTCGTGGAACCGGCTCCCCCTGCACCCACCACGACCGTGACGGATCCCGAGACGGGCAGGAGTGCCCCGGTGACGACGCCGCCGGCACCGCCACCCCCGCCCCCGTTGGTCCCGCCTCCCCCTCCGCCTCCCACGACGAGGTAATCGACCGCGGTGACACCCTCGGGCACTGTCCAGTTCGTCGTCCCGGTCGCGTTGAAGTAAATGACGGTCGGCGAGGCGCACGAGGTGCCCGCGGCGAGGAGGATGAGAATGGAGAGGGGGACGACCCGCGCGAGGGCCAGCCGGGGAGGTGTCACGGTACCACCACCACCTCGTGGGGGGGATTCGTGCGGAAAAGAGAACACACGCCTGTGCTCCATGGGATTATTCCGTGTATCCTCCCATTATCCTCCTCGTGCCACGGCGTGGGATGGGCATGCGCATCGCCGAGAAATCTCCGGTCTTTCACCAATTTAAGGGGGGCTCCCCGCATGTTATCCGGAAGTGTACCCCGGGGGGTATATTATAATAGCGAGCGTTGCTTGTCGGGAGGGGGAAGGTTCCCCGTTTCTCCATTATGGGGACCGCACGAGCGAATCGGGATATTTTCGGAAAGAGATGCGGACCGAGACAGCTTTCCGAGGTTTTCGAAAAACCCCTCTTCAAACCACAAAAGCTCTCTCTCAGCCGATCGAAAACTCCCCGAACGACCTTCGCGACATTCGGCCTCCACGAGGCATGCAAGAGGGTCCAAAAGGTTGGGGACCGCTTTTTTTTTCAAATTCGAACCGGTAATCGGATGGGACCAGTTCCGCTCCGAGACTCGAAGGGCTCTATCGCAACAAGGAAGGCAAAACGGGAGGCCACACATCGACCTGTCGTGGTGGTCAAACTCCCCGTGCTCCAGGAACTCTCCAACTTCTCCGGCCCGGAACTGGAACGCCAGGTGACGGATCGCATCCCGTTCCGGTAGTTCGCCGGATTCCCCCACGGAGTTCCTGATTTTTCACAAGTCTGGTTCTCCCGGGAACGTCTCAAGGAACCAGGCAAATTCCAGGAGATATGGGATAATTTCCAGGCATAGATTGCCGCCAAAGATCCTGCAATCACCCGTGGAGTCATCCGGGATGCAACGATCATCACCGCGGACACGGGGAAACCGTCTTCCGGGACATCACCGCGCGAAGAGGGAAAAACCCGGAGGAATAAAGATGGGACCTGGACGAAAAGAGGAGAAATACCCTGTTTTGGATACAAGCTCCACGTGCACATCGACAGGGAGGATCAGATGGTCCGGCGCATCGAGACAACGACTGCGTCCGTCCATGACAGCAAGGTGGACCTCCCGATGCCCGGCGAGACGGTGTACCGCGACAAGGGCTATTCCGGAGTGAAACCCCGTGCCTCGATCGATAAAACCGTGAAAAGGGCTGTCCGGGGTTGTCCGCTGACTATCAAGGAGAAGCGCAGGAACCGTGCGATCAGCAAGACACGGAGAGTAATTGAATGGGTCTTCGCCGTGATCAAACGGACATTCCACTGCGGTCACGTTCCCGTGACGACTGTGGAGAGGGTGCATGTCAAAAACGTGTTCGCGTCGTTTTTGTTCAACCTGGTCCAGTTAGGTACTCTCAAACGGAAAGGGGCCTGGGAGCGGGAGCTGTCGAAGACTTCTTGAAAATCGGGGAAAAACAGATAATTTGGTGAAACCAGTACTGGATAATACCATTTTGGGTTTTCATATTTGGAGAGGGCCGGATCCTTCCCTCAATATCGTGGATGTTTTTCGAAATTCGCTGAAATCTTCTGAAAACTGTCGGAGAGATCCCCCTCCTCACGGGGACAGTTCAGGTTCCGGAGGACAATGGGGAAAAGACTTCTGCTCCCGCGCAGAGATTCTCCCCACCTCCCTCGCGAACGCGTCCATCTCCATCAGCTGAAAACGCCCGCCATTGAGGACACCGACCCTCTCGCACATTGCCTGTATCACATCGGGATCGTGGGAGATGAAGATACAGGCGTTTCCGTTTCTCCCCTGTAATGTTTTCATAAGGCTGAGAACCTGGGCCTGGACAGACATGTCGAGCATAGAGGTCGGTTCGTCTGCGATGACAATCCGGGGCTTGAGAGAGTAGATCCTCACCAGCATCGCCCGCTGTATCTCCCCGCCGGAGAGCTGATGGGGATACCTCATGAAGTGTTCCCGTTTGAGTCCCACCGCCTGGATGAGAGGCATGAGGCTCTCAAAGACCTCCTCCTGTGCACGCCGCGTGTGGTAGACGAGGGGCTCGGTGACACTCACGAGGAGTCTCTTGCGGGGATCAAAGGAGACCTCGGGGTGCTGGAATATCATCTGGATGGGGGGGATCGTGCCGCGGGGGACCCTCCCGGCCACCACTTCCCTGCCCTCCACGTAAACCCGCCCCTCCGTCGGGCGTTCCAGCCCGAGGATACACCGTCCAAGAGTCGACTTGCCCGAACCACTCAGCCCGAATAACCCGATGGTCTCGCCGCTTCCGAGAGAGAAGCTCACACGAGAGAAGACATCCCCGTGCCCGTAAGTCTTGCGGAGATTTTCTACCCTGAGCAGATCAGGTGACACCTCACCCCCCTCCCGTTCCACATGACCAATTCGGGGTGGACGGTCACGCCCCGCGCACACCCCGGCACACAGCGGTCGGAGAAGTAACAACCGGAAGGGAGATCCGAGAGTGACGGGGAGGAACCCCGCATCGGGACCATTCCGTTCCGGGGCATCGCGCGGAGGAGCCCCTGCGTGTACGGGTGGAGCGGGCAGGAGAAGACATCCTCGCAACGCCCGTACTCGACTATCTCCCCCGCGTAGACAACCGCCACGGTATCACCAATCTCCATCGCGAGCTCAAGATCGTGGGTGATGAGGAGAATCGCAGCGTTCTGCGCATGCCTCATTTCCCCGATCATCTCCATCGTCACTCTCCTCGCGGCATAGTCCAACCCCTTTGTGGGTTCGTCCGCGATGAGGAGGGAGGGCCGGCTTGCGAGGGCGATTGCGACCGCGACGCGCTGTTGCATCCCCCCCGAGAGCATGTGCGGGTAGGATGCCGCGACCCTGTCCGGGGCGTCGAACCTGAGCATCGAGAGAATTCGTCTTATCTCTGATTCTTGGGCGAACTGGGGCAATCTCGTGACCTCTCCGATCTGTCTCTCGATACGCATGAGGGGGTTGAGAGCCGCAACGGGGTTCTGGGGGATGAGGGCGATCCTCTGCCCGCGGTACGGGGCGAACTCTCCTTCCCCAAGGTGGAGGATCTCCTCACCCATGAACCAGATCTCCCCGCTCACTGTTGCGGATGGGGGCAGCAGGTGGAGGATCGCCTGTCCGATGACAGACTTTCCGGACCCCGTCTCACCGACAAGGACACAGACCTCGTTCTCCCTGATTGAGAAGGAGACGTGCTGGGACGCCCTGATGACACCGGATTTCGTCCGGAAGTCAATACAGAGGTTCTCGACGCGGAGGATCTCTCCTATAGGATCACCCCCTGTTCCCTCTCCTCATCGATGAGATCCCGCAGCTCCTCCCCCGCGATATTGAATAACAGCGTGACGAGCGTGATTGCCATGCCGGGGACGAGGACATTCTGGGGTGCGGTGTGCATGTAATTGAGCCCCGCGTTGATCATCGAGCCCCACTCGGGGATCGACGGGGGGATCCCGACCCCAAGGAAACCGAGCGTCGAGACGGTGAGGAGAGTGTGGCCGATATCCATCGTCGCAAGCACCACAGCGGGCATGATAGTGTTTGGGACCAGGTGGTGCAGCATGATCCACCAGCCCGGAAGCCCTGCTGCTCTCGCCGAGAGGATGTACTCCTGGTTCTTCTCGGAGAGCACCTGCCCCCTCATGAGCCGCGCAAAGGATGCCCACTGGACGAGCGCGAGGACGAGGATCAGATTGGAGATGCCCGGGCCAATGAGGGCCGCGAGCGCGAGGGCGAGGATAATCGCCGGAAATGCGAGGGAGATATCGATAATCCGGGCGAGGAACTCGTCAATCCTGCCCCCGTAGTAACCGGACACGCAGCCGAGAGAACACCCGACGAGGAACGCGAGACCTATCGTCCCAAGGGCGATGGAGAGGGAGGTGCGGAGTCCGTGCAGTGTTCTCTGCAGGAGATCCCGCCCGAGGTAATCGGTCCCCAGGGGATGCCTGATACTGGGACCTTCGTTCTTGCTCTCCAGTGATGTCTCGTGGGGGTCTCCGGGCATTCCCGCAGGTCCGATCACTGCGAGGAGAAGGGTCACCCCGATGAGGCAGAGGGTGACGAGCAACGGACGGTGATTCTTCAGGCGCCCCCTCAAAGAAAGGTCCCTGACAGTCGCGTGGGGGGGAGCCATCGCCGGTGCACACTCGCTATTCATACCGGATCCGCGGATCGACCAGGGTGTAGAAGAGATCGACGACGTAATTCACGACGAGGTACAGCGAGACGATGACGACGAGGGTACTCTCGATGAGGACAACATCCCGTGCTGATATCGCCTTGACGAGGAGATTTCCCAGTCCGGGCCAGGCGAATACCGTCTCGATCACCACTGCCCCGGCAAGGAGCCCCCCAAAACTCATTCCCACGACTGTGATCACCGGGAGCATTGCATTCCGAAGGGCATGGTGCACGACGATATCCCTCAATGGCAGTCCCTTTGCCTTCGCGAATGTGATGAACGGTCTGTTCATCGTCTCGATCAAACTCGTGCGCATGATCCGCGCGAGGGAGGCGGAGGAGTGAATCGCAAGGGCGAGTGCCGGGAGGAGGAGGTATTCAGGACCCCCATAGCCCGCGACGGGTGTCACCCCCATGGCCAGACTGAAACAGAGGATGAGGATGACTGCGATCCAGAATACCGGCATCGAGATGGAGAAGACCGTGACGATCCGCACGATCCAGTCAGACAGATTCCCCCTGTGGAGTGCCGAGTATATCCCGAGGGGAATGCCGATGAGCAACGAGAGGAGCACCGCGGTCGCCGCGAGGAGGAGGGTGGGGATCAGGGCGTTCCCGATGAGGTACGCGACAGGCCTATTGTACAGGGCGGAATGGCCAAAATCCCCATGGAGCACATCTCCGACCCAGTCAATATACTGCTCCAGGAGCGACTTATCGAGGTCATACCGTTTTGAGACCTCCGCGACCATGTCAGGCGGCGCGGCCTCCTCCAGTCCCATGAAGAGGTGCCGGGTGAGGACCTCGGCGGGCTCCCCGGGGATGGCGTTCACCACGACAAAAGAGAAGAGTGAGACAGCGAGCATGGTGAGGAGGAGAGAGATCGTCCTCTTGAGGATGTACCTGTGCACGGGGTCACCTCACGGGTGCGCACTGGACGGTTTCCTGCCGGAGATGAGGTAGTATGAGAAAACGGGCTGAATCCTCTCGTACCACGGCATCCGCGTGAACTGGGCTCTCTTTATCTCGCGCAAGTCCCGGGTCACAATCTGGCAGAAACCCGCGTTTTTGAGGGACTCTCGCGCCGCTGCCTCAGGGAGCCCCCCATGGTAGGGGAGATTCCTCCTCGTGTGCGGATCGTATCCCCTTGCTCCGTGGGGGTGTTTCTCAAAGATGCGTGCGAAGAACAGGCTGATTCCACGCCTGATCCGCGTTTCGAGCCGGCCGTCAAACCAGATGCCCTCGATGAGGATCACCGCTCCTCCCGGCCGGAGGAGTGCGTGCCACCTCCTGAGTGTCTCCCCGGGATGGGGCAGTGTCCAGAAGAGGTGCCGCGCGACGATGACGTCGAAGCTCTCCGGACCGAAAGGGGGGGATTCCGCGTCTCCGTGCAGGAAGGTCACCGGCAGGCGATACTCCTCTGCTTTCCGCTTCGCGATTGCCATCATGCGTGGGGAGAGATCGATCCCGGTCACAATGTGCCCCATCCCTGCGAGCAGGAGCCCCATCGCCCCTGTCCCGCAGCCCGCATCGAGGATGTGGAGGGGGTATGCGGGGGGGAGCACCTCCCTGAACACCTGTTCCCACATCCTCTTCTCCTCCCTCGTCTGGATGCCGTGCGAGACGTGATTGTCGTAATTGTCCGCCTCGCTATCCCACATCTCTGCGATGCGGTGCTTGAGAGGTGTCTCGTCCATCCTGTCTGCACTCACCCGATGGTCATGAACGGGTCGATCCGGTAGTCGTGGGCGGTCGGGTCGAACTTGTATCCTTTGATAGTCTCCTTCATCACGACGGCAACCCCGTAGTACGCGATATTTATCGTGGGGAGGTCGTCGTAGACGATCCCCTCGATGACACGGAAGTGTGCATACCGCTTGTCCGTATCAGAGATGGAGTGGCCTTCCTCGATCATCCTGTCCACGACAGGGTTGCTGTACCCTGCCCGGTTGTTCGGGCCATCCGTGGTGTACCAGCTCTTCAGGACGTACTCCGGGTCCGGTACCATCGCGAGGTTGAACGCGACGAGGTACATGTCCCACTCATCGTTGTCGAGGAGCCGGGTGAGCGCGCTGTTCTCCATGACGACCTGTTCGGTGTCGATCCCAATGGCTTTGAGATTCGCACAGATCGCCTCGAGCATCGGAGGGAGACCGGGGCGCTCGATATACGTGAGGATTTTCAGCTTCAGTTTCTTCCCGTCCTTGTCAACGAAGCCGTCACCGTCGGTATCTCTCCATCCTGCCCGCTCGAGGTACTGTTTTCCGCGCGCGACATCGTAGGGGTAGGGTGTGAGGGTGGTGTTTGCCCACTTCATCGTCGGGAGGAAACACCCCCCTGCGGGACTCCCCACACCGTAGAGAACATGGGCGACGATCCCCTCCCGATCGATCGCGTAGGATATCGCCTTCCGCACGTCCTTGTTATCCAGGGGCGGGTGTTTGAGGTTGACATCGAGCTTGTACAGGCGGGGCGTATTGTACTTCTCGACACGGATTCCGGGTAAGGCATCGATCCGGTTCACTTCGCTGTAGGGCGGATCGACGGTGAAGTCCACATCGCCCTTCTCGATGAGCATCGCCCTCGTGTGGGGACTCTCGTACCCGCGGATAATCATCCGGTCGATGGTGGGAACGCCTCCCCACCAGTGCGGGTTCTTGACGACGACGACTTCCCCGGTGAGCTCGTCGAATGACTCAAGCATCATCGGGCCGGTGCCGATTGGCTTGATGAAATTCCCCTTCGCGTCATAGGACGCGGGGTGGATGATCGCAGTGTCAGGGTAGTGGAGGACTGCGGGGACGAGGGGATTTTGGGAGTGTGTGTGAATCCGGACCGTGTAGCGATCGACCACCTCGCTGTCTTTATAGTCGAGGAGTCGCGCGACGTTCGGCGAATTCTTCGCGACCATGTCGAGGGAGAACTTGACGCTCTCTGCTGTCATCTCCTCTCCGTTATGGAACATGACCCCCTCCCTGAGGGTGAACTCCCACGTGGTGTTGTCGATCTGCCTCCATGAGGTGGCGAGGTTCGGGACAAGCGTGAAACTGGGATCTGCACCGACGAGTGTCTCCGTGACAATTGCCTTCTCTGTGATGAACGTGCCCCCGCTGTGACCCCCTCCGGGGTTGATGTCGGTGATCTTCCACATCTCCCCGATGGTCAGTACCCGCTCCTTGGCAGGTGGGGCGTGTGTCTGCGTGACACATCCCGCAATGAGGATGCACGAGAGGATAAATGCGATCGTGGTCAGGGACGTGACTCTCAATTTATTATACCTCCGCGAATGATTGTCTTAATTTGTATTACAAAATTTAATTAGATGTATAATCGCATTCCTCATAAGTATTCTGATATGCATCGGGGATCGGCCAATACCCCACCCGGGGCGGGGAGGAGACGTCCATGCGGTTTTGGGAAAACGAGGGGGGCCTTCGTTTGCGCAACGTGCCTCTCGCGAAATAATCGTCATTTACCACCTCCGGGTTCCCCGCCCGGAACCTGAATTGAGGTTCTCGAATACCCCTCCTTTGAACCACAAAAGCTCTCTCTCTCAGCCGAACGAAAACTCCCCGAACGACCTTCGCGACATTCGGCCTGCACGAGGCTTGCAAGAGGGTCCAAAAGGTTGGGGACCGCCTTTCAGAATTTGCATCGATAATTGACTGGGACCAGTTCCGCCCGATACTTGGAGACCTCTATCGCAACAAGGAAGGCAAAGGCGGGAGGCCACACATCGACCTGTCGTGGTGGTCAAACTCCCCGTGCTCCAGGAACTCTCCAACTTCTCCGGCCCGGAACTGGAACGCCAGGTGACGGATCGCATCCCGTTCCGGTAGTTCGCCGGATTCCCCCACGGAGTTCCGATTTTTCCACGGTCTGGTTCTCCCGGGAACGTCTCAAGGAACCAGGCAAATACCAGGAAATCTGGGATAATTTCCAGGCACAGATCGCGGCCAAGGGTCTTGCAATCACCCGTGGAGTCATCCAGGATGCAACGGTCATCACCGCCGACCCGGGGAAACCGTCTTCCGGGACATCACCGCGCGAAGAGGGAAAAACCCGGAGGAACATTGACGGGACGTGGACGAAAAGAGGAGAGACACCCTTTTTTGGATACAAGCTCCACGTGCACATCGACAGGGAGGATCACCTGGTCCGGCGCATCGAGACAACGACTGCATCCGTCCATGACAGCCAGGTGGACCTCCCGATGCCCGGCGAGACGGTGTACCGCGACAGGGGCTATTCCGGAGTGAAATCCCGTGCCTCGATCGATAAAACCGTGAAAAGGGCTGTCCGGGGTTGTCCGCTGACTATCAAGGAGAAGCGCAGGAACCGTGCGATCAGCAGGACGCGGAGAGCGATTGAATGGGTCTTCGCCGTAATCAAACGGACATTCCACTGCGGTCACGTTCTCGTGACGTCGAGAGAAAGGGTGCATGTCAAAAACGTGTTCGCGTCGTTTTTGTTCAATCTGGTCCAGTTGAGTACTCTTAAAATTAAAAAGAAGGGGGTCTGGGAGCGGGAGCTGTCGAAGACTCTTAAAAATCGGAAGAAAATCACGATAATTTGGTGAAATCTTTAGGGAAATCTCCATTTTTGAGTTCGCAAATTTCGAGAGAGCGTTTGCTTTCTTTCGATGTCACGGGTTTTTCGAAATCGTCATGAAATATTCAATTCAATTTGACACTTTTTCTTTTCTTAACATAATTTTTATTTGGTGATTATGTAACTTCCACCACCAACTATTTTTCGTCAAGCATCAAATCGATCAGATCCTCAAATAAATCTTTGCCTCGGTTGTTGTATCGCCACTCCATCTCCTTGATGTAGTAGAGAAACTTCTCTCTGGAGATACCGTGATGCTTAATCAACCTCTCTTTTGCGAAAGACCAGAAACCCTCGATACCGTTGATGTAGACCTTTCCGCTCTTGAACTTGTAGCGATGATCGATATTCAGGTGTTTATACCCGCAGAACATGAGTGAATCGTATCCTGCCCATTTGTCAGTATACACGATGGAACCACGGCGTACTCTCTTCACCGTCTCTGTCATGAGACTCTCGGCTGAGACATCCTTGACGATGCTCACCGAGATCTTCCCTTTTCTCTCCAAGATACCGAATAAAATGGTCTTTCCTGCAGCTCCTCTTCCTCTGTTCCCTTTCCTCTTACCTCCGAAGTATGCCTCATCTGCCTCGAGCTCTCCTTTCAGGATATCGTCTGTTCTCGCCAGATACTCGATGATTGCCTTCCTCACGATGTCATAAGCTCGAAGAGCGGTCTTGTAGCTGAGGTGTAACTCCTGGGAAGCCTTCATCGCTGAAACGGACAACTCGAACAGTTTGATCAGAGAGATCCACTGAGAGGGGGCGATCCTGAGCAGTGAGAACTTCGTTCCCTGGAGGGGCCATATGTCTCTCCGGCAGTTCTTACATCTGACTCTGCTCCTCCCGATAAAATAGAAATCTGAGGAACCACAGGACGAACAGATTGTAGTTCCTCGTCTCTTCCAGAGGTATTCAAGGGCAGATCGATCATCGGATACAATCCTCCCGATCTCCCGGAAATCCATACGATCCATTCATCCCTTCCTAACGAAAGGTTAGTGGTGGATCTTACACAATTACCTAAATTTATACGTGAATTGGCTGCTCGTCAAAATCTAATTTCCAATAGAAATTTAATCCAAGCTGTTCAAATGTTATACTGGAAAAAAAATAAAGATGGAACTGAAGGAGTTAAAAGGGCTGCCTTTAATCGGAAAAAACCTGGGAATTTATACCGCTTTATTGCAGTCATGAACCAACTTGATAAAACATACGATCTTTATATAATGAAACCGGAAGATATTATCAGATTGCTCCCAGCTGAATTCGATATATGGAAACCTCAAAAGAACTTAAGAAGTAGATCCGTTCTCTCACGCATCACTTCATAATTTCTCTTCACCCTCCCCTCACCCCGCCGCCCCGCCCCCCGCGATCCGCCCGTGGCACGCCCCGCACACCTTCGTCCCCGTCCCCCGGTCGATGAACACCGCCCGCTCGAGGCCGCACACCGTGCACCTCCCCGCGTCGGCCTTCAACGGCTCGAACCCCCCGGGATCGAACGTCCCGGGCAGCACCACCGCCCGCTCCTGCAGTGCCTTCCGCGCCGCCGCGTAGCACGCCCCGCAGATCCGCCGGGCGTCCCTCCGCCGGTGCCGCCCCCGCTTCCCCGGGAGCCTCTCCGCGTAGTGCGACCACCCGCTCCCGCACGCGGAACACGGCCTCCTCTCCGGCCGGCCGAGCGGCCAAAAGTCCCGCGGGTCTATTCGCGCACGCCGGCCATTCCCCGCACCCCTGCAACGCCTTCCCGCTCCCGCGGCACACTGGTGCAGGGATTTTTGCGCCTCCTGCGGGACGGATTCGACGATCGGAGAGCGATGCACGGGATTCGATCCGTGCCCTGAAACATTTCCGGGATCACGTGTACAGGCGGGAGTGCCCCCCGGTGGACCCAACGCGCGGTACGTGACCCCGGAAACGTTGCAGGATTCACCCTCGCGTGCACCATTACGGGGGTTAATTCCAGTATTTTTCGATGATATCGATTCTCCACCGGAATCAAATCCTGCAGCACGTGCTTCAGGATTGGTGCAGGGTGTTTCAGGGGAGCAGGGTGCGCCACCCCCTCCCCCGTCACCGCCGTTCCCCCCGTCACCCCCGCTCTCCCCGCCCTCCTCGAGCCAGACCGCACCCGCTCCCGCGGAACACCACCTCGCGTAGAGGTCCCTGTCGAACGCGTACGCGTTCACCCGCCTGCGCACCGAGACACCCCCCTCCTCCTCGGTTGCCACCGTCCGGTCGCAGACAGAGATCGCCGGGCACTTCTCGAGCAGGCCCGAGTGCACCCTCCCCCGCGAGAGGTACCCGTGGATGACCTTGTGGACCGTCCCGTTGCTCCACCCCGTCGCCTTCTGGAGCATCGGGATCGTGAACTCCTGCCAGTCTGCGTTCGCGATCACGCCGAGGAGGTCCGCCTCCTTCTTCGTGAGCTTCGTCTCCTGCCCGCCCGAGACCCCGTTCAGCTGCGCGTAGAGCCGTGCCGCGTCCTCGAAGTCCTCCCGGGCCGCGAGGATGCAGGGCGTCCCGTCGCCCGCGACCCTCGTCTCCCTCTGGAACCGCCGGACCAGCGCGTGCGCCTTCACGAGGTCGAGCAGCATCTCCGGGTTCCTCCTGTTCCCCGTCGCGCGGAACCGGATCCTGCCCGCGAACGGGATCGTGACGTGGAATCTCTGGCTCCCGAGGACCTCCCACATCGCCCGGCAGACGGCGATCTCGTGCCTCTCCTCCCCCGCATCTCCCGGTGGTTCCGCGGCGCGGGCGAGCACCCGGGCGAGCACCCGGGCGTCCTGCTCCTCGGAGTCGTCGATCCAGCAGGTGAGCATCCGGTTGAAGACCTGGTCGTCGCCGGCACCCTCCACCTTCGCCACCCACCAGACGCACCGTTCCGGGATCGTGCAGACCACGGGCCTGCGGTCCTTGTTCACCGTCCGGTACACGAACGGCCTGCAAAACGACGTCGTCACACCCTTGAGGATATCCCCCATCTCCTCGGAGATCGCACGGTCGTCGAGCACGATGACGCTCCCGGGCCGGATGCCGTCGTGGTAGAAGAGTGCCTTGTTGCTCATCGCGCCGTCCAGCCGGAACCGGGCCGGGACCTGCCGGAGCATCGTTCCGAACGCGTGGCTCTTTCCCTTCCCGCTCTCGCCCGAGACCGAGACGTGCAGCCCGTTCGTGTTCTCGACAGAGCGCGACGCGAGCGACATGACGAGGCAGGCCGCCACCACCTCGTCGCCGACGTGGTCGAGCGAGAAGGTCCGGAGGAAGTAGCCGAGCGGGTCGCCCTCGCGCAGGACGCGCAGGGCCTCCTCCCGGACGCCGGCGGGGATCTCCTCCTCCGCCTGGTCGCCCGGGGCGGGAACGGCGCGGCCGTCCCGGTCTGTTTCCGCCTGCCCGCGTTCCCTGCCTTTCCCCTCGAGCCTCTCCCGGAGCTCCTGCCACCTCTGCGCACCGCCGCCGCAGGAGGCGTGGTGGCAGCCGGCGAAGATCGCGCCGTTTTCGAACTGGATCGCGAACGCCCCGTCCCTGTGCGCGTCCGAGAACGGGCACTCCTCGAGGACGAAGAGCGTCCCGCCCGCGTAGGGTTTCTCCCGCGCGATCCCGATCCCGTGCGAGAGGAGCCAAGAGCGGAGGTCTCTTGCCGGGCCGTGGCCGGCGGAACCCTTCCCGCCCTTCGCGGGGGGAGGGGGGAGGGACGCGGCGAGGTCCGCAAGGAGCCTCTCTCCCACGATCGCGGGACTCTCGGGGGCGGAGAGGAGACGGGCCCTCCGGTGCGGGCGGTCCGGGGTGTGGTCGCCCTTCCGCGAGGTCGTGCCGTAGAGCCTCCAGATGCGGGCGGCGTTGTGGTTCGCCGTGTCGACCGTGCAGGTCTCGTCCGAGAAGAGGAGGTCGAGTGCCTCGAGCGCCCGCCGGACGAGGTCGCGGCTCTCCCCGTCGTTCGGGAGGTCGACCCGGTAGAGGAGGTGGGCGCCGTTCCCCGAGTCGGCGAGGACCGGGTCGGGCCAGCCCCGGGCGCGGAGGTAATCGGCGATCTCGCGTGCCCTCGCGAGGGCGGCCTCGTGCTCCGCGTCGCGAGAGGGGATGCCCGAGGGGCGGACCGGGTCGACGTCGACGGGGAACCAGCGGCGGCGGAGGATGTCGCCGTCCGCGGTGGTCGCGTCCGCCTTGGCGAGGCGCGCCTTCACGCGGTTTGCCCTCCGCGAGAGGAGGGCGGGGTTCACCTCGTTGAGGGTGACGTAGACCCCCTGCGCACCGGCGGCGTCGAGGGCCTCGGCCGCGGCCGCGAGGGCGGCGGGGTCGTCGAAGTACCCGGAGGCGACGGCGCCGTCGAGGAATGCGCGGAGCTCGACGACGGAACCGGGCGGGAAGAGGAGGGCGAGTGCCTCCCTCACCTCCCCGGCTGCCATGGACCGTCACCGTCCCGGAGGACGGGGGATGCGCGGCGGGGCTCGTCCTCGAGGATGGCGCAGTACCAGGCCTCGCCGTCCCTCGCCCTGACGCTGTAGGCCGCGGCGCAGTTCTTCCCCTGGCAGAGGACGATGCCGCGGGAGTCGGACATGAGGGGGCAGATCCGGCGCGGGCTCATGGTGCCGTCGCCGTTCTCACGCCACATGGGGCACCTCCGCGAGGCCGCCGGGGAAGACGCGGAAGAGCTTCCACGAGGTCCTGCCGGACCGGACCCAGAGGTTGCGCGACCCGCCGGGCGGGAGGGGGACGGCGGCGAGCGCCGCGATCTCCGCCGCGTACGCGGCCGCGGCCGCCCTCGCGTCGATGGACCTGCGCCTCGTGGCGATGACGCGGAAGAGGTGGATCCCTCCCCTCTCCGTCCACGCGATGACGTTGCCCGGGAACCGGGGGTCGGTGACCCTGACGACGACCGGAAATCCCTCCCGCGCGAGTGCCCGGACCGCACCGTGCTCTGCCGCCCTGAAGCGTGGCCGCCTCTCCCGGAACGGCTCTCCGGCCCGTGCGGGGGGAAGGACCGGGCGGGGCGGGCCGGACCGCGCCCTCGCCGGGGCAGGGGGGGAGGAGGTCTCCCCCCGGCAGGCCGTCGCCGCGCCTGCAGACCCCGGGGAGCCGGGAGCGGAAGTTTCTTCGTTTACGGCGCGGAGGATTCCGTGGGTTCCTCCTGCCGCAGGAATGATGGGAGCGTTCTCTCGCGTGCCGGGGGAGCCCGTGCGGTTCATTTCCCCACGCTCCCCCCGCGGGTCAGGGGATGCCTGCCCGCTCCTTTCGGTGTCTCTCTCGTTTTGGATCTCATTCTCTCTCCTGCCGCGCCGGGCGGGCCGGCGCTCTTTTTGGTCCTCCCGCGCGGCGGGAGAGAGGTGCGGGGGTGCGGAGATAAAGGTGAGGGAGGGGACGTAGAAGTGAACGGGGGGAGGGTCCCCCTCACCCTCCCCTCTTCTCCACGACGACGTGCTCCGGGACGGGCTTCTTCCCGCCGGAGAGGACGAGTGCGATGGCGACGAGGAGGAGGAGGAACCCCGCGGGGTTCGCGAAGTACAGGAGGGCGAGCCCCCCGGTCCCGCACGCGGCGGCGAGGACCTTGCCCTGGTACCTCCCCTTCCCCGCGGGCCGGGCAGAGGGATCGGTCCTCCGCGCGCACTCCGCGCAGAGTTTCTTCCCCCAACCCGAGACGAGGGTGCAGGACCGGCAGATCGTCTTCCCGCACGACCGGCACTCCGCGCTGCAGGGATCGAGGAGCGAGGGGGCGTGCACGAGCGCCCCGCAGGAGTTGCAGAGCACCTTCTTCTCGCCCCGGGTGAACCCCGCGCACGACCCGCAGGTCCAGAGGTCGGGGCTGCACCGGAGGGCCTTCCCGCTCTCGAGGAGCCGGACCGCGTACGTCCTCCCCGGGCCTGCGACCGCGATCTCCTGCCGGGGGACGAGGACCTGCCGGACGTCCCGGACGAGGACGTCCCTTCGCGCCGGCACGCACTCCTTCACGTACCGCTGGTTGTTCCGCCCGTAGTACACGACCCTCCGCGCGTGGGCGCGGAGGATCCGGTCGAGGGCGATCTCCCGCGCCGTCCGGGAATCGACCGCGAACGTGCCCCGGGATACGCCCGGCGGGAGGTCACGCGGCTGGGAGAACGCGAGGACCGGCGTTTCGGCGAGGAACCCGTGGTCCGGCACCTCGCCCCCCGTCGCCCCGTCGAGGGAGACGCGCCTCCCGCGGGCCTCCTCGCGGTGGATCACCCCCACCGAGGTCGCGCACTCGAAGTGGATGTCGTACGTCACCACGTACGCGGGGGAGAGCGAGATCCTCCGCCCCGCGGGCCGAAGGGCGGGGAAGGAGAGGGGGAAGCCCGACGTCTCCGCCGCGAGGTCGGATGCGATCCACCGCCACGTCGCGGGGAGGGGGGAAACGGGGTACACCCAGATGGCCTCCCTTTCGCCCGCGGCGCGGAGCGCAAACCCCGCCCGGGCAGCGAGGTCGGCGAGGATCGCCCGGTCGACGAGCGTGATTGGTGGCGAGAGCGTCGCGGCGTGGGCGACCGCGTCCTGCGAGAACCTGCCGGTCGCAACGAGGATCCCCCGCGATGCGCCGCTCGAGATCACCGCGGAGTGGAGTTTCTGGACGACGGGCCGGCCGACCGTCCCCTCCGGCTGGTGCTTGCACTCGACGACGATCTCCTCGCCGCCCGGCGCGTGGAGGACGAGGTCCCGCCCGCCGTCGCGGACAGGGGGCGTCTGCTCGACGCGGTAGCCGAGCCTCCGGTAGATCTCGCCGCAGATCTCCTCGAACGCGTACCCGTCGAGCGCATCGAGGTCGATCACCTCGGCATTGCTCCCCGCCGTGACGTGGGCCATGAGCTCTTCGCCCGGGTCCGGGGCCTCCTCCCCCCGGGAGAGGGCGTCCTCGACGGAGAGGCAGTACCGGGCGGCCTCCGCGTGGCCGAGCTTCCCGCAGACGAGGCCGAGGTTGTGCCACGCGGGCCCGTAGTCCGGGTCGAGGAGGAGGGCGCGGGTGTAGTGGGAGATCGCTTTCCTCGCGTCCCGGCGGGCGATCGCCTCGTTCCCCTGCTCCTTCCAGTACCCGGGCGTGCCTTCGTCCACCCGTGATCCCGGAGAGAGGGTGTGGGAGCGGGGCGAGAAAAAGGTGGGGGTCATGCGGCCGCGTGCGGGGAGGGGACAAGAACCTGCCGGGCGGGAACCGCTGGGGCGTGGACCGGCAAGGGAGGTCCGGCTCTTTTCCACGTACCGGACGGCGCGGCCTTTCTCCCCGGATGGTGTCCGGTACCTCCGGCCCGTCATTATCGGGCGAGAAGTGCGCCACGGTGGCAGGGGCACCGGATCGGCGGGGAGAAACCATTATTTCTCCCCGGTCCCATAGGACCTGTTGCCCCGGGTGGCCCGTGCCGGACTTAAAGGTTACGGAAATATGGGGGTATACGGGGAGATCTCGGCAAAAGGAGCAAAATTTCTGCTGTTGCACAAGGGGTTCCACAAAAACAAGGACTGCAACCTCCTCGAACCCCGATCGGGTGCGGGAGTGGTGGACGTTGCACAAGGGGTTCCACAAAAACAAGGACTGCAACTCTGATTTCACGAAATCAGATCTCGGCATGCCCAACGTATTGTTGCACAAGGGGTTCCACAAAAACAAGGACTGCAATAATCTCTTCTCCTTTATACCGTCGTAAATAATTATGGCGTTGCACAAGGGGTTCCACAAAAACAAGGACTGCAACTTCGCAGTAAACGGCCCATTTAAACCCGCTTGTTCAAAAATTAAGTTGCACAAGGGGTTCCACAAAAACAAGGACTGCAACAATATGAATATTCCACATTCAGATCACTCCATACTGTTGCACAAGGGGTTCCACAAAAACAAGGACTGCAACCGTGAGATAACATCATACCCCACGATACGCTGTACGTTCTGTTGCACAAGGGGTTCCACAAAAACAAGGACTGCAACCAACCCACAATCCGGCACGGTTCGGGGAGCACGAAGGTTGCACAAGGGGTTCCACAAAAACAAGGACTGCAACAATTAGGAGGTGAGTAAGATGACAAAGAAGAAGTCACAGTTGCACAAGGGGTTCCACAAAAACAAGGACTGCAACCACAGTGTTGCATACATGTAGCACTCGTCGCATATTGAGTTGCACAAGGGGTTCCACAAAAACAAGGACTGCAACGGAATAGTCAGTGCTAATGAAAAAAGGAAAACAGTCAGGTTGCACAAGGGGTTCCACAAAAACAAGGACTGCAACAGTTCCAGACATAACATGTCCCAATCGTATTTTAATGCAGTTGCACAAGGGGTTCCACAAAAACAAGGACTGCAACGCTGGTGTGCCGTATACAACTGGGTTAGGCTTATAACGTTGCACAAGGGGTTCCACAAAAACAAGGACTGCAACTCCTCTAATAGAGAACGTTTTACTTCCCATTTGGATCGGTTGCACAGGGGGTTCCACAAAAACAAGGACTACAACCACTCATTCGTTATCCAACAAGTCAACCACTTACGTTGGTTGCACAAGTCATTCCACGGGAACAAGGACGGGAACCCGACGGGGCACCGGTCCTTCGTATCGCGTGCTCGAGGTCCCCACCGGCCTTCCGCGGAAAGAGGAACCTATCCTGTGGTCTTCTCCCGCAACGGTCGTGCCGCGGGCCCCTCGTCCACCGGTCACACGGGGAGTCGGCAGGGGGATTTCGTAGTACTGCGGTAACACTTGGTAAACGTTATGTAAGATCAGGCAAATCCTCTTCCGTGGACACGATTGCCAAGAAACTGGTCCTGGCATCGCTCTTCCACGACATCGGGAAATTCATGCAGAGGGCAAACGTGCCCCTCGGCACGAAGTGGGAGACGGCCGGGGACGTCGGGGCGCACGGGGCACACGCCCGGTGGAGCGCGAAGTTCATCGAGGACGTCCTCCACGACCCCGACGTCGCCGACCTCGTGCTCTCCCACCACAACCCCGCCGCCTCGCGGAACCCTCCCCTCGCCCGGATCGTGAAGGAGGCAGACGGGCTATCCTCCGCGATCGACCGGCGGGAAAGAGAGGACGGGGAAACGGGCAAGGTCGTGAAAGAAGCCCTCAAACCGGTCTTCTCCCTCGTCCACCGCGGCACCCGTAGCGGACCGGGGGGACCGGCGGACCTCGTCTACCCCCTAAAACCCCTCTCGGTGGAGGACCCCCCGTTCCCCCTCCGCCAGAGGGACCTTGGACTGTGGAATTTGAGCGATGCGTACAGGAATCTCTGGAGGGCCTTCGAGGCCGAGGCCACGGGCCTCCCGCGAGACCCGCCGGTCCTCACGGTCCTCTCGCTCCTGCGGAAGTACACCTCCTGCATCCCCTCGGCGGTGTACATGAACGAGCCGGACATCCCGCTCTACGACCACTGCAAGACCACGGCAGCGATCGCCCACTGCCTCCTTTCGGGGGAGAAGGACATGCCTTTCCTCTTCGTCGGGGGGGACATCTCCGGGATCCAGAAGTTCATCTTCTCGACGGTCATCCCCGAGCAGGCACGGAAAGGGACCGCAAAACGCCTCAGGGCGCGGTCGTTCTGGCTCGCCCTCCTCTCCGACGCCGTCGCGCGCGAGATCGTGCGGGAGTGCGGTCTCTTCGAGCCCGCCGTCCTCTGGAACACCGGCGGCCACTTCCTCATCCTCGCGCCGAACACCGCCGAAAACCGCGGGAAGGTCGCTGCCATCGAGAGGAGGGTGAACGAGGGGCTCCTGCGCAAGTGGGACGGGCGCCTCTCCCTCGTCGTGGCGACGCACGCGGCCGACCGTGAGAGGGCACGTGAGTTCGCCAGCATCCGCACGAGCCTCTCCCTCGCGGGCACGTCGAAGAAACGGCAGAAGTTCATCGGCTGCGACCTGCCCGGCGGGCCGACGGGAGAGGAGGTCCCCCTCTCGATGCTCTGCCCCGTCTGCGGGCAGGTGAAGGGGGCAGGTGACGAGTGCGAGGACTGCCGCACGTTCCTCGACCTCGGGACGCGGCTCGCGCGGGCAAAATTCCTCCTCGCGGGGGACGGGCTCCGTTTCTCCTTCGCAGACCTCGGCCTCCGCGCCTCCTACGACCTCGTCGAGAAACTCCCCCCAGGGTTCGCGGGCGAGGTCCACGCGCTCAACTCGACAGATGTACAGGCGGACCACCCCGGGGGATCCGGTTTCCTCTTCGCGGGGAACACCGTCCCGCTCGCCGGCAGGGACCTCCTCACCTTTTCGGAGGTGGCACAGCTCGCCCGCGGCGCGCCGCGCCTCGGCTACCTCAAGGCGGACGTGGACAACCTCGGCGCGATATTCGCGGAGGGAATCGACGAGAAACTCCGCTCGATCTCGCGGATCCACGCGCTCTCGAGCCAGCTCCAGTTCTTCTTCTCCGGGTACCTCAACGAGATCTGCCGGCGGTACGTGGTCTACTCGGCCCTCTGCGAGGCCTGCCTGCCCGGAAAGACACGGGAGATAGTGGTCGAGGTCACGGCAGAGGACGAGGGGAGCGGGGGAGGGACGCGGACGTTTTACGAGCACCCCGGCCCCTGCCGTTCCTGCGGGGAGAAGTACGCGGTCCCGAAGTTCTCCATCACGTATGCCGGCGGCGACGACCTCTTCGTCATCGGCCCGTGGGAGGACACGATCAGCCTCGCCTGCGCGATCGACAGGAGTTTCCGGGAATTCGTCTGCGAGAATCCCGCGATCACGCTCTCGGCAGGGATCGCCGTCGTGGACCCCCACCTGCCCGTCGCGAGGGCCGTGCTCATCGCCGACGACCTCCTGCGGGAGGCAAAGGGGCACAAGGGCAAGGCCCGTATCGCGGTCTTCGACGAGTGCGTCCCGTTCTCGGGCGGGACGGGGGAGAAGGATCTCTCCTCCCTCCTCGCGCTGGGCGGGAAGATGAGGGAGCTCGTCGAGCGGAAGGTCATCCCGAAGAACATGATCTACGCGTTCCTCGCCCTCTGGGAGCAGTCGTTCCTGCCCACCCGGGGCAAGGGGGCAAAGAGCATGCCAAGAGAGCAGAAGGTGGAGCGGGAGAGGCTCCTCTCCTCAAAGAGGTTCCTCCCCCTCCTCAAGTACATGGTGAAGAGGAACATCGAAGAGAGATACCGCGGGGAAGTGGAGGAACTGGTCGTCCCGGCCTTCCCGTGGATCAGGCTGCCGGTGTACATCACCAGCCTCTCCCTGCGCGGCGAGAAGAGACTCGGAAGGTGAGAAGTTGTCATCCATCGAGAGACCACGGGACGGTAACTCCCCCCAGGGCCGGGGGACCAATCCCTCCCAGCCCTCCCACATTCCCCCGCGGGGCAATCCCGGGCGGGGGGATGATGACGAGATCATCCAGAAGGTAAAGGCGTGCAGGAACCTCTCCGATCTCCCGATCGAGGAGATCACGAGGGAGGAGGGGCTCGCGGAGAGGTTCGCGAAGAGGCACAAGGACCAGCTCAAGGCGACGCAGCTGCGGAAATTCTTCGACAAGATCATCACGAACCAGGAGATCCTCAAGACGAAGGGCTGGGAGAGCATCAGGGCCGATTTCCACATGATCCGCCCGGGGCTCGCCTACGCGAAGGGCCGCAAGCTCATCCCCGACGAGTTCTTCGACCTCATCTCCGCGTGCCTCGAGAGGATCGCGCCCGAGGGAGCGAAGGAAGACCAGGTCCGCGCGAACTACGACCGCTTCGTGGACATTCTCCAGTCGATCGTCGCGTACCACAAGTACCACGGGGGCAAGTAGATGGGAAAAGATCTCACGCTCATCAGGAATTACCTCGTCAGTGGGACCATCCGGCTCGAGACCGGGCTGCACATCGGCGGCGTTGCAGAGTCCCTCAAGATCGGGGGGACGGACTCCCCCGTCATCATGAACAGGATAACCGGCTACCCCTACATCCCGGGATCCTCGATCAAGGGCAAGATGCGCTCTCTCCTCGAGCTCAAGCACGGCAGGAAATGGCTCTCGAATGATGGCAAACCCCACAACTGCGAGGACCCGGAGTGCGACCTGTGCATCGCGTTCGGGAGGGGAGCGGCAAAGGAGATCGAGGCAGGTCCCACCCGCCTCGTCGTGAGGGACAGCTTCCCCACGGAGAAGACCATCGAGGCGTGGGACGAGAAGGACGACATCCTCCACGGGACCGAGATCAAGGGCGAGAACTACATCAACCGGATCACGTCGCGTGCAGACCCGCGGTTCGTCGAGCGGGTCCCCGCGGGCTCGGAGTTCACGTGCGAGATGGTCTTCTCGGTGTACGAGCCAAAAGACGAGGAGCGGCTGCGGCTCCTCTTCGAGGGGATGGTCCTCCTCGAGGACAACTACCTCGGGGGATACGGGAGCAGGGGGTCGGGGAAAGTCTCGTTCAGGGACGTCACCCTCCGGGAGAAGCTCGCCGAGGACTACAGGACCGGGGCCGACTGGCGGCCCGTCGCCCGGACGGAGGGCGCGAGAACCCCCCGCGAGATCCTCGGCAGGCTGTGAGAGAGGGGCACGCGCATGCTCGCGGTCTCGATGACCCCGCGGTCCACGTTCCCCGAGTCTTTCCCGTCGCACACGCTGTTTGGCGCGATCTGCAGGGCGATGGCGGAACTCGGCGAGGACCCGGGGGCCCTCGTCGACGCGTACGCGGACTCCCCGCCGCTCTACGTGAGCTCCTGCTTCCCGTTCGTCGGCGGGGAGGAGCGCGTGTACCTCTTCCCGATGCCCATCCTCCCCTTCCACGCTGCAGGCAGCGTGAAATCCGACGTGTACAAGGAGCTCCGGAAGGTACGGTGGGTCGACAGGGAGGTATTCCATGGCCTCGCGGGGGGGAAGATCACGCTCCAGGGGCTCGTGCGGGACATCTCGTCGTTTCGGCTCGATTCCCGGGCGGGGATCCTCTCGTCCCGGGCCGCCGCGGGGTCCTTTGCAGCGGTCGATATCCCCCACAACGTGATCAGCAGGCTCTCGTCCGCGTCCCTCGAGTTCTACCACGCGAGGGGGATGCACTTTGGAGGGGGAGGCCTCTGGTTCCTCCTCGACATCCGGGACTCCTCGTGGGAGGCTCCCGTCATGGCAGCCCTCCGCCTCCTCGAGGACGAGGGGATAGGCCCGCGGAGGTCGACGGGGCAGGGGGCGTTCCGGCTGTCGGTTGAGAAGACCGATCTCCCGTCCCGCGATGCCCCATACTTCGCGACGCTCTCGCGGTTCATCCCGGGCCCACTCTCCGCGTACGGCGGGGAGATCTGGTACGACCTCGTTGCCGTCCGCGGGAGGACACGGGACGGGTTTGCGAAGAGGCGTGTCATCATGCTCTCGGAGGGGTCGGTCTTCCGGAACACCGGCAGACCGTTCTACGGCGAGATCGCCCGGGTGCGGGAGAATCCCCCGATGGTCGAGTACGGGATCGCGTTCCCGGTCGGGATGAGGTGCGTGGGATGAGGATCGAGGTATCGACGAGGACCCCGGTCCACGTGGGGACCGGGAACGTGTACCTGCCCGCGGAGTACGTGAAGATGCGGGGGGAGGGAAACGAGCAGGTCCTCTGGCGGGTGAGTCTCCCCTCCCTCCTCCGGGACGCCGGGCCGGACGTCGCGGAGAAGTTCGCACAGGAGATCGAGTCCCGGGAAGACCCCTCGAAATTCAGCCTCGGGAAATTCATCAAAGATCACCATCTCGACCTGCGCCCCCACCTCCTCTACAGGGTCACGAACCGGAGCGGCGAGGAGAATCCCGGGGAGGTGCGGGAGTGCGCGAAGACCGGCGGGGTCCCCTGCATCCCGGGAAGCAGCCTCAAGGGCGCGATCCGCACGGCGCTCCTCTGGTGGCACGCGAGGGAGGACCAGGATTTCCCGGCGGCCATCCGGAGGGAATTCGAACGCGCGGAGCGGTGCGACCCGAAAAAAATAGGGATGGAGTACGTTGCCTCGGTCTTCGCGCTCAAGAAGCCCGAGAGGGGGAGGTACAACGCCCAGTACGACCTCCTCCGGTTCCTCCAGGTCTCCGACTGCATGCCGGGGAATTACCGGCTCACCTGCGAGGGGATAAAGACGTACTCCCTCCACGGGGACCGGCTCGAGGAGAAAAACTACACGATTTACGCCGAGTGCGTCTCGGGGACGTTCTCCGGGTCGATCGGGGGGCTCGGGACCATCGGCGCTCTCCTCGAGAAGGGAGACGACCTCCCGTTCCTTCCGGAGAAGTCAAGGAGGCTCCTTGGGGTGAGCCCGTCGGGGGAGACGCGGGACGTCCCCCGCCACCTCGGCCGGGTGCTCACCATGTGGAGCCAGTGGTGCCTCGGGAAGGAGGTGGCCCTCGCCCGCAGGGACAGCGACGGGGCATTCGCGGACGTCCTCTCGCAGGTCCAGTCGTGGCTCTCGGAGGGTCCCCTCGTCCGGCTCGGGTTCGCGTCGGGGACGCTCTACCAGACGCTGATAGGGCTCGTCGAGGAGAAGGACCGGGATCTCGCAGAAAATATCATCACGAAGTGCAGGCTCAGGCGGGGCGTGACACGCAAGGCAACAGCGAGTGGCCTTGAACCGCCGTACCCGAAGTCCCTCGAGTTCTCGGTCACGGGCCAGCCGCTCGGGTGGGCAAGCCTCGCGCTGGAGGGAGGATGAGGGGCGGGATGCGGATCCCCCTCCGGTACCTCGTCCTCCACACGGACCGGCCGGTCACCGAGACGGGGACGAACCTCCGGGGGTACATCGCGGGGAGATTCCCGCAGTACCCCCTCCTCCACCACCACCTCGACCGGCCGCTCTACGCCTACCCGATGGTCCAGTACAAGGTCATCGGCGGGACGCCCTCGATCCTCGGGATCCTCGAGGGCGCGAGGGTTCTCTGGGAGATCACCGACAGCATCGACGAGCTCGTCCTCGCGGGGAAGAAGTACAGGATCACGGCGAAGGTCACGTACGACCAGCAGGTTCCCCTCGTCCCCCAGAGGGAGATGGTCGAGTACCGGTTCGTGAGCCCGTGGCTCGGCCTGAACCAGGAGAATTACCAGAGGTGGAGGGATCTGCGTGACTGGAGGGAGAAGAAAAATCTCCTCAACGCGATCCTCACGGGGAACCTCCTCTCCATGGCAAAGGGCCTGAACGTCGTGGTCGGGGAGAGGCTCTCCGTCCACAGTCACCTCGAGAAGGTCAGGACACGGTACAAGGGCGTCGAGATGACGGGGTTCCTCGGGTCGTTCCGGGTGAACCTCTCCATGCCTGACTACCTCGGGATCGGCAAGGGCGTCTCGCAGGGGTTCGGGACGGTCAGGAGGGTGGCGGAAGGTGCGGGGGGTAAACGGGGTGCCCGCGGGGAGAAGAGCGGGGAGAAGCAGTATGCCCCGGCCGGTGCAGGAGAATCCCCCCGCCATCCCGCCGCGGTAGGTGAGAAGCACGCAAGGTGATTTTCCATGAAAACTGCAGTGATTGGTCCGATCGGCCTCAGCCCGCCGGTCATCACGGAGTTCGTCGACGGGATTGGAGAGCCGGTGTCCGACGTGATCCTCTTCACGACAGCGCATCCCATGGTCATCGCGGGCGCACACCTCGCGAGGGCTGCCCTCGCCTCGCGGTTCCACTGGATCCGCGTCCACGAGGTCGAGCTGCCCTACGATGACATCTCCACGGAGGAGCAGAACTTCGACTTCATGCGGCGGGCGGGAGCCACGATCCGCGAGGAGCGCGAGCGGTACCACTGCGAGAGGGTGTACCTCAATGTCGCGGGCGGGAGGAAGAACATGTGCATCACCCTCGCCCTGCTGGGGCAGCTCCTCTCTGTCGACGGGGTCTTCCACGTCGTCAACCCGGACGTGGACATCATGAACCAGAGGCTGGAGAGGAACCGGCGGCTCATCGCGCGGTTCGGGGAGAGCAACGAACCCGCTGCCCACGCCGCCCTCTACGAGGAGAACAGGGCAGAGCTCGAACCCCTCATGTTCCCCCCGCGCCAGTCGTACAGGATCGTCCGGATCCCGACGCTCCCCTACCCGGGGGATTACCTCGCGTACCTCCTCGCGGGGATCCGCGGGAAGGGCGAAAATCTCACGGCCGAGGACAAGGAGCTCCTCTGCCGCCACGGCCTCATGGAGAGGACCGGGAACACGTACGCGATCAGCCCCCACGGGGAACGGTTCCTCGAGGTGATTTTCTCCCGATGAGCAGGAGGACGCTCCTCTCCTTCGTGGGCGCCGGACCGCTCGTCCCGACGGTCTACGCGTGGCAAGGCCGCGAGGTCACGACACCCGTGATCCAGGAGGCGCTCGCCGAGTTCTTCTCCCCGGGGAGGGTTGTCCTCTTCTCGACGGCGGAAGCGTCCCAAAAGAACCTGCCGGAGGTCGCCCGGCGGGTCCCGGCGTGCGAGGAGGTGAGGATCCCCTCCGGCCGATCCGAGCCCGAGCTCTGGGAAATCTTCTCGACGGTCGCGGGAACGGTCGGCGAGGAGGACGCGATCGTGTTCGACATCACCCACGGGTTCCGGTCGCTCCCGTTCATCGCGTTCCTCTCGTCGGCGTACATCCGGGAGGTCCGGGGGGCACGTCTCGAGGCCGTGGTCTACGGCGCGTTGGAGGCGCGGGAGGGGGACAAGACGCCTGTCTTTGACCTGACGCCCTTCGTGCGCATCCTCGACTGGATGGGCGCGGTGCGGTCGTTCGCGGTCCACGGGGACGCGTCCGGGATCAGGGGGATCGTGGACGAGAGCGTCGCCCGGGAGTTCCGGGAGGAGAGGGGAGACCGGGGGCTCGCGAGTCTCCGGGAATTCGCTGCTCGCCTCGAGGCGTTCACGCTCGCGGCGCGGATGTCAAGGCCTGTGGAGGCGGGGAATTTCGCGGGGAGGATCCGCGATCTCCTCCCCGGTGCCCGCGGCGAGGCCGCGAGGCTCGCGCCGCCCCTCGGCTGCATCCTCGACCGGGTCGAGGCTATCGGGGACCTCGCGGCAGACTACCCGGGAGGAGGGGGAGAGATCGGAATCCCCCACCTGCAGGCCCAGCGGCGGCTGGTCGGGTACCAAGTCGAGAGGGGCCTCTACATGCAGGCGGTCACGCTCGCCCGGGAGTGGATCGTCTCGCTCGCCATCGTCGCGCGAGGGGAGGGGGAGGGGTGGCTCGAGAAAGAGGTGCGCGAGGCCGCCGAGCAAGGACTCAATGCCCACTTGAAGGAGAAGAGGGGGGAGAAATTCAAGCCCACCGAGTACTACGACTGGGTCGCCCGGCACACCGCGGGAAAGTCGCTTGTCGATGCCTGGAACAGGATCGCGAATATCCGCAACGACATCGCGCACTGCGGGATGAACAAAACCCCAAAGAAGTCGAGGAACAGCGTGCAGGAGATCGGGGAGATCCCGGGGATCCTCGAAGAGCTGGAGACACTCTTCCTCCCTCCCCGCGCGTGAATCTCCCGGCCGCGGGGATTTACCACATCCCCGCGGCGCATTTTTCCCCCGGGTGACCGAGGGGGTGCGCATGGAGAGATCGACAGATATCGTCGTGCAGGGATACGGGGCGTCCCTGCGGAAGAAGGAGAACAGGTTCGTCCTCGCCCACGAGGGTGAGACGAGGGAGTTTCCCGCGGGAGTCGTCCGGCAGATCCTCGTCTCCGGGGAGGCGACGGTCACGTCCGCCGCGCTCCGCCTCGCCGCGGAGGAGGGGATCGACGTCGTCTTCTGCCTGCCGCACGGTGCCCCGTCCTGCAGGGTCGTCCCCTGCCACGGGAAGGGGATAGCGGAGACGCGGCGGGCGCAGCTCCTCGCCGCGAACCGGCCGGAGGGCTATGCCCTCGTCGCGGAGGTGACCCGCGCGAAGGTGCACAACATGGGGCACCTCCTCGCCGCACTCGGGAGGAGGAGAGGCGACGAGACGCTCAGGGCAGAGGGAGAGAGAATCCTCGCCGCGGTCCCGTCAGTCCCGCAGGCCGGGATCCTCCCCCGCGATGCGCCTCTCCTCCGGGGTGCCGAGGGGAATGCCTCGCGGCATTACTTTGCGGCACTCGCCCGCGTCATCCCCCCTCCGCTCTACCTCGGGACGAGGACACGGCACCCGGCGGCAGATGCCTTCAACGCGTGCCTCAACTACGGCTACGGGATCCTGTACGCGGAGGTCGAGAGGGCGTGCATCCTCGCCGGCCTCGACCCGCACGCCGGGTTCCTGCACGCCGACCGGTACGGGCATCTCTCCCTCGTGTACGACCTCATCGAGCAGTTCCGGCAGCCCGTCGTCGACCGGGCAATCCTCTCCCTCGCCGTCCGCGGTGAAATCTCGGCCGGCGACATGGACGGGAGGGGATACCTCTCGCCCGACGCGAAGCGGACCGTGACGGTCGCTGTCTTCTCCCGGCTCGACGATGCGCGTCCCATCGACGGGAGGGAGGCGTCGTTCCGGGCTGCCATCGGGGAGAACATCCACTCCCTCGCGAGGTCCCTGCGGGAGGGATCGCCTTATACCGCGTTCCGGTGGGGGTACGGGAGATGATGGCGTGGGTATTCTACGACATCGGGGAGGACCACGCGCGCAGCAGGGTCGCGTCCCAGTGCCTCAACCACGGCCTCGTGAGGGTCCAGAAGAGTGTCTTCTGCGGGGAGATCTCCCCCTCCACCCTCAGGGAACTGGAAGAGAAGGTGCGGGAGATCCTCGCGGAGCCGGGGGAGGAGGGGGACGGGGGAGTGCGATCCGTCCTCTTCCTGACCGTCTGCGAGAAATGCCTCGCGAACGTCACCTCGGCGGGAAGGCCGTTCTCCCCGGAGGACGTCCGGTACCCGCGGCTCGTGATCATCGGGTGAAGAGGTGATGCGGGATTACAGGACCGCGGTCCCGCAGGGGAAACGATTATCTCCCCTGCACCCCCACCAGCTCCGTGTCCCACCGCATACCCCTCGTACCGGACTTAAAGGTTTCGGGAAGATGGGGGTAAACGTGGAGATCTCGGCAAAAGGGGCAAAATTTCCGCTGTTGCACAAGGGGTTCCACAAAAACAAGGACTGCAACGATAACTCTACCTTCTGACGGTAGTAACTCTCTACGGTTGCACAAGGGGTTCCACAAAAACAAGGACTGCAACAATTCCTATCCCCAGTATTACCAACACTAATATTTGGTTGCACAAGGGGTTCCACAAAAACAAGGACTGCAACGGAATTGTATTCCCACAGAAGCTACACTCGTTCATCATGTTGCACAAGGGGTTCCACAAAAACAAGGACTGCAACGACTCAAGCCTCCGGATTATTATCGTGTAGCCCCTTTGTTGCACAAGGGGTTCCACAAAAACAAGGACTGCAACAGAGAAGATCATCGCAGCAACGAGAAAACTTCTTGAAAGTTGCACAAGGGGTTCCACAAAAACAAGGACTGCAACAATATCTTTTGTGACCAATTTGCTGACAAGAAGGCCATCGTTGCACAAGGGGTTCCACAAAAACAAGGACTGCAACGCCTTCATTGGGGCCGCCCAAACATAACCATCCTTCCCAGTTGCACAAGGGGTTCCACAAAAACAAGGACTGCAACCCCGCCTCTTCTAATTGGGAGGCTTTCCTTTCTAAAGTTGCACAAGGGGTTCCACAAAAACAAGGACTGCAACATAGATTATTATGGAATACAACCCAAGAGGTGGGAATTCTTGTTGCACAAGGGGTTCCACAAAAACAAGGACTGCAACTCGCGGATTCGCGGGGTCTGCGGGGCCGGGTCTGCGGGGGTTGCACAAGGGGTTCCACAAAAACAAGGACTGCAACCTCTCCTCATACCAGTCATCTGTCTCGACCGTTATAGAGTTGCACAAGGGGTTCCACAAAAACAAGGACTGCAACCCCCGCGAGCACGTTCCCAACGAGCCCGCCTCCAAGCCGTTGCACAAGGGGTTCCACAAAAACAAGGACTGCAACATTAAATAATCCTCCCTTTGCCTCCACACCTCGACGGTGTTGCACAAGGGGTTCCACAAAAACAAGGACTGCAACTAATAATTGAATCCCTCTTCGTCCCATTCCCCATTCTGTTGCACAAGGGGTTCCACAAAAACAAGGACTGCAACTACCTCTTTGCCCACATTTCAAGCGATTCTGGTGATCTTGTTGCACAAGGGGTTCCACAAAAACAAGGACTGCAACCTCTTCAATCCGACGCGAGAGGGAGAGCAACCTCTCCTGTTGCACAAGGGGTTCCACAAAAACAAGGACTGCAACAATTGTCGTGAAAAATGTCATGTTGCATCCACTGTAATGTTGCACAAGGGGTTCCACAAAAACAAGGACTGCAACTCCTCTAATGGAGAACGTTTTACTTCCCATTTGGATCGGTTGCACACGGCGTTCCACAAAAACAAGGACTGCAACTGCCAGGTGCCACCATCATCAAGCCTCCGGATGATGTTGCACAAGGGGTTCCACAAAAACAAGGACTGCAACTCCTCTAATGGAGAACGTTTTACTTCCCATTTGGATCGGTTGCACACGGCGTTCCACAAAAACAAGGACCGCAGCCGTGCGGCTCCTCACCCGGCGCCCCATCACGCACCCGGCATCCCTGCCTCGCGGTATCCGGGCAGGTTGTGCGCGCCGCCCCGGGTTCGCGGGGATCCGTCCCCGGATCACCTGCCGGCCGGTCCTTGGGCCGGGCGTGCGGGGCCTCCCCAATCCCCCGTGCCCTGCCGCGTTCCGAATGCCGGGATCCCCCCGTCTCCCCCCGGGCGACAGGTTCCCTTTATCGTCCCCCGCGCCGAGCTCTCCCCGTGTTTCCCATGCGATTCTCCCCCGTCCTCCCCGCAGTCCTCCTCGCAATCGCCCTCGTCCTCTCCGCGGGGTGCACGCAGGCCCCCGCCGCCGGGCAGAACGCGCCCGTGACCGGCACCGTGGCCCTCGCGGTCCCCTTCCCCCCCGTGCCCGTCGGGAGCATGAACGGGACCAACCTCGCCTACGAGCTCGAACTCCGCGTCCCTGAGGGCGTGACCGCCGTGCCGCAGTCCGTCGAGGTAGTCGACCCCGCGACGGGAAAGACGCTGTTTGCGGCGGAGGGCGACGTGCTCGCGGCGCTCTTCCACCCCGCATCCGTCCCTCCCCCCGCGGAGTCCGAGCGCGAGAACGGCACCGCGAAACTCACGGTCCCCCGGATCTCCCTCTGGCTCGTCCTCCCCCCGGGCCCCGTCCCTGACCGCCTCTCCCACCGCGTCGTCCTGGACGTGACTCCCGCTGCCGGGGCTCCATCCGCGGTCGTTGCCACCGGGGAGGTGGCCGTGAGGAAAGACCTTGTGCCCGTTGTCGTCGGTGCGCCGGTGCGCGGTCCCGGCTGGGTCGCCACGGAGACGACGTCGCCCTCCACGCACCACTTCAGGGCACAGGTGACCGTGAACGGGACGACCCGCGTCCCCCAGCGGTACGCGCAGGACTGGATCTACGTCGACCCGGCGACGGGCAGGATCGCGGGGGACAATGCGACGGACGCGAGGGACTATCTCGGGTTCGGCAGGGAGATCCTCGCGGTCGGGAACGGCACGGTCGCAGACGCACTCGACGGCCTGCCGGACATCCCGGGCGTCTTCTCCGCTCCCCCGGCGACCGTCGCGACGATGTCGGGGAATTACGTGATCCTCGACCTCGGGGGCGGGAAGTACGCCTGCTACGCCCACCTCGCGAACGGGTCCGTGAGGGTGGAGAGGGGTGACGCCGTGGCGGAGGGGCAGGTCATCGGCCTCATGGGCAACAGCGGGAACTCTGACATCCCGCACCTCCACTTCCAGGTCGTGACGGGCAGTCCCTCGTTCCTCGGTTCCGAGGGATACCCCCACGTGTACCGTTCTTTCGACGTGATCGGCACCGTGAACATGTCGATGCTCGAGGAGAGGCTTTCCGAGCCCGGCTATTCGGCGGCGCGGGCGATGGAGGAGTTCGGGAGTTTCGTCGCGTTCCTCGGGGAGCCCGTCCCCCAGGAGAACCGCCTCCCGGAGAACAACGTCGTCGTGCGGTTCCCCTGACCGCCCCGGGGGCGGCGGGTCCCCGTTTTTTTTCCCGCGGGAGAGCTGCGGGAGGGGTGGGAGCCGTTCGGCTCCTCTCCCGGTGCTCACCCTGCACCACGGAGGGAAAACGCTTATCGTGCCTGGGTCCAAGGTATCGGGGAGGCCCCGAGGGCCCGTGCCGGACTTAAAGGTTTCGGAAAGATGTAAGTTTACAGGGAGATCCCGGCAAAAAGGGCAAAATTTCCGCTGTTGCACAAATGGTTCTCCAAAAAACAAGGACTGCAACGATATATTGGGAGATGCCGCATCCTCCGCGGGAGGAGTTGCACAAATGGTTCCACAAAAACGAGGACTGCAACTCCACGACCTCTTTCCCGTCGCGGACGAAATACCACCGTGCCGTTCCCTTCACTCCCGTTTTTTCACTTGGGCGGGCCTCCTAGGGCATGGATCAACGTACAGGAGCCCTCTTCATCCAGCATTCGAAATCCGTGCCGTCGGACCCACTTGATCCGGCGCTTCTCGGGCTCGAAGCGCTCCGCCTCGTTCCTCGCGAGGCTCACATCCGGATACTCGTCGTCTCCACTCACGCACCGCTTCCGGGAATCTCCGCGACCTAGAGTTTCGCGCGTTTCTCTTCGATTTTTTTTGTCAATCCACTCCGATATGATGCTCTTTATCTCTTTCACCGTCATTTTTGGCTTCATTTTGTCTTTTATACTTTCCGAGAGTTCATCCAGGAGATCGAAGATCTCGCCCTCGTCGTTATAAGGGGGTATGCATACGAGTTCGTGGAGATGAACATCCTCCTTTGTGATCATGAGCAACTCGGCAATGTTATACTTCTGAATCATGTTGGTCCAACTCCTTCAGTTTGGCTTTCTGGATTCTCACTTTGCGGTAACACTGGGGACACGTGAAATAGAATCGCGAGCCCCCTCGGTAATCCCACACGTGAGAAGAGGCTTTGTTCGTGCATTTCAAAATCACGATACTCACTCTCTCCTCACGCTATAATAGTGTTAGCTCCCTCTAATTCTATCACCCAAGATACCTATGATAATCTCCTCAATTACCAATACACAAGAGATTCAAGCGCCTGGTGCAATAGTACAATGTGAAAAAAATCCTAAATCGGAAAATACGTGAGAATAAATTGTAAAATTGATTGTACTCGGAGGAGAATACGTATTTGGTAATAAAATGCATCCCTCCTGGCAGTAAATTGCAAGGTTCCAAATTGTTTCTCCTCGAATGAGTACATGAACTGGTCTCCAGGCGTCCCGCCCAACAGGTATCTGCGAAAAACGAGATTGAGCCCGTTCCCGCAACCTTAGATGCAATCGTGATCGTTCACACCGCGATGTGTTTCTCTTGTGATTGTCCCTTTGTCATCCAGGAATTGGTGAATCGCGGGAGATTCCGCAAATTCCTGGACATTCACACGGTTCCCACGGTCGATTCCAGTCTCTAAAACACTGGGCAGGTTCGATGAAACCCAGTTCATTCCCCTCGTGAACGGGATCCTCAATTCCTGTTGCACGAGGAGGAGGAGACGGGGGAAGGACATGTGTATCGTGGATGCAACCACGCTTACCCTCGATTTGAACTGGTTCAGGAAAAAGTATACGAAGAAACAGCGGGAGAACGGGGACTACGCGTGGGGGTATTGTCCCACCCAAGGCCACTATATCGGCGACAAACTTACTCTCGCACTCGACGCGCATTCCCTGCAGCCGTTCTGTTTCTTCTCCATTCGGGATCTCCCCACGATTCTGTCATTTTCCGCGAGATCGTAAGTGAATTGAAAAGGCGCAGAATCGTTCAGATTGGAGATACAGTCGTTTTCGATAAGGGATGCTGCGCGTACGATAACTACGTGGAGGGAATCTTCGCGTTCAGCATCGTCCCGATGATTTTTGCAAGGAAGAACTTTTCATTGTCCAAACTGCTCAGGAAACTCAATTTTCCCCTCTGGATTTCCGGGAGGTCTGATACGAAACAGCTCCTCCAGAGATACACTTCCCTGCACGCCGGTTGGTGATGTACCTCCGCGACGAGATCCAACTCGGGGAGAAGAGATCCCTCATCGAGGATGTCTTCAAAACGGCGAAAAATGCATTCGGTTTGAAGAGGATCCACAAGTATACGACGCGACCTGTGAAAAAGACGGTCTGCCTGAATGTACTTTTACCCGGGCTCGTTATTTCTCTGGGATTTGGCGATGAGATTCGATTACAGCGGTTGGCTGAGTGGTGATTTGGGGAGGGAGCTAAATTCACATTACCTTTCGAATTCGGCTCTCACTGCTCTCGTGAGGGGTCCCCCTTTTTTTCCCGCGGGAACAACGACTGCACCCCCCACCCCGACGCTCACTGGAAGTCCTGCGTCGAGACGTAGTACAGGCTCCCGTCATACGCGACGCCGACGCCGGTGACGGTGTAATCCGGGTCGAGGATGTTTGCCCTGTGGCCCGGGCTCGCCATCCACGACTGCACCTGGGCGCGGGCGATGCTCCCCGCGTCGGGCGGGACGTACCCGATCCCGAGGACCTTTCCGGTCGGCATCTTCCCGATGTTCTCCCCGATCCCGACCATGTACGCGCCGCCCGGGAGGGGCTTGCGCGTGGGGTATCCGTGCCGTGCCGCCCGCTCGTCCGGCCCCTCGCCGCGGGGGTTCGTGTGCGAGAAGTACCCGCCCGCGGCCATGTCCCTGCTGTGCTCCCGGGCGACCTCCGCGAGCCGCCCGTCCCACGCGAGCGCGGGGAGCCCCGCCTTTGCCCTCTCGGCGTTCGCCAGCCGGTAGATCTCCTGCTCGATTTTGGCCGTGTCCGCGGGAGTGTCCACGCGGGGCGGGGGGACGGGCGAGGGCGTCCGCGGGGGCGTGCGGGCCGTCGTTCCCGGGGGTGGCAGGGTCGGAGGGACGGGACTCTTGCCGTCGCCCGGCATCCCCGTCGGCGGGAGCGGGGATTGCGGGGAGATCGCCGCCGCGAGGGTGAAAGCCGAGAGGGCGGACACCGCGACGAAGGCCGCGATCGCGAGCGCCCGGGATGGCCTCCGCCTGTGGAAGGAGACGGAGGCGGCAGCGCACGCGAGGAGGCCGAGCACCGCGAGGGAGGAGAGATGCGCGCCAAGGACCGTCCAGTCGCTCCCGCGGGAATAGGCGAACAGTGCCGCGAGGGCCGGGACGAGGAGCCACGCGGCGAGACGGGGCGGGCTCCGGTACCCCGGGGGTGCGCGGGAGTACCCCTCGATCCCGAAGAGGAAGAACGAGGCGACGATCCCGGCGAGGCCGGCGGTGGAGAACGCGGGCGGGAGCGGGACGAGGAACGCGCACGAAAGGACGAGGAGCGATACCGCGAGCAGGGCCTTCGAGGCGGCGTGGGCGTCGCGCCGGGATCTCCCGCGGGCCACCCCGGGTCACCCCGCGCGTCGGTCGTCTCGCGGCACGGTGCCCACCCTCGACCCGCATCCCGGTATCCCTACCGGGACCATGCTTCCACCCCCCTCTCCCTCCCCCACCCCCGCGACCACCGCGAGGAGGTCCCGGATGTCCGAGAGCGTCACGTCCGCCGTGACCCCGCCGCCGTCCTCGTGGGCGTTCCGGTCGCCGTACCTCGCGTGCGCCGTCCGCGCCCCTATCGCCTTCGCCGGCGCGATGTCCCGCCGGAGGCTGTCGCCCACCACGAGGACCCGCGACGGGGGGACGGAGAGCAGCCGGACCGCGTGGGAGAAGATCGCGGGGTTTGGTTTGCGGGCACCGGCATCCTCCGCCGTCACGACGAGGGGGAAGAACCCCGAAAGCCCCGCCCTCTCCAGCCGGGCTTCCGCGTTCTTTCGGCGCGCGTCGGTCACGACCGAGAGAAAGAGACCCCTCTCCCGCAGCGCCCGGAGCGTCTCCCGCACACCGGGGTACGGGGCGAGGCTCCCGAGCAGCACCTCCTCGTAGAGCCTGCAGGCCGTGGCGAGGAGCCCGGCAGAGGAAACACCGTGTCCTCCCGCGAATTCCCGGACGTGGACCTCGTGGTCCTCGATCGACCTCCCGCCGTCCCGCAGGAAGAGCGCGTACAGGTCCCCTGCCCGGCCGGTCCCAAGCAGCCCGCACACCGCTTCGCACGCGGTTCGCATCGCCCCGGAAAAATCGAGGAGCGTGTTGTCCATGTCGAAGAGGACGGCGCTCACCCGGAGAGGGGCAGCGCGGACAGCTTCCTGCACAGCGATATCTCCCTCCCTGCTTCCTCCGCGAGGGCCTCGTTCTCGGTCACCATCTTGAGGCTCCGCCTCGCCGTCCCCTTCCCGCGGAACTCCCCGTAGAGGAGGACGGGGCCGACCTTCACGACCCCGCACGCGACCGCGAGGCGGAAGATACACTCGACCGCGGCCGCCGGCGTGCATTCCCGCGCGCTCAGCTCGTGAGGGTACTCGAAGAGGAAGTGGGCGATGCCCTCCGCCCTGCAGAGGTCCGCGACGTTCTTGTCCGCGGTGAGGTGGACGACCGTGCAGTACGCGTCCCTCTGGAACTCCGAGAGCGCCTTCACGATGAGGAGGTCGTTTCCCTCCCTGTCCGAGCTCCCCTCCCCCCTGCCGCGGACGAGCCGCGCCCCGTCCCGGATCCTCTCTAACTCCGTGAGCGCGTTGTACGCGGCGAGCCGCGAGCGCTTCGTCTTCTGGTTGACGAGCTCGTCCAGCACCCTCCCGCCGAACCGGGCCGCCCTCTTTGCCCGGGATATCTCCCCGGGGGAGTACTTCTCGTTCAGGGCGGCCTCGATCTCGTCAAGGACGGTGTGCACGACGACGTACCGGTCCCGCGGGATGCCCGCCCGCGAGGGGAACCCGAGGTAGAACATGTTCGTGTCGGGCGAGAAGAGGGCCTCCCTGTTCATGAGCGGGACAGACTCCTTCAGGCGGGCAAACGCCTCCTCGTTTGCGAACCGGGCGATCCCGGCGGCGAGCACCGACTGGACGAGGTCGGCGTAGGACGGGAGCTCGGGCGCACACTCGCCGAACGGTTCCCGGGCCCGCTCGAAGTCCTCCCGGGTGCAGGGGCAGGAGAGCGAGTACCCGGCCTGCGTCTCCCGGAGCACGAGGAGGGGAAAGCCGTAGAGCGGGTACTTCACCTCGACCCTCCCCGGGAGGAGGTTGAGGACGACCTGAACCTCGGCGGCGTCGATGATCACGTCACTTCCCATGTGCCGCCTCCCGCGCCTCGGCCGAGAAGTCGTGGAGCCTGTGGAACTGCCGGGGGATCATCTGGTAGGGCCTCGCGGCGTCCCGGGTCGTCGCGATCTCGAGGTAGAAGACGTGGTCGACGTCCCGCAGCGTGACCGGGAGGAGGAGCGCCGCGACCACCGCCTTCCTCCCCGGCGTGATGTCGATCGCGACCTCGCAGCCCTCCCCTTTCCTCGCGGTGACGAGCCCGTGGACCCTGCGGAACGCGTCGACCATGTCCCCCCGCGCGACCGGGATGCACCCGACCTCCGGCGAGAACCCGAAGTGTTCCGAGATTGCCCGGATGCCCCCGGTGACCGGCCCCTCCTGGTCGCGGAACGGTTCCTCCGCGACGACCGCGACCTCGTCTGGGAAGTAGCGGGCCTCCCTGCAGACCGCGTAGTACGCGTTGAGGAGCGCCCAGGACGAGCGCCCGAGCAGCGTCACGTAGGTCCGCCTAGAACTCAAGCCTCTCCCCGTCCCGCACGATCCTCGTGCTCCCGAAGTTCTCCGAAAACCACGCGTGGTTCGTCGTGTGGACCGGGACGAGGACGTCGGGGTCGACCCGGTCGATGATCCACGCGAGGTCCCGCGGCGGCGCGTGGCCCGAGGCGTGGAACCCCGGCTCGAACGTGGGCTTCCCGTCCTTTCCGACGGAAAATCCCCTCGCCTCCATCCCGAACCGCCGGATCCAGTTCCACAGCCGCCAAAAGTCGATCTCCATCTCCTCGGAGAACGCCTCGCACGCCGAGTAGATGTACAGCCCGCCCTCCGGCTTGATGTCGAGGAGATGCTTTACGTCGAAGAACGAGAAGCAGAGGATGTAGCCGTCCGGGTCGGCGCGGATCGTGCCGGGGCCGACGTACCGGTCGCCCGCGAGCGGCACGACGACCTCCGACTCCCACTTCCTGTTCTTCCCGTCGGAGAGCTCGTCGTAGACGAGGAGCGATCCCGTCCGCGGGATCCCGTCGGCGCACTCCATCGCGCGGAGGAGGTAGATGTCCTTGGGGGTGACGACGAGGCTGCGCCCCGTCTCGCGTGCGATCCGGAGGAAGGTCTCGAGCCGCTCGAAGTTCCTCGGCGAGAAGTCCGCGATGACGAGGCCGCGGGCATCCTCGCAGGCGGCCCTGCAGGTCTCGTGCACGTCCCGCTCGCCCGTGCGGGATCCCCCCTCCCCGCCGGGGTCCTCCCCGCGGCCCGCCCGCGTCCCCTCGATGACGAGGACGGTCGCGTCCCGCGCCCGGGAGGCGAAGTCGCGGGTCTTCTCCCCGTGCGCCCCGTGGAGCCGGATGTCGCCCGTGTACGCGACGGTGACGTCGCCGCGGAGGACGTACGCGGTCGCCCCGTAGATCGAGTGGTCCACCTCGTGCGCGGCGACGTCGAAGGGGAGGGCGAGCGCGTCGAGCGGGAGGCAGTCCGCGGGCTCGAATCTCTTTGCCTTCGGCGCGTCCTGCCCGGGCCGCCGCGAGAGGAATTCGACGAGCGCCCCGCGGGGAGGGGCGGTGCAGGCGGCCACCCGGGCCCTGTGCGGGCGGTTACTCGCGGCGCGGAGGACGAGGCCGGATCCGTCCGCGGCGTCCCTCGGCGAGACGTAGCAGGCCTCGGCCTTGATGCCCGCGTTCTGCGAGGTGTCCTGCATCGCCTTCATGATGGCGAGGGTGAGGGGCGATCCCGCGACCGGGATCGAGAGGTCGAGGAGCCCGACGTTCCCCACGTGGTCGGCGTGGGCGTGGCTCGCGAGGACGGCCTTCACGCGGGGGGAAGGGTGGCCGTCCAGCCGGAGGTCGGAGGGGACGAGGTCTGCGCGGTAGACGTTCAGCCGCGGGACGAGGTCGAGGTGGTAGAGGTCGTGGATCCCGCGCGTGTCCCTGTTCGTGAGGAACTCCTCGAAGTAGTACCCGTACTTCCCGAAGTTCTTCCCGAAGTCGAGGAAGACGGCTGCGTCCCCCTCCTCGACGAGGATCTTGTTCCCGCCGATCCCCATGGCGCCGTCGTGCACGGTGATCGCGGTCACCCCTCACCACCACCCGTCAGGGAAGTCCTCCCACGAGCAGAACGTGGTCCCCCCGCGCTGCCCGGCGGTCGGGTCATCGTCCTCCCCCCACCATGTCCCTAGGGGATCATCTCCCCCGCGGGGACGGGAACCTTTCGGTTTCTCCCCGCCGCGGGAACGGGACCCGCGCGCCCGCGGTGCATCCCCAGGAAAGTCCCTGTCACCCGCGTCCTTGAGCGCCGAGAGGATGTCCCCCGCGTCCGGGAGGCCGCCCGGAAACGTGCCCGGGTCCGCGAGGCTGTCGGCGAGCGCCCGGACCTCGCGCGCCGCGTCACCGACCGATCCGAGGACCCCGTCCCACGGGATCTCGCGGCCGGGCGGAAAAGACCCGCGGGACCGGGCAGGCGGCGGGGGCGATCCCCCCGCGGGGAACGCCGCGGAGAGGAGGGCCGCGATCCTCCCGGGGATGGCACGGAGGATCCCCCGCGGTGGCGGCGCGGGAGGGGAGGTCCCCGCCCCGGTCGCCACGAGCTTTGCCATCAGGGCGCGGCGGACAGGCGGGTCCAGCCCGGGCATCCGCGAGACGTGGAAGACGAGCCTCCCGAGGAACGCGGCCGGAACGGACTCTGCCCGCCGCCGCATCACCGCGCCGTCTTCCGGGAAGATGCAGCCGCCGAGGAGCCGGTCGAGCATCTCGACCCGGTACCCGAACGAGAGGTCGCGCATCTCCCCGATCGCCCAGACGATGGCGAACCGTTCCCGGGCGGAAAACCCGGTCCCCGCGCGGGTCGTCAATGGATGATCACCCCATCGCCAGGGCCGCCCCGCGTCCCGCGCCCCCGCGCGGCGTGCGCCCGGCGTGCCCTGTACCCCGCGATGCGGCCCCCGTCGCGCGGGGTGGGCCCGGGCTCCCCGGCGAAACACGCGAGGTGGACGACCGCGTCCCAGTGGACGAGCGCCGAGCCGACGAGCCCGTCCCCTCCGAACCTGTGCTCGGTCCCGAGCCCGACGCCGGGGTACGCGTCGCCCGGGAGGGATGCGACCCGCCGGAGGAAGTCCGCGGGCCTCTCCCCCGCGGGGGATTTTTCGGGCGGCGCGTCCCCGTCGGCGAGGACCTCGATCACGTAGCTCTTCACGAGTTTCCCGTGGAGGTCGGCGTAGACGTCGGGCCGGGAGACGAGCTCGAGGCCCGCGGGCCGCCCGTCGATGTACACGAGGATCCCCTGCTGGCCGGGGACGAGGGGGAACGCGTCCACGTATTCCCGCATCTTCTCCTCGTAGGCGGAGAAGATGTCCCTCATCGCGCCGGTCCGGGAGGCGATGTGCATCTTGTCCCCTAGCTCCTTAATCTCGTCCCATATCTCGGACTGGTCCGACCTGCGGCTCATCCCCCTCTTCATGGACATCGCGACATACGCCATCTTCTTTGTCCGGACCTTGTAGGCCATCACGGTCCGCGAATCCTCGAAGTGGGGCGAGGTGTAGGACCAGCGCCCCTGCTCGGTGCAGCTGACCGGGATCACGATCTCTGACTCGCCGGGGACGAGGATCGTCGTGTTGAGGACCCTGTTCTGCTTTGCGCCGGCGAGCTCCTCGCCGTCGACGAGGAGGACGGGGACCCTGCCCTTGTTCCGGACCGAGAGCTCGGGGACCGTCCCCTCCTTCCCTACCTCCGTGACGCGCAGGAGGCCCTCCGCGAGTGCCCGGGAGAGGGAGATGTACTCCCCGTCGCCGGCGGGGCCGGCGAAGACCGGGATGACCTCCATCCGCCCAAAGACGTTCCCGCCCTCAAGGCGGAGCGATGCGAGGCACGATGCGACGATTGAATCCATCTCTTACCACCTTTCTCCATTGTTTCCCAAGTTGTATCCCGGGACCGCGGGGATCCCGGTGTCCTGCCGGTGCCGCGGGAGGGTTGGGGGACCACTCCCGGGGGCCGCCGGCACGCGATCCCCCACGTGATGGAGGGCACTTCCCCCCCGCCCGTCGTCACCGCCGGGCACTCTCTCCCCCCTCCCCCACAGTCCTCCTGGCAGGAGGCCGGGGCCGCCTGCCATGCATAATAATAATTTTAATACATAAAAAAATTTTTTGTGCATGAATTATAATTAACAATGTGCCGTGGGAAGATAGCGTTTAAAAATTGAATTTCGCCGCATTATTCATTTTAATGTGGCGAAATAGGGGGTGCCCGAATTTTGCAAATAAAAAATTTCGAGATAAAAAAATTTATTATCCATAGAATTTAATTTTCGAATCGATGACGTACACCCACATCGTCTTCGTCGGCCACCACAAGGAGCGTCTGATGGAGTCCATAAGGAGCCTGCGGAAGTACCCGGTCGAACGGGTCATCCTCGTCCTCGGGGAGGACGACACGAGCGGGGAGCGGATCTCGCGCAACGTCGCCTCCCGCGTGAAGGCCGAGCTTGCGCCGCTCTACGCGGTCTCGATGGCGACCGTGGACAAGCGCGACGTGGTCCGCGCCGCGTCCCAGCTCGTGGACATGATCCTCAAGGAGAAGAGGGCGGGGGCACGGTGCATCCTGAACATGAGCGGCTCGCTCCGGACGTTCGCGATCGCGGCGTACATCGCGGGCTGCATCACGGGCTCGCCGATGATCACCTCGATCCCCCGGTACGACGAGGAGGACCGCGAGGTCGGCGTCGAGGAGATCATCGAGCTTCCCCGGATCCCGGTCCAGTTCCCGCGGAAGGACCAGGCCGAGGTCCTCGCGGCGATCGCGGGCGGGAGCGAAACGTTCGAGGAGGTCGTCGCGAGGGTGAACCCGCGGGCGGGGGAGTCGGCGGAGGAGATGGCCCGGGAGCGCAGCAGGGTCTCGCACCACGTGAAGAGGATCGAGGAGCTCGGCCTCGTGACGAGGGAGAAGGCGGGAAAGCAGGTCGTGCTCTCGCTCTCGCCCCTCGGGAGGCTCTTTGCGAAGGTGTGCGCGGCGGGGGGGTGAGGGGGGTGCCGTGTATATACTTGCCAATTTTAAATCCTTACATGAGGGATGTATTCATGTTTGCATATAGAATTGAATCGGTTTTATATAGAGAATCCCGGCCTGCCGGGTTCCCCTTCGACAGGTGACCGGGATGGAGGGAATCTACGCGTACTGGGGCAAGGCCGCGCGCGATCTCTCCGCGTGGCACCTCCTGCCCTACCACTGCCTCGACGTCGCGGCCGTCGGGCACGCGTACCTCCGCCACGACGAACTCCTCTGCCAGAGGACCGCAAATCTCCTCGGGATCGAGGCAGCACGGGTCCCGGATACCATCGCCTTCCTCCTCTCCCTCCACGACATCGGGAAGTTCTCTGAAAACTTCCAGAGTAAAGTCCCCGCGCTCTTCCGTCTCCTGCGGGGGAGGGATGCGGGGGCGCGCAGGGATGTCGGCCACGACACGATCGGCAGCTGGATGTGGGAACGTCACATCTCCCGCGATGCCTTCCTCTGCAGGCTCCTGCCGGGAGAGGAGAAAAAGACCCTCCGTGCCCTCAACCTCGCCCTCTCACCCCTCTTTTCCGCGGTGATCGGCCACCACGGGAGACCGCCGGGGCCGGAAGATGCGAGCAACCTTTTTTCCGCGGACGACCTCCGGTGCGCGGGCGAGTTCGTCTCGCGGGTGGCCGGCCTCTTCTCCGTGGACGGGTACCTCCTGAGGATCCTCGGGGAGAGAGCGAGAACGGACTCGGTGAGGGTATTCTCGTGGCCGCTCGCCGGTCTCTGTGTCCTCGCCGACTGGATCGCGTCCAACCACGAGCTCTTCCCCTTCTTGTCAGGGAGGGTTCCCCTCGGGCAGTACTGGGTGGAGACTGCGCTTACCCGGGCGGAAAAGGCTCTTTGGCGCCTCTCGGTCCTCCCGCTCCCTCCCGCGGGGGAACGGGACATCGGCCACCTCTTCCCGGCCTTTGCAACCGGCCGGTACACGCCCTCCGACCTGCAGGAGTACGCCTCCCGGGCGCGACCCGGCCCGGGCCCCCACCTCTACATCATCGAGGACACGACCGGGAGCGGGAAGACGGAGGCCGCAATCACGCTCGCGCACCACCTCGCCGCCGACGGCTGCGGCCACGGGCTCTACTTTGCCCTCCCCACGATGGCAACCTCGAACGCGATGTACGGGAGGATACGGGACGTGAGGGGGAGGTTCTTTGCGGGCGGGAGGGTTGTCCCCGTCATCCTCGCCCACAGCGCCCGGCAACTCCTGCCCCTGTACCTCCGGGCGCATGCCGGGACAGAGGGCGTCACAGGGGAGAGAGACGAGGAGGACGTCTCGCTCTGGCTCGCGGACAACCGGAAGAAGGCGCTCCTCGCGGCACTTGGGGTCGGGACGGTGGACCAGGCCCTCGCCGCGGTCCTCCCCCGGCGGCACCAGTCCCTCCGCCTCTTTGGGCTCTGGCGGAATGTCCTCGTCGTCGACGAGGTCCACGCCTACGACCCGTACGTGAACGAGTTCTTGCGAAACCTCGTCTCTGACCACGCCCGCATCGGGGGGAGCACCATCCTCCTCTCGGCGACTCTGCCCGTATCCACGCGCAACGAGCTCGTGCGGGCATTCTGCGACGGTGCGGGGATCCCGTGCACAGCGCGGGAACCGGGCCCGTACCCGCTCGTCACGCACGTCTCGCGCGACGGCTGCGAGGAGATCCCGCTACGGGCAAGGCCCGGGACAGAAAGGGAGGTCCCCGTCGTATTCTCCGAGGACGAGGAGGATGTCATCGCCCACCTCCTCTCCGCCGCGCAATCGGGGAGGTGCGCCTGCTGGATCCGGAACACCGTCCGGGACGCGATCGGGGCGTACAGGGCGCTCGCGAACCGCGGCGCGGATCCCTTTCGGACGCACCTCTTCCACGCGCGGTACATCCTCGGCCACAGGCTCGAGGTGGAGAACGAAGTCCTCCGCCTTTTCGGCAAGGAGAGCACGCCGGGGGAGAGGTCCGGGAGGATCCTCGTCGCGACGCAGGTCGTCGAACAGTCGCTCGACATCGACTTTGATGTGATGGTGACGGATCTCGCCCCGATCGACCTCGTGATCCAGAGGTCGGGGAGGCTCCACCGGCACCCGAGGGGGGAGAGGGGGAAACCGGTCCTCGGGATCCACGCCCCGCCGTGGGACGAGAACCCGGGGCCGGACTGGTACGCGTCGAAATTCCCGGCCGCCGCGCGTGTCTACGCAAAGCACGGCGAGCTCTGGCTCACCATGAGGATCCTCCGGGAGAAGGGTGCGATACGGATCCCGGGGGAGGCCCGGGAGCTCGTCGAGGGTGTCTACGGGGTGGGCGCAGACAGTCGCATCCCGGCGGCGCTCGCGGCGAGGGACAGGGAATTCGACCGCGAGGCGAGGGACCGCGGGGTGGCGATGACGAACGTGATCAATTTCACCCGGGGTTACACCCGGGACACGTCCCCGTGGCCCGACGACGAGGACGTTCCCACGCGCCTCGCCGAACCGCAGGTGACCCTCAGGCTCGGCACCGTCGACCGGGAGGGGGAGACGGTCAGGCCGCTCTTCGATGCGGGCGAGTACTCGTGGGAGATGAGCCAGGTATCGGTCCGCCGCGCAGAGATCGGTGGAGGGATCGGTGATGTGAGAGAATTGGGAGAACTCATAGAATCCGCACGGGCAACCATGCGGGACAAGGGGAGGGGGTGCATCCTCGTGCCCCTCGTGCAGCGTTCAGACAACCACTGGGAGAACACATTCCCGCGGAATGACGGGAAGCAACTCCGCATTCAGTACACGAGAGAGGAGGGATTACTCATCGATGAATCGTGAGATGGAGAGAGGACCTCCCCGGGGAGATGTCCTCCTCGGGAGACACGTGGCAGGTCACCCGGAGGTGATCCACCATTCCTGACAGATTACTCAACCTCGTCGAAGACCCGTGGATCCCCTGCCTCACAGAGAAAGGGGAGCGGCTCACGCTCGCGCCGTGGCAGGTCTTTGAGCACTGGGATGACCTTGGGCCTGCATCGCTCGCAACTGTCCGCCCCGATTTCCAAGGATCGATCGTCCAGTTCCTTATTGGCCTTGTCCAGACGACGATGCCGCCCCGTGACGACGCCGAGTGGACAGAGGCACTCGAAGAACCCCCGGACCCCTCCCGCGTGAGGGGAGCGTTCGCGTCCGTTGCCCATGCCTTCAACCTCGGGGGAGAGGGGCTGCGGTTCATGCAGGACCCAACCTGCGCCGACGGAGAGAAGATTCCCATCGAGTCCCTCGTCATCGGGATGCCGGGGGACAATACCCTGAGAGAGAACCGGGACTTGTTCAACAAGAGGGGGTCCGTGAAGAACCTCTGCCCCGCGTGCGCCGCGCTGGCCCTCATGACGCTCCAGATAAACGGCCCGCAGGGTGGGAAAGGGCACATGACCGGCCTCCGCGGCGGGGGGCCGCTGACGACACTCGTCCTCGGGGGAACCCTCGGGGAGACGGTGTGGCTGAACGTGCTCCCGGAAGACGAGTTCTTCCTCGGACTGAAGTCCGACCGGAAAGAGGAGATCCACGATATATTCCCCTGGATGGGACCGATAAGGACGAGCGAGAGAGAAAGGCGCGGGCAGAAGACGGGGATCTCGAACGCGAGCCAGCTCCAGATGTTCTGGGGGATGGGCCGGAGGATCCTACTCGACACGGAGAAGACACAGAGAGCAAACTGCGACGTCTGCGGCGAGGAGACCGATACGGGGATCGGGGCGTACAGGACAAAGCCATACGGGATCCAGTACGATGAGAGCTGGCGTCATGTCCTCACGCCGTACCGGAGAGACAAGAAGAGCGACGCGATGCTGCCCGTCCACCTCAGCCCGGAGGGGATCACGTACCGCCACTGGCTCGGGATCGTCCAGAACGACCCTGAAGAGGGGCGCGAGATCGCCCGCGTGATCCAGAGGTTCCACCGCGTCGGGGGGCTCGTCTGGGGCCTCCTTCCCAGGAATCCCCGCATCTGGGCATTCGGGTACGATTTCGAGAAGGTGAAGGCCCGCTGCTGGTACGACAGCACCATGCCGCTCGTCTTGGTGAGCAAAGGAATCAGGGAGAGTTACGAATCGAGCACGGCGCAGATCGTCCGCGCTGCCCAGTACGTGAGCGATGTCCTCCACCATGCGGTCAGGGAAGCCCTCTACGCGACCGAGCAGGGGGACGGAAAGCAGGGCAGGCCGCAGGTCCCGGACAGTGCACCCAAGAATATCCCCACCGTGAGGGCGAGGTTCTGGTCAGAGACCGAACCGCTCTTCTACCGGACTCTCGGGAGGATCAAGGATGCACTCGAGGCCGGAGAACCCGTCGAGCCCGTGAAGGTCGGCTGGGTGAAGGACGTGAGGAGAACCGTACTCTCCCTCTACGACTTCTACGCCCAGTTCGACTACATCGACTCGAACAGGCCGAAGGCCGTCGCGGGCGCGCGCAAACGCCTCGCGATGATGGTCGCGCCCGGGGCCAAGAATATCGCGAAGATTCTCGCATTACCACGTGAGGCAGAGACATGATGTCCGAACAGAGAAGATGGCTCCAGTTCACGAATCCCCGCGTATCCGAGATCCTCCTCGAATGGTGGGGGACACTAGACCAGAACCGCGGCGAGAGGGCTGACCTCCGGCGCTGCAAGACCACCGAGGACGTCGCCTTCGTCCCCGCGTACCACCGCCTGCGCAAGGCGCTTCTCCCCCTCGGGGAGGTGAACGACCGGTCGCTCTGCACCGTCGCGGGAGTCCTCTCCCACGTGCGGGAGAACGACGGGTCCGGGTCCTTCGCTGCACAGCTCGCGAGGATACCGCCGGGGAGGGATGCTCCCCTGATGAGCGAACTCCGGTTCCGGAGGTTCATCTCGATCCGGGATCCCGAGCTCCTCTACAGGGAGGCGATCAGGGCAGTCCGGATCCTCGACGGAATCGTGAACATCACGGACCTCGCCCAGGGTCTCTACTGGTGGACCCCCGAGACGAGGAAGAAATGGACGTTCGAATACTTTGAGAAAATCGCGTGAGGTGATAATCCATGACCGAATTCATCCAGCTGCACATACTCGCATCGTATCCGCCATCGAACTTAAACAGGGACGATCTCGGCAGGCCGAAGACCGCGATCCTCGGAAACACCCAGAGGCTCCGCATCTCGTCCCAGAGCCTCAAGCGCGCGTGGAGGCAGTCGGAACTCTTCCAGTCTGCGCTCGCCGGGCACATCGGGATCAGGACGCGGGAGATGGGCAACAAGATCGTCGAGGCCCTCGTCTCGGGGCGGACCCTGAAAGATGTCCTCTCCGGGAAGGAGACGCCGCCGTCGAGGAAGCCCGTCGCCGAGAGGAACGCGCTCGAGTGGGCAAAGAAGATAGCCGAGCGGTTCGGCAAGGTCGCGGGGAGGGAGAAGGACCTGAAGACCGAGCAGATCGTCCACTATTCCCCCGAGGAGATCTCCGCGATCGATGCCCTCCTCGAGAGGTGCGCTGCCTCGGGGAAGGGACCGGAGGATAGTGACCTTGAGCTCCTGCGGAAGACGCACGCGGCGGTGGACATCGCGATGTTCGGGAGGATGCTCGCAGCCTCGCCCGAGTTCAACACCGAGGCCGCCGTCCAGGTCTCCCACGCGATCACCGTGCACGACGTCGTCGTGGAGGACGATTACTTCACGGCCGTCGACGACCTCAACCGGCTCGGGTCCGAGACCGGGTCTGCCCACATCGGTGTCCTCGAGTTCGCGGCGGGGCTGTACTACATCTACATCTGCATCGACCGGGACCTCCTCGTCGAGAACCTCGGGGGGGACACGGCGCTTGCCTCCCGGGCGATCGCCGCGCTCACGGAGGCCTGCGCGAAGGTCGCGCCGGCAGGAAAACAGGCATCGTTCGCGTCCCGGGCGTACGCGTCGTACTTGCTCGCCGAGAGGGGTTCGCAGCAGCCACGGTCGCTCGCTGTCGCATTCGTCAAGCCGGTGAGGGGAGAAGACCTCCTCTCCAGCGCAATCCACGCGCTTGAGGATACCCGGACAAAGATCGAGAGGGTGTACGGGAAGTGCTGTGACGACGCGGCCAGGTTCAACGCGGTCACGGGCGAGGGGACGCTGGATTCCGTCCTCGCATTCGTGGCGAAGTGAGTATGGTGCAGTACTGCGTGTTCTCGCTGTACGGCCCCATGGCGTCGTGGGGGGAGATCGCGGTCGGGGAGAACAGGCACTCTGCCGACCACCCCTCGAAGTCCGCGGTCATCGGGCTTCTGGGGGCAGCACTCGGTCTCCGGCGCGACGAGGAGGAGGCCCACGCGCGTCTCTCCGGGTCGCTCGGGGTCGCGTGCCTCGTGCGGGACCCGGGGGCTGCCGTCACGGACTACCACACGGTCCAGACACCGCCCGCCTCTGCCGTGAAGTCTGCCCGGTACTTCCGGACGAGGAAGGACGAACTCTCGGTTGGCCGCGACGTCCTCAACACGATAGAGTCCCGCCGCGAGTACAGGTGCGACACGTTCGTCCACGTCTGCCTGTGGGCAAAAACGGAAGATCTCCCCTGGTCGCTGCAGGAGATCGCGTCTGCCCTGAACAGGCCGCGGTTCGTCCCGTACCTCGGGAGGAAGTCGTGCCCACCGGGGCTCCCGGTGCACGCGAGGGTGGTCGAGGCCCAGACGATCCTCGACGCGGTCCGTGCCGCGGAGGAGGCCCACGCCGAGATCCTCCGCAGGTTCAGGTTCCCCCCGCACGCCGCACTCTACTGGGAGCCCGGCGGGACCCCGGGGATCGAGGCGCGGCACACGACGGTCCGGCGGGACGCGGTCGAGAGCAGGAGGAGGTGGACGTTCCTGAACCGGATGGAGCACTACGGGGTCGTCGACCTCGGGAGCGCGGGGGAGGCGTAGGATGTACTTCAGCAGGGTCCAGATTCGGCCCGGCGCCACTTTCTCCCCGGAGTTCTGGGAGATCGCGACGGGACCGTACCAGATCCACGCGATGGTCTGGGACCTCTTCTCCGACGGGGAGACGCGGGAGAGGGATTTCCTGTACAGGGTCGACTCGGTCCGCGGCCGGCCCGTGATCTACACGGTCTCGCAGAGGAAGCCGGTCTGCACGCGGAGGATCTGGATGGTGGAGACGAAGGAGTACAACCCCGTCCTCTTCCCCGGCCAGCGGCTCTGGTTCTCCCTCCGGGCAAACCCCGTGAGGACGCGGTGGACACCCCCGGACGAGCAGGGCCGGCGTGTCCACAAGAGGCACGACGTCGTGATGGACGCAAAACGCGTTGTCCGCGCCGCGCAGGGAGAGGGCGCTCCCCCCGTCCGGATGGCAGACCTGATCCAGTCCGAGGCAGTGAGGTGGCTCGCGGAGAGGGCCGGGAAACACGGCTTTTCGGTGAATGAGGGGAGCGTGGTCGCGGGCGGCTACCGGCAGCTCCAGTTCCGGCAGGGAAAGGAGAACAGGGAGGTGAGGATCAGCACGGTGGACTTTACCGGCCTGCTCCGGGTCACGGATCCCGACCTCTTCAGGAAGGCGCTTTCGGAGGGGATTGGTCCGGCGAAGGGGTTCGGCTGCGGGATGCTGATGGTCAAGCCCGCGTGAAGGGCGGCGGGAGATGCCCCCCATCCCACCCCATGTCCCCTCCATTCCCCTCAAGGAGCGGACATCACTCCTCTTCCTCGAGTACGGCGAGCTGGACGTGATCGACGGCGCGTTCGTGCTCGTCGACGCGCGGGGCGTCCGCGTCCAGATCCCGATAGGGGGCGTCGCGTGCCTCATGCTCGAGCCGGGGACGAGGGTCTCGCACGCCGCCGCGAAACTCGCCGCGCAGGCCGGGTGCCTCCTCGTGTGGGTCGGGGAGGCCGGGGTCCGCCTCTATTCCGCCGGGTACCCCGGTGGCGCGCGGTCCGACCGCCTGCTCTACCAGGCTTCCATCGCCCTCGACCCGGAGGGGCGCCGCCGCGTTGTCCGGAAGATGTTTGAGATACGGTTCGGGGAGCATCTCGATCCATCCCTGTCCATCAACCAGATGCGCGGCCTCGAGGGGGTGCGGGTGCGGAACCTGTACGAGGAATTTGCCCGGCGCTACAGGGTCCGGTGGGAAGGGAGGCGGTACGATCCGCACAACTGGTCCGCGGCCGACCTCCCCAACAGGTGCCTGAGCGCGGGGACGGCCTGCCTCTACGGTATCGTCGAGGCAGGGATCCTCGCTGCCGGGTACTCGCCGTCCATCGGGTTCCTCCACACCGGGAACCCCCTCTCCTTTGTCTTTGACATCGCCGACCTCTTCAAGTTCGAGACCGTCGTTCCCGCCGCCTTCGAGGTCGCGGGTTCCCGGCCGGTCCACCCCGAGCGGCAGGTGCGGCAGAGATGCAGGGACCTCTTCCGGGAACAGAATATCCTCGAGCGGATCATCCCCACCATCCAAGAGGTCCTCGCTGCGAGCGGGATGCCAATGCCCAAGCCGTACGAGGACGCGGTGCTGCCGGCCTTCGAGAAGGAGGACGAGGACTTCGAGTAAAAATGGAGGTTTTCATAATTCGCATGGGTCTCATGGTGATCGTGACCGAGAATGCCCCTCCCGCTCTCAGGGGGAGACTTGCTTTATGGCTCATCGAGATCCGGGCGGGGGTGTACATCGGTAATTATTCAAGCAGGGTCAGAGAGATGATCTGGAAGCAGGTCATCCTCGGCCTTGGCAAGGGGAGTGCAGTGATGGCATGGCATGCCCCCAACGACGCGGGGTACGATTTCGACACGGTCGGAGTGAACAGGAGGATTCCGCGTGACATGGACGGAGTGAAGTTAATCTCGTTCCTGCCGGAGAAGAAACCGGAGAAGAGATCGAAAGACTGATATATACCTTCTTTTTGGTGTATATAAATTGAAGAGAGTTCCCCACGTGCGTGGGGATGAACCGGATTTTCCTGGGTGGACGCGGTCGAGTGACCTCGAGTTCCCCACGTGCGTGGGGATGAACCAATGGATGAAACAAAACTACTCACACTCGGGAAGAGTTCCCCACGTGCGTGGGGATGAACCAACAAGGCCCTGGAACTCCGAAAAGCCGGGTACGAGTTCCCCACGTGCGTGGGGATGAACCGTCTATCGCGTGGATGGGAACATTACTTCTAGTGAGTTCCCCACGTGCGTGGGGATGAACCAATGAAGATAAACACGCAAATGCTCATAACCGGGAGTTCCCCACGTGCGTGGGGATGAACCAACATCATTACGTAACATTAAATCCATACAAATGAGTTCCCCACGTGCGTGGGGATGAACCGTACATGGTGAGGACGTGATTACGTACCATGGCGAGTTCCCCACGTGCGTGGGGATGAACCATTATGCCTGTGGCTTCGGATTGCGACGTCTATGAGTTCCCCACGTGCGTGGGGATGAACCGTAAACGTCCCTTGGAGAGTCTATACCGCCCCCGAGTTCCCCACGTGCGTGGGGATGAACCGAGTACGACGAGTATGGGCGCATCACGGGGTACGAGTTCCCCACGTGCGTGGGGATGAACCGGTTCCGATGTTCTTCACTCAGGGAACGGAATAGAGTTCCCCACGTGCGTGGGGATGAACCGAGATTGTAACGACAGAGAAACAGACCTACGACGAGTTCCCCACGTGCGTGGGGATGAACCGTGTTTCGGTGTCCCGACAATCCCCTTGACGTAGAGTTCCCCACGTGCGTGGGGATGAACCATGTATTGTCGACACGCCGATGTTCAAAGGTTAGAGTTCCCCACGTGCGTGGGGATGAACCAAAATGTGGGTATTGGGAGGGGGTTGCACAAGGGAGTTCCCCACGTGCGTGGGGATGAACCGTATGCTCCACTATCATATTTATCCCTTGTCACGAGTTCCCCACGTGCGTGGGGATGAACCATCACATCCAGAAGTCCTCGAGGCTATAGAGATGAGTTCCCCACGTGCGTGGGGATGAACCGACATCATTATAAACCAGAGGACGGGGAGAATGGAGTTCCCCACGTGCGTGGGGATGAACCTATCGCCGCGACGAGAATCCCCTCCAGGAGTGGGAGTTCCCCACGTGCGTGGGGATGAACCACTGTTGCGAATATGAAATGCGTCTCCACGAGGGAGTTCCCCACGTGCGTGGGGATGAACCTATATGGCGAAACCGTTCAAGGACGCCGCAGATGAGTTCCCCACGTGCGTGGGGATGAACCTTGTGGAACCGGTAAAATCCGGCTAAAGTTTGAGAGTTCCCCACGTGCGTGGGGATGAACCATTCTCAATATCTTTTCGAGGTACGGCGAACTAGAGTTCCCCACGTGCGTGGGGATGAACCTGTTCCGTCCCTTATGAAGCGCGCCGTGGCACCGAGTTCCCCACGTGCGTGGGGATGAACCTATTGAGGGGAAAGCGAAAATCGACTGCACTCCGAGTTCCCCACGTGCGTGGGGATGAACCTATATCTTGGATCGGTTTGCTATACTCTCCTTCGAGTTCCCCACGTGCGTGGGGATGAACCTGGTACTTGGCATGGCAATGACAGGGTACATGGGAGTTCCCCACGTGCGTGGGGATGAACCGTCTGGAGGCGGCCATGTCATCATCACCCGATGGAGTTCCCCACGTGCGTGGGGATGAACCTACCCTGTGTTACGTTCTCGAGGACTGTCATACGAGTTCCCCACGTGCGTGGGGATGAACCAGAAATTCATGTTAACCTCCGAAGGAATCTGTCGAGTTCCCCACGTGCGTGGGGATGAACCATCTGATTACAGTGATATAAGGTTCGCATCGGAGAGTTCCCCACGTGCGTGGGGATGAACCTGTGAGCGTAATAACCCTGACGGCATTGGGTTCGAGTTCCCCACGTGCGTGGGGATGAAACGAGAGCGGTGCAAACACAAACGCGACCGGCCCACGAGTTCCCCACGTGCGTGGGGATGAACCTTGAACCGTCACTCTCTTCGATATTCCACTCTCGAGTTCCCCACGTGCGTGGGGATGAACCTATGTAGTCGTTCGTTCCGTATCCCCATGTGTAGAGTTCCCCACGTGCGTGGGGATGAACCGCCGAGCCCGGTTAGATCGGGAGGAACTGCTCCGAGTTCCCCACGTGCGTGGGGATGAACCTTGTACAACACGACTATACCATCTGTGGAATTCGAGTTCCCCACGTGCGTGGGGATGAACCAACGAAACGGCAAACGTGCGTCATCGCTCGAGTGAGTTCCCCACGTGCGTGGGGATGAACCAACTATTCGGACCATTCGATCTCGACATTGCAGGAGTTCCCCACGTGCGTGGGGATGAACCGGAGCTTGGCATCCCGCTCACAGACGCAAACGGGAGTTCCCCACGTGCGTGGGGATGAACCATTAGAGAACGCGCTGAACCAGGTAGCGCTCTCGAGTTCCCCACGTGCGTGGGGATGAACCGATCCGGGCCGTGAAGGTCGGCAGGGAATACCGGAGTTCCCCACGTGCGTGGGGATGAACCCGTGTACCTCACGGCGGTGTGCCAGAGGTGGTCGAGTTCCCCACGTGCGTGGGGATGAACCGTGTGGGCATGAACGGGTTACAGGCCACCATTAGAGTTCCCCACGTGCGTGGGGATGAACCTTGTACAACACGACTATACCATCTGTGGAATTCGAGTTCCCCACGTGCGTGGGGATGAACCGGGAAATGACTGAATGGTATCTGGTGGAGAATAGAGTTCCCCACGTGCGTGGGGATGAACCGAGGTGCCCCTTCCGTGGGGTGGTGGCCCCTATGAGTTCCCCACGTGCGTGGGGATGAACCATCGTCAATTAGTGGATTGTCACTCATGTCACTGAGTTCCCCACGTGCGTGGGGATGAACCGGCTCGTTCTACTCACAGACAATGCGGGTGCACGAGTTCCCCACGTGCGTGGGGATGAACCGCGTGTGCAGGAGATGTGTGCACGGGAGAAGAAGAGTTCCCCACGTGCGTGGGGATGAACCGACTGAATGACCAATACACTAACACATTTAGGAGAGTTCCCCACGTGCGTGGGGATGAACCGTGTAAGTACTGCGGGAAGGAGATTGTCTGGATGAGTTCCCCACGTGCGTGGGGATGAACCGAGGCAGAATTAGAGGGGAAACGCCACTACATCGAGTTCCCCACGTGCGTGGGGATGAACCTTCTCCTTTTATATCTTCCTCGGTGAAGGGCTTGAGTTCCCCACGTGCGTGGGGATGAACCGAAAGAACTGGAGCAATGAGGAGAAGATATGTCGAGTTCCCCACGTGCGTGGGGATGAACCAAGAAATATTTAAATATGAAGAGGCGTATTTCCGAGTTCCCCACGTGCGTGGGGATGAACCAACACGATATTGCAATACGTAACCGATGCCCGCGAGTTCCCCACGTGCGTGGGGATGAACCTTGAGGACCCGGCTCGATTGGTCCCACACCCGAGGAGTTCCCCACGTGCGTGGGGATGAACCTTCCATGGAGTGTACATCATCGTGTTTGTACACGAGTTCCCCACGTGCGTGGGGATGAACCGTGTGCTCTTTCACCCATATATAGCGTATTATCGAGTTCCCCACGTGCGTGGGGATGAACCGGAATTCGCCCTGTGCCCGCGTGTCCGAACGACGAGTTCCCCACGTGCGTGGGGATGAACCGGTACCAGATTTCTGCCATGTTTTTCACCTCTTGAGTTCCCCACGTGCGTGGGGATGAACCAATCTTTTGAAATTACGATTTCTGGCGTTTCCACGAGTTCCCCACGTGCGTGGGGATGAACCAACGTCAAAACGACGGGTATCCGCCGCGCAACAGAGTTCCCCACGTGCGTGGGGATGAACCAAGAGTTTTTATCGAGCGGAGCGGAGCATACGCGAGTTCCCCACGTGCGTGGGGATGAACCGTGCGCCGAGAAACTCAGAGTAACTGAGAGGACGAGTTCCCCACGTGCGTGGGGATGAACCTATAAGGTGAGAACATGGCAACGAGATACAGGAGAGTTCCCCACGTGCGTGGGGATGAACCATACGGGCGCCTTCCCCCGGCGGATAACCGATTCGAGTTCCCCACGTGCGTGGGGATGAACCGTGATGATAGGTGTTGCGATGATTGCTTCGATTGAGTTCCCCACGTGCGTGGGGATGAACCGTAAGCATATCGCACAATGTGGAGATCACAAATGAGTTCCCCACGTGCGTGGGGATGAACCGTGTACCCCGCCTTTCTAAGTTCCAGGGCCTTCGAGTTCCCCACGTGCGTGGGGATGAACCAAACCGGCGAGTCGTCGAGGACCTCGTAATGTGGAGTTCCCCACGTGCGTGGGGATGAACCGTGTTATGAAGTGCTGGCAACGTACTATTCCTAGAGTTCCCCACGTGCGTGGGGATGAACCAGAAGAAACCGCGGTGGCGATGCCTGTGGCGCGGAGTTCCCCACGTGCGTGGGGATGAACCTACCAAATCATCGTTTTTTCCACGAATTCTCGTGAGTTCCCCACGTGCGTGGGGATGAACCTGATTGACGGGCATTTAAGGGCAGAACTCGCAAGAGTTCCCCACGTGCGTGGGGATGAACCCTCATGGTGCCATGGCAGCAGTTCCGCCAGGTCGAGTTCCCCACGTGCGTGGGGATGAACCTTAGGTATTCGGTGGAGAACCATGAGTGCAAACGGGTTCCCCACGTGCGTGGGGATGAACCGTGGGTGCGCCCCCTGCCACGATTCCCGGCCACGAGTTCCCCACGTGCGTGGGGATGAACCGGAGGTGCATACACCTCCACCGGCCACGCTATCGAGTTCCCCACGTGCGTGGGGATGAACCTACATGACCTGGTGCTGTATTTGGACAACATACGAGTTCCCCACGTGCGTGGGGAAGAACCTACTGTGGCCCTTCCTGCCGGGTAATATGGATTGAGTTCCCCACGTGCGTGGGGATGAACCAACGGATCCGTTTCCAGGCGGCGGGGAACAGGAGAGTTCCCCACGTGCGTGGGGATGAACCGTCGCCTCCTGACCGTCGCATCGGACCTCTGTGAGTTCCCCACGTGCGTGGGGATGAACCACAATGCCCCCGGCGGCCGCAACGATACCGTTTGAGTTCCCCACGTGCGTGGGGATGAACCGTACGTTACGGAAGAGGGGGGGTGGGTTCTCCCGAGTTCCCCACGTGCGTGGGGATGAACCGGGACATTGGACAGTACAGGTTGGTATCACCATGAGTTCCCCACGTGCGTGGGGATGAACCATTTTTTGGGGTATGTAAAGGAGACTTTACAAAGAGTTCCCCACGTGCGTGGGGATGAACCGACCGTTCACAACAAACTGGGTGGCACGTTTGGGAGTTCCCCACGTGCGTGGGGATGAACCATCATTGTGATGCTCGGTGCCTACGCCGGCTGGGAGTTCCCCACGTGCGTGGGGATGAACCGTTCTGCATGCTCGCAAAGCGTGTTACCGAATCGAGTTCCCCACGTGCGTGGGGATGAACCACGCTGGAGTTAAGGGAATTCAGGCGCGAGGATGAGTTCCCCACGTGCGTGGGGATGAACCGAGCCATTCTGGAGTCTCCCATTCTATACAGCTGAGTTCCCCACGTGCGTGGGGATGAACCACGCTGGAGTTAAGGGAATTCAGGCGCGAGGATGAGTTCCCCACGTGCGTGGGGATGAACCAATCTATTCCGGATTTTGTCTCTTTCCGCGCCGGAGTTCCCCACGTGCGTGGGGATGAACCTGTCGTCGTCTGCACGTTCCCAGAGGGATGTACGAGTTCCCCACGTGCGTGGGGATGAACCCAAATCATTCAATCCAACACCATTTTTAAATCTGAGTTCCCCACGTGCGTGGGGATGAACCTGTTGGTTTGCGCTTTAGTGCTTCCCTGTTCCCGAGTTCCCCACGTGCGTGGGGATGAACCAACTGAATAGACGATGGCAGAGTAAAGAGTGGAGAGTTCCCCACGTGCGTGGGGATGAACCGTCGGCAGGGAATACCGGATCACAGAATCGTCCGAGTTCCCCACGTGCGTGGGGATGAACCGGCCATCGCTCAGAACCGGAAACACGCCTACATTGAGTTCCCCACGTGCGTGGGGATGAACCGCCGTTCTCTCGCCCACTCCGCAGGAACAACAGGAGTTCCCCACGTGCGTGGGGATGAACCTTCTCCATTTATATCTTCCTCGGTGAAGGGCTTGAATTCCCCACGTGCGTGGGGATGAACCCACACCGCGTATATCGGTGCGCATGGCGTCCGGGAGTTCCCCACGTGCGTGGGGATGAACCGACTGTACGGTGTTATCTCCATTCTTGTACCACGAGTTCCCCACGTGCGTGGGGATGAACCGGAGCATGGCCCTCTCCCCCCTACCCTGACGGCGAGTTCCCCACGTGCGTGGGGATGAACCGATAGCCGCCCGACTCGCCGCCGGGAGGTTCTCGAGTTCCCCACGTGCGTGGGGATGAACCAACAGTCGCTCCCTCTCGCGCGAGGTTAGCCTTGAGTTCCCCACGTGCGTGGGGATGAACCTATTCTCTCGGTTGGTTAATCATGCACGAGTGTGAGTTCCCCACGTGCGTGGGGATGAACCGCACCATAGATGTCGCCAGGAATCTGGAACAAAAGAGTTCCCCACGTGCGTGGGGATGAACCGAGCTGCTGCGGATGGCCAGCGACCTTATCAAGGAGTTCCCCACGTGCGTGGGGATGAACCATGAGGATGCCCTGGCAGACTACACAAAACAGCGAGTTCCCCACGTGCGTGGGGATGAACCGATCGACCCTTCTTTCATCAGCTCGACGTCGTTGAGTTCCCCACGTGCGTGGGGATGAACCAATCCCGTTGTGCAGTGTCCCGCACATGGCAACGAGTTCCCCACGTGCGTGGGGATGAACCTACTCTCCAATCCTCTCTTGCGCATTCACTCTCCGGGACCCCCCGCGAACCCGGGGACCGCCCCCTCTCCCCGTGCACTGCTGGAAAAAGGGTGCACCATGAATATACCCCGGGTTTCGCGCCCGAGGGGGTATCGCACAAGGAAAACAGGAAAAAAGGATCAGGAGTTCTCCTCTTTCTGTTGCTTCATGAACTCGATGATGGTCTTGTCGATGTTCTCCATCACCTCCTTTATTTGGTCCTCCTCGATCTCGTCATAGTTGAGGTTCAAGCTCGACCAGCCGGACCAGAGCGTATACCCATAGGGATCCGTCTTCCATTTCCCGAATCCACGATACATCTCGTAGATCCCCTTCTCCGGGATTGCGCGGACAAGTGCCGTCTTGTCATATGAAGCCATGTACTTCCACATGCCAATCGAGCCTCGTCCACCGGGAATAAATAGATTTTGGGAGGCGTCCCGGCCCCTGTCCCGGGGGAACCACCCTCCCGCGTCCTTGCGGGACCCACGGATCGGAACTCCCGCCCCAATCATCCCCGGGGAAATTCCCCGGGGAATGCGCATGGAAACGAAGGTAATTCCCGGGAAAAATAGATTAAACCCGCGTTCCCCTGCGGGCACTCGTACCTCCGGGGTATCTAGGCCGCGGTCCCCCGCGAAAAGGGAAGTGTGATTCCCCGGCATGGGGCGTGCAAGGGGGACCTCGTTGGAAGCATCATGGGAGCATTCGGGTATATCACGGTGCATCGTATGCGCATGGGGGACACGGGCGGACCGGGGCGCCAGCCGGGCCATCGAAACCCGGCGCACCGCGTGCGCGGCGGCCACTCGATCACCCAGGCCCCCCTCACACCGGGGGAAGTCGGCGCACCGCGTGCACGGGGGCCACTCCGGCCGTCTCCGGGCTGTATATGCGAGGACCGACGATCCCGTGATACGCCGGGGAACAGGGACTCGGAAGATAGGCTCTCCTGGACTCTCCTGGAGTTTATCGCGTGAATGTGGGGGAACGGCGGGGAGACTTTGAGACCGCGACCTAGCGGGCGGCTCTTGCGGACAGGTGTTTTTCCGTGCGGAGACCCCCCGCCCGTCCCGGCCTGCAGATCCACCGTCCGTTCGTATAGCATGGAGAGGTTTACGGGTGGTTCACCCGTTTTGCCGGCACGGTTTCCAGGCGCCGGGCAGATACTATCCCGGGCACGCCGGAAAGGTTCGTGGCGCGGCGTGGAACCGGAAACGCGGGTCCCGTGGAACGAGCATCCAGGGTCGTCAGGCAACCGCGGGGATGCCGAACAGGGGGCCACCGCGACCTCGCCCCGGCGGACCGCACACGGGCTTGCGCGCAGCGGGGGACGCGATGGCAGGATCCCCGGTTCCCCCGGCGGACCGCGGGAACAGGCTTCCATCTCCCCGGCGCGACCCGGTCTACCGGCGGGCACAGCGGGATCGCCCGGCAGGCGGGAGGGCACACCGCTGACCGGCGCGGGTCCTCCCCGGGATTCCGCGGCCGTTGCGGGCCGTGAAATTCACCCACCATTTAATACCGGGGAGGGAGAATCACACATCGGTGCGCAATGGGCCCCGTGCTCCTACCCCCCGAGGAACAGAAGAGGATCATTCTCGACGCGGAAGAGAAGTTGGCATCCTTTTCGAAGAAAGTGGACGTGTTCGAGGAGGCTGTCGCCGGGCTTGAGGAGAAGATCGACGAACTATCGTCGCTGCAGGCGCGGCTCGAGCAGCTGGCAAGGGAGATGGGAGAATGCCGGGAGGCACTCCGCGGGCTCGAGGAGAGCCAGTCAAGGAAGGGCGCGGACGCGGCCGAGGTCCTCGGGCGGCTCGACGCGCTCTCCCGCGGGCTCTCCGGCCTTTCAGTGAAAGCAGATACCCTCCTCTCCATGCTCGGGCAGATGGGCGGGGAGATCCACCGGGACGTGGAAGCGGTCTCCTCCCTCGCACATCTCTCGGAAGATCTTAAGGCACTCCGTGGGGAGGCACAGGAGGTAGGGAAAAATATCGGGGAGAATATCAGGGAGATCTCCACCTCGCTGGGACACCTCCGGGAGAGGGGAGAGCGGCAGCATCAGGAGGTGTCCACGTTCCTCTCGCGCGTGGAGGGGCACATCGATTCGCTCCGCGAGAGGGTCGACGCGATCCCCGACACCGGCACGTTCTCTGAACAAATCCAGCGGCTCGCCGACCGCGAGGACGCGATCCTCTCTGCCACGAACCCCCTGCCTGGGGAACTCGCCGCGCTCCGAGGGGAGATGCGGGAGCTCTCGGGGAAGGTCGCGGGGCTCGACTCCCGGCTCTCGCTGGTCCGGGAAGTGGCGGCGCAGCAGGGGGAGATCTCCGCGCGGATCTCGCGCCTCGAGGACCGCCTCGCCAAGGGCCTGGGGGAGACCGCGCGGCTCTCGGAGATGGTGCAGAACCTCGCGTACGTCGTCATCGTGCTCTTCGTCATCGGGACACTCTCGGCGTTCTTCTTCGCGATCTTCCTCTGAGGGCGCGATTCTGGGCGGGCACCGCCGTGCAATCCCCCGTGGGGCGCTCGGTGCAAGGCAGGCCCTGCCGGGGATAAACGTGAGACCTCCCCCGGAACCGCACGGAGGGATGAGACCCTGAGGGGACGCAATAACAGGGCCGGCAGATCTCTCAAGGGCACCATGTTCTCGCCGTGCGACGGGGAAGGGCAGGACTGTCCCCCTCCTTCCCCGCTCCCCAACAATTCTGCAGCCGACTACCGCGGCAACGGGACGGCGTATGCCCCCGCCGCCCGCGTTTTTTCGCCAAACCCCCCTCCCTGTCGCACCGCGGCAACTCCCGGGCAAACCGGCGGGTCTCCCGCGCGGGGGCATGATGCACCTTTCCCCCGTTCGGGCGAAAACGAAGGGATCCCCCGACCGTCCTCCCCGCGGCTGGTCAGTTCCCCCGCGGGCGGCCGCCGAGTCCCCCCTCGAGCCCCGCGACGAGGGTTGCGAAGAGGTCACTCCTGTTTGCGGGTGTATCCCTCGTGATCCCCGGGAGTCCGGGGAGCAGACACCCCCTCCTCTCCCCCGCGCCGACCCCCGGGCCCGGGGACGGTGTCCCCGTCGCGTTCGTGACTTCCCCGCCATCCCCGGACGGGACCGGTTCTCGCGCCGCCACGTTGTCCTTCTTAGCGGGCGATCCCTCCTCCTCCCCGCTCCCCGTGCCTCCGGCCGGGTCGCCCCCGCGTCCCGCGTCGTTCTCCCGCGAGAGCGCGATCACCTCGTTCCCGTTCACGACCGCGACGACCCGCGTGCCGTTCCCCGCGACGGCGAGGGCGGTGACCGCGGCCCACGGGAACCGGTCGGGGACACACTGCCAGAGCGTCTCGTTCCCGCGGGAGAGGGCGACGATCCCGTCCCTCTCCGTCCCCGCGAGGATCGCGGCCCCGTCCGGCGTGACCGCGAGGGAGAGGACAGGGCTCCCCACGTCCCGCGAGAGGGTGACGTTGCCCCCCTTGTCGAGGACGCGCACGGTCCCGTCTGCCGACCCGGCGACGATCGCCTCGCCCGCGTCCGCGAACTCCGCGGCGGTCACGCGCGGGAGGGACCGTTTCCAGAGGAGCGTGCCCCCCGTCGAGAAGAGCGCGACCGTGTCCGTGCTCCCCTCGCCCTGGACGCAGAGGAGGGTCTTACCGTCGGCAGAGAACCGCGCGGCCCGGATCGGGCTCCCGTACGTCGCGGAGTGCACCTTGAGTGCCTTCTTCCTGTGGGACGAGAGGTCGACGAGGTACAGGGCGGGCGTCGCCTCGTGGAGCGCGTAGGCGAGGAACTTCCCGTCGGGGGAGAGGGCGACGCAGCTTGTGCTCCACGGCTTGAAGAGGTCGGCCTCGCGCCACGCGACACACCCCTCGCGGTCGTAGACCACGACCTCCCCCTGTGATGTCCCGACGGCGGTGCGCGAGAGGTCCGCCGCGGCCGCAAAGCCGCAGATGTACCCCGGGTGGGTGACCCAGAGGGGGGCGCCGCCCGTGGTAAAGCCCCGGAGCGTGCCCTTCATCTTCTCGCGGGACTCCGATTCCGCCGCGACCACCATCGTCCCCGCCCCGTCGAGGGCGACCGCGAGCGGTCCTGCGAACTGCTTCTCCCAGAGGACCGCGCCTGATCCGTCGAGGAGGACGAGCCGGCCCATCGTCGTCCCGACCGCGGTGTACGCGCCGTCGCCCGAGACCGCGAACCCCGAGATCTTCCCGCGGGGGGGAGAGAACGTCCACCCGGGCCCGGTCGCCGCGGCGGCAGGGAGGGAGAGAAAGAGGCAGGCGAGGCACAGGGCGGCGGCTCTCCGCGGGAACATCGCGGGAATTATCGCCGCCGGCGGGGAAAAACCGTGCGGAAACGATCCGCGGGAGGGCGGACCTCTTTCCTTTCATCGGATGTCTACGTCGTCTTCTCCAGGCAACGGGCGAGAAACCGGATGACAGGGGCCCTCTTCAGGTTCGGGTGGCAGTACTGGTTCTCGTAGTTCCGCAGGCACCCGTAGCAGCTCGCATCGCCCTCCTCGCCCCCGCACGCGCACCGCGAGAGGTTCCAAAGGGTCCTCTCGAGCACCTCGATGAGCCTGCCCTCGTTTGCGATCCTCTGGACGTGCCCCGCGCCGCCCGGCACCGCGTCGAAGAGGACGAGTGCCGTCCTCCTCCCCCTCTCGAAGTAGATGCAGCCGTCGATGTCGTTCCTCTCGATGTCGAGGCAGTCGGAGACGCCGTCGAGGATGCCGTAGAGGAGGGACTGCCAGAACCCGATCCCCTCCGCGTTCGGGACGGCGGGGTCGTAATTCTCAAAGACCAGCTTGACCATGTCCGTCAGGTACTCGTGGCCGAGGTCGAACGTCTCGAACACGCCGCCGCGACACTGCTCGCCAAACGGCGTCTTGTGCGTCTTTGGCACGTCCTTGTCGCCCGGCACCGTGTACCCGCAGAGGCTACAGATCTTGAAACCGGCCCGGTTCTTCCCGAAATTGAGGATCCCAAAGCGCCCGTTCTCCGCGTTCGTTGCGATCAGGCGGGTTCGGCCGTCGGGGAGGGGGAGGGGGATAGTGACCTTCTCCTCGCTCTCCCCCGTGTAGAAGACCCTCGTTGAGTACGTCCTCTCCGGTCTCTTCATCCCCACAGGGGACGAACCATCCCAGTCCGCGATGAAACCGAAAGCAGGCTTGATCAGCCTGCGTGGGAGATTGAGGGGGGTCTCGCACGCCTCGCAGACATCCGGGATGTCCTCCTCTTTAAACGACGTCTTGTACCAGCTGCAATTCTGGCAGATGACGTAGTACTTCTGCTCGAGATCCATTTCGAAACGGGTCAGCCTCTTCACGTACCGGGATTTCCACAGTTTCCCGTCCGCGACCACCTCGCCTCCGGGCGCGTACTCCGAGAGGGCGATCTTCATGTCGCGCGTGAGGTCGAGGTTGGCCCCTTCGCGGGAGTAGACCGCGAGCTCGACGACGTCCACGGGGAACCCGTACTTCGGCAGGACGTTGCGCGACGCGAGGTAGTCGATGACCCGCTTGCCAAGGAGCATGTTCTGGATGTTGAGGATGTGGTCGGTCTTCTTGCCCTTCTGGAAGAGGTCTCTCCTGGCCCTCCCGAGCGCCTCGATGTCACTGCGGATCTCCCTCGTCGCGAGGGAGAACGGCCCCCTCTCCGGGTCGAACATCTCCGCGGCGAACCGCCACTCCCCGTCCGCGTCGTCGAGGAGGTACGCGAGGCCCTCGGGGACCACCTCGCGGAACGCGGAGAGGAGCGCCGCCGGTTTTTTCCTGAGGAACTCCCGGAAGAGCTCGGGGCCAGTCGGACCCTCGCCGAAGAAGAACTCGTTCACCGTCCCGAAGAAACGCGTGTACTCCGGGGCCCTCCAGAACGCGGAGAGGGCCATTGCGAGCATGTGGCGCCGCACGATCTTCTCGTTCCTGATATCGAAGAACGGCGGGGATACCTTCCCCCGGACCATCTGTGCCGGATCCTGAAAGTAGTGGAAGTCGTGGGACTTGAGCTGGCAGAACGTGAGGCAGAACGCGGTCGAGTCCGTCCTCCTCCCGGCCCTCCCCGCCCTCTGGATGTAGTTTGCGGGCCGGGGGGGCATGTTGCGTAAGAAGACCGATTCTAACTCCCCGACGTCCACGCCAAGCTCGAACGTCGTCGAGCACGAGAGGACGTCCACCTCGCCGTTGATGAAGTCGGACTGGACCTTCGTCGCGTAGGACCGCGCGAGCTGGGCCGTGTGCTCCCTCGCGAGGAACCGTTTCGGCGTGGTCCCCGTGTAGAGCTGGAAGTAGTGGTTCTCCCCGAATACCTCCGAGGGGTTTATCTTTTGGAGGGCCCCCGGGCACCGGAACGTCGGGCAGACCCCGCGGAGGTTGTGGGGGGTGACCTTGTGGCACGTGTCGCACCTGTACCACACCGTCTCACTGTCGAGGAGGGGGGAGCGAGCAACCCACGGGGAGAGAGAGAGCTGGTACGCGATCCCCTCGGTCCCGAGGTTCTGGTCCGTAAAGAACCTCTCGAAATGCGATCCGGGACTTCCCGGCGAAAGGACGTGTGTCCAGAGTTTTTCGAGGATGTCCCGCGCGCTCCCCGCCCCCGATTCGGGGAGGGTAACCCCGAGCCGCGCGGCGAGGCGGGTGATGAAGTCAAGCCTCTGGTTCGTTTTCTGGCCCTGAGGCACCCACGTGGAAATCTGTGTCCGCGTCCCCCGTGTTTTGAGCCGGACATAGGCGGGTGCCCCGCTTGGTCCGAGGATGTCGCGGTCCCCGCGCACCGTCTCAGGCAAGTGGAAGGCTCTCTTCTTCTTGAGCGTGGTGAGGAGGATGGCAAGAAGGGTCCAGATCTCGTCGTCAGAGAGGTTCCATGGGCTCTCCTTGAGCGGGATTCTGAACATGCCGATACCGGGTGGTCTCACTGGCATGAAGTCGAGGAGACCAAGCTGCGCAAGGCTGATGCGGTCCTCGAACGAGAAGAACTCGTCGAGCAGCCACTTCCACGCGATGTTCTCGATCTCCTGGTTGGAACGGTCGTGATCGCAGAGGGAGAGGGTTTTTATCTCGAGCACGAGCGACAATACGAAATCATTCAAAGACCACTGGTTCGCAATGATGCTCTTTTGGTATTTCTTGAGAATCTGGAGGAGGAGGGCCCTCTTTTGAATCTGGTGGTACGTCCTCATGAGGTATGGCGCGAAGAAGGCAGCGTCCTGCCGGCTGTCCGAGAAGACGAGCAGTTTCCTCGCTCTCCTCGCCGTGCGCGGTTCATCTGCCCCCTCCGCTGTCACAACACCCCACTCGGGGTCGGCCACGCGCGGCTCCTTCTTCACCCTGATCTCGCGGAGGGGGATGTGCGCGAAGAGTTCGGTCACGAGGACCGATCCCATGGCGTCGCTCCCGGTGACGACCCTCCGGACGATCGGGCGGGCCGAATTGGTCTTTCCGCACGCAAGGCAGGTGTGCACACCCCTCTCCCTCGCGTTCACCTTGGTGAGATGGATGGCGTGCGACTGGATGCACGGGCAGGAGTCCTTGAGGATCTTCGCGTTCTTGATCTTGCCGCACCTCGCGCAGAGGATCCACTCTTCGCCGGTGCTCAGGCGAGCCGCGGCGAGGGCCTCTTCGTCCTCGTCCTCCCCTCCGAGCGTGGTCGCGGGGGAGAGCAGATAGTACTCGGCGGGGGCATAGTCATAGAATATCGGGTGGGGGTGCGTGAGGACATCGTTGCTCCTGTTCCCGACGAGATACACGGCACCGCAATTCTCACAGACGGCCATCTCGAATGCGCGGAACGTCCCTGCCGGTGTCTTCACGTCCTGGACAGGCTCGATCTGGACGATGGGGTCCGGCGTGAACGCGATGAACGATCCCTCGATCGCCCTCACGAAGAAGTGGTACCGTGCTGGGATCAGCGGGTTTTCCGTGCCCGACTCCCTCGCACGGACCGCGAGGGAGAGGAGGGATCTCGTGAGTTCGTTTTGGCGCGGATCACCGGGGAAGAGGTGCGCCGCGACGTCCTCGAGGGCGGGGGTATCATTTGTACGCAGGAATTCCCGGAGCGTGACGATAGTCGACTCGTGCGTGAGCACGTGGGAGAGGAAGGCGCGGAACGAACCCCCCGACGACTTTGCCCATTCTCCGAGGAGACCGGGGGGGATCCCGTCCTGTTCGAGAACCCTCCGTGCCGTGGCAATGTCCGGTTCCGTGCCCGACTCGATCTCCCTCGCCCACTCCAGGATCCGTTCCGGCCGGAGCGAGATTGTCACCGCCGGGACAGGGGGATCGACTCTCTCCCCGAGGATGATGTCCTCGGGTTCGAACGGCTCGCCGAAGAGGTCACGGGCAAACCGGACGATCCCCGGGAAGTCGGATGCCCCACGGGCGAGCGTCGCGCTCGTCCCGATACACTGGAGCCTCCGCCCGTCCCGCAGGACCCTGTTCTTCAGCCTCCGCAGGAGCATCGCGATCTCGATCCCTTTCGCACCTGTGTAGGTATGGGCCTCATCCAGAACGATGAATGCCCACTTCCCCGCGTGCTCCCCCTCAAAGAGGTCCATGTCACTTGGCCTCAACAGGAGGTACTCGAGCATCGCGTAGTTCGTGAGGAGGATGTGGGGGGGAGTCCTCCTCATCCGCTCCCGGGAGATGAGCTCGTGAGGGAGGGGGTGGGACCCGTGCTCGTGAATGTAATTCTCCCTCGCTTGTTCCTCCTCTTCCGGGGTATCCCCGGTATACTGCCCGAAGGTGATGTGCGGGTATCCCGCGAGGAGCTCCCGCAACCTCTGCACCTGGTCGTTGACGAGGGCATTCATGGGGTAGAGGAGGAGGGCCCGGACTCCGGGGCCAAGGGTCCCGTTCTCTCTCTCCCTCATGAGCGCATTGAGGATGGGGATGAGGAATGTCTCGGTCTTTCCGCTCCCTGTCCCCGTCGCGACGATGGCGTTCCTCTTCCCGGTGACGAGGCGGCGGATCGCCCTCTCCTGGTGGGCGTAGAGCGTGCGGGGGAGTTTCTCAAGGCCGAGAACTTCGAACTCACGGCTGAGGACACCCTCCGCGATGAGGGATGTCAATGAAGCCCCCTTCGTAAATGGAGGGGTAACCTCGAGGAGCGGCCCCTTCACGAATCTTGCCTTAGAAAGGGCATCTTCAAACTGCTCCCGTATTTTTTTCTCCCTGATGAAGAACGTGCTCTTCATGTACGAGATGTACCGGCGGGAAAGGTCAGAGGATGTTGTGAACGGGTCGAGTGACATTATCCACCATCCGTGTGCGGGATTGGATCTCTCATGGGTCCCTTCATAGGAACTCGTCGAGAATCGGGGTCTCCACTTCCATGGCAACGCGGAGCACGAGGGTGAGGTACGCGCGGCACACCCTCGCCCACGCGCCGTCCTCCGCGACGACCTCCCTGTCCTCCCACACGGGGAGGCTGAGGAATTGCCTCGCCGCGGTCCTCGTCGGCCGGAACTGCCGCTCCCTCGCGGAGTGGACGGGGCCGTAGTGCGCGTAGGGGGCCGCGGCGTGGGCGAGGAGGTGGGAGATCGCGTACTCCCTTACCGCCCGGGGGACTGCCTTTTTCTGGAGCACGTCGGCGAGGTGGAGCTCCACCTTGCCGTCTGAGAATCGGCAGAACCCGAGGGGCGCGGGGGGCAAACCCTCTTTGTCCCACCGGAACTCGACCGGGGAGACCAACGCGGCACCGGGAAGTCTCGCAATGTCAGGGGATTCCTTCGCGAGGTCATCGAGGATCTCCTTCATGGGGATCACCCTCTCCTCGTGGATGCTGGCCTTGACGAATTCCTCGCACTTCCCGGGATCGATCCCGGGGGGAGTGCGCTCATCCAACGTCCTATACAGCCCGCAGAGGGCAATGTCGTGGAGGAGTTCCGCGTCGCGGGGGTAGAACTCTTTTAAGAAGGGGTATTTCTCGTAGAACCGCGATGCGTCAGGAGGGGAACACCCGTCTTCCCTGGCGAGGGCCCACGGGGAGATGGCACTCCTGTCTTTGAACTGGACGAAGATTTCTTCCTCGCTGGCGAAAGCTCTCGATTTCTTCTTGGAGGGGAAAGCGGCGATGAATTCTTTGAGCGTGTCCTCGTCAGGGAGGGGGTCGGGGCAATCGTAAAAGTAGTTCCTCACGAGATCCCCGTACTTTCTCTCCCTAAAGATTTCTGGGCCGTTGTGTGCAATGGAAGAAAAGAGTCTCGAGAATCCCCTCTTTTGGTGGGGGAGGACGGCGATGTAGACACCGTCGATGCCTGCCTCGTCGTCCTCTCTGCCCTCCCCGTAGTTCCCGTCAGAACGAGCGGAATCGGGCTGCAGGTAGTACCAGCCTATCGGGATGTAGCTGAACCTGAACGGGAGGAGGGACGAGACCCTCCCTGCGAGGGATTGTACTGCCGTCCGGAACACTTTGAGGACCTCGCGCGGGACGAGGCTGAATGGCGGTTCCTCCCTCCTCTCCTCCTCTATCACCTGCTCGGGGTCTATCAGGTCGTATCCCTCGGGGAGACGGTCCACGAACCGGACGACGTGGCAGACCGCGTTACCCCCGGCCCGGGGTCCCCGCATTGCCCTCCCTATCATCTGGCGGACGAGGGAGTCCGAGCTCGTCGGGCGTGCGAGGAAGACCGTCCTCGTGAGGGGGGCATCGAACCCCTCGGTGCACATCTCCACGTTGATGAGGATGTCAATGGAGTCGTGGGAGTTCTTAGACCACGGGGTGCGGAATTTCTCGATGATGCGCGCTCTCTCGCTCTCCGGGACGGTGCTGTCGATGTAAGCGACGCGGATGACATTGTGGTAGCCGTTCTCCCGGAGCATCCGGGTGAACACCTCGTAGAGTCTCCTGTTCCCCTCGATCGTGGGCGTGAAGATGAGCGTCTTCCCGTACCTCTCGATATCGATATCCTTCTTCTCCCTGTAGTTCCTGAGGTACTCCTCGCAGATCAGCCTGTTCCTCGCCTCGTTCTCGGAGAGGGACTGGAGTGCCGCGCTCGAGAGCTCGTGGAACCTGTCGAGGAGCTGCTCATCCCCGGGGACCTCGGGCTCGATCTCCGTGTGGCGGTCGTGGAATTGCGGTTTAGCGAGGATATTCTTCTCGATGAGGGTCTCCTGCCGCACGCGCGCGATCACCTTCATCTTCCCCGACTTCTGGTCGTACGCGTCGAACAACTTCCACAGGCCGACCGACTCGTCCTTTGCCATCCGGTAGGGCGTCGCGCTCATCCCGAGGAAGAACACCTTCTCCATCTGCCTGAGGTTCTCGAGGATCTTCCTGTACGTGGGCGCGTACGCGTGCTGGACCTCGTCCACGACCACGAACACGCCCTTCTCCGCCGTCTTCACGAAGGATGCGATGTCGTTCATGTACCGCGCCGAGGAGAACGGTGAGGCGAACACGACGTCGCAGGAGTCCTTCGCGACCTCCCTCCACCCGGTCCCCCCAACATTACGCGAGAGGACGAGGGCACACCGGATCGATCTCTTCCCCTTCAGGGCAGGGTACTTCTGGAGGACGGCGCGGAAGGTCTCTGCCGCCTGTTTGAGGAGGATGCCCATGTGCGCGAACCATATCACCTTGTAGCCCTTGTCGATTCTCTCCTCGAGGAGCCACTTCGCGGCGATGACCGTCTTGCCCCCTCCGGTCGGCACCCAGAGAATCCCGTACCTTGACTTTTTGAAGTAATTGTCCATCTCCTTCCAGACTTCCACCTGGTGCTCGTACGGCTCGAAACCGGAGGGGTTCGTCGCCTGTTCAAACGTCGCAAAGCCATTCTTCCACCGGACAAACGAGTAATCACACAGCCCCTCCATGGACCACCTCCGACGTCACTTTGGTTCCCGCTGGTCAGATTCTCCGGCGCACTCCCTCGCTCCCGCGGGTGCCGACGTCCGGACTGTACCGCACCCCCCGAGTTCACGGGCCCTCGCGAGGAGTCTCCCGATCTCCTTTTGATCCCTTTCACTTACCTTTCCCTTCACCCGTTCCGCAAAGAGCCTGAGTATCACCGCCTTCGCGTACGCGGTCTCTGGAATCGTCTCCCCGGGGTCAAGGTAATCGAGGTACCGGGAGATGTGTGCTGCCTCGAGGATCCTCCCCATCCCCGCGAGCGCGATGCCGTACTCGGCGAGAGCCGGGATATCGTGGGGGTTCCTGCCGAGGAGTTCCCCGAGAATCTCCTCTGCCTTGCGGAACGGGGTGCAATCACCGTCCCCGAGGATGCCGAGCCTGTTGTGCAGGTGCGCCTTGAGGACGCGGGCCGAGCCATCGGCCCCCGTCGCGAGTGCATCTGCGAGGACCCCGATCGCCTCCGTGAGTCTCCCCTTCACCTCCTCTTGAGTCGGTGCACCGTCGGCGAGGGAGGAGAGGCAGCGCGCGCGCAGGACGAGGGCATCTGCATACCGCGGGTGATCACGGCAGACATTCTTGAGCCATTTCAAGGATGCAAGAATATCCCCGCGCCTATAATACCACTCTGCGATCGCGAGGGGATCCGACCCGACGCGGATCTTCTGGGGAAACTGCAGTGCGCGCGTGAGAGCCCACTCCCCCTCCCCCGAATCCCCGCGGGCAAATCCCATCGTGTACTCGATCTGGGTGTCGGCGAAGGGAAACGTGAAACTGGCCGAGTACTCCTTCCACTGGGTCCCCGAAGGCTCGACGCGTACCCCCTCGCTCAGTTCTTCCCCGGAGGGTATCCCTAACTCATTCCGGGTGAGGACGAACGTTGCCTCCCCTGACCTCCCCCGCTCCCTCCACGAGACAGTGACGGTCACCCTACCCTCGCGGAATTCCACAGAGGAGTCCGTGTACTCCACTGTCCAGTCAACGAGGGACAGGATGTCGACCTGGGTCCGGACACCGTCGTTTATGCCCTCGTGCGCGAGGGTGACAGGGAGCGTGCCGTTTCGGTGCGCGAGGATGACTTCCCTGAACACCTCGAGGGGGAAATGGAGGTTCCCCTCGTCGTCGACGGTGTTCCGGCGCGATTCCTGCTCACCGACCGAGAGTATCCAGTTGCCCAAAAGCTCCCTTGGTCGCTCGACGATGACTTCTGCGGTCCCGAGGGCATCCTCAAGCGTCTCCCTCATGAGTGTTACACCTCCTCCGAGGGGAATGGGTTCGTGACCCCCGGAGAGACCCGCGAGGGTGCAGCGCACGATGGGTAGCTTGATGCGGACAGTGAGGCTTGTGGGAGACCCCCGTTGCGCGTCCCGGTACACGAGTCGGAACGCCACCGTCGACGCGGCGGGATTGGGATCCGTCGGGGCAGGGAGGCGGAAGAGTCCCTCCCTCACCACCTCGCAGGGGGAGAGCGGCTCGACGATGTCCGGTCCCTCCACCTCCACCTCGAGCGAGCGATTCTCCCCGCCGGGCAGGAACACCGGGGGGTGGAAGAAGACCCGAAGGCCCGGGGCGATGCCGAACCGGAGGGGAGCCTCCCACGCGGAGAACCGGGCGATGTAAAGGCCCGCGGCAGACGTCCCGAGGAGGTCACCGTGGGAGAGATCGATGACGAGGGCATTGATCCGGTCGTCCATGCGGGCGTATTCCCCCGCGGTGCCCGTGGAGAACGACGCGAGAGGTTCTTCGACCCCCGTCCCATACTCCCGGAATATCTCGATCGTCCCCGCCGCTTCATCGGGATAGGGGGCCATGGGGACGATGAGGCGGGGGACATCGGTGTACCACGGGAGTGGGGGATCGAATATGGCGTACTCCACCAATGTCCCGGCGAGGGACGGGGACCGCCCTGCTGACTTGAAGGGTATCCGGCACATCCCGCCATTCGCGAAAGAGAGGTAATACTCGCAGTGCGGGAGGGGTTGGATGAGGGAAAACTGAAAGTCTCTCCAGAGACCTGCGACTCTTCCCCTCTCGAGGAGACCTTCCGCGTACAGAACAGGGTACGGGGAGACAATCCATGTCTCCTTCCTTGGGATCTCGGAATCGGTGACGAGGGTGCGCCGGCGTGCCCTGAAGGCGAGGAACGGTCTCTTTTCCGTCATGCCGGGAATCTCCCACGCGCGCAGGACACCGCATGCATGCTCAAGCTGCACGGAGAGAGTCCCTTCCCACGGGGGGATCTCCACCTCCCGCATCCCTGTCACAACCCCGCCACCTGCCGCGTACAGGTCGAGTGTAAAGCTCTCCGCGTGGACATGAGAGCCGGAGAGGAGAGTCACGCGGACCTCCCCATTGTCCGGGTGTGAAGTGAAGAATTGCGGGGGGATTACCAGGCGGACCTCCCTCCCCGCGGTGAATGTGACGCGCGGCCTGCGTAACGCGTCGCGTGGGTCCCCGTGATCCCCGCGGCGCGCAGGGATGATCCCCGTCGTGAAAGAGAAGACGGCGAGGTAGTGGGCTACCCCGAAGGGATCCGCGAGACGGTACGCGAACCGCACGATCTCCCGAGACTGCTCGACGAGGCAGAGCGTGGCGAGGAACTCATCCTTCCCGCCCGCGTCAGACGCACCGAGGGCACCGGCGATGATCTCGTAGAAGGCGATACGTTCTGCAGTGTCCGGGACTCCCCGCGAGAGGATCTCGATGAAGGCCTCCTGTACGTCCTTCCCGTTCTCGCCCCTGAAGTGGGGGACTATGGAATTTGCAAGTTCCCTCCCTGCCTCCCCGCAAAGGAGGTCACGCCCGTGTTCCGCGAGGGCGCGAGGGAAGAGTTCAAAGAATGCGTTGAGATTCCTTTTCTCAAGGAGTGAGAACAGCGCTGCGATCTCCGGGGCCTCCCTCCCGAGGACCAAAAGGATCACCCGTCACGCCGGAAAAAGTGGCCGGTACCCCACTCTTCCCCTGAAAGTGGGGCACGGATAGGATATTTTTGAGTATTCCACCTCATCGAACGACCAAAGGCATTCCGATTCGCCTGCTCATAGTCGGTAGGACCGGATTCTTATAAAAATTACCCAAATATTTAACACCGGGAGAGGAAACCCGCACCGGTACGGATTTTCCCTTTCGGTTTCTCTCTAGGAGGAAGACTGCAACATTCTCCCCAATCCACCCCCCTCACACGATCTCGAGCGCGACGAGCTCCTGGAGCTCCTCTTCCTCCTCATCCTCCTCTTCTCCCCTCTCCCTCCCGCGTGGAGGGCCCTCCTTCCGCCCGAGGAGCCGCGAGATCAGGGACGTGAGGCACACGGGTCGCCACTCCTATGGTTGCGTATTATCGTGCGGGGATTTAAGGGTGCCCGCCGGCGGAAACGAACCTTTTTCCCGTCCCGCGGGCGATCCACGATTGTGAGAGCGGCAGGGGAGGGACGGGAGTGGACGCAGGCGAAGGCGCCGGCACGGGGAGCGGCGTGAAGGGGGAGGGCGCGGGGCTGCCGAGGGGGCTCCGGAGGAAGTACCGCGCCCTCTGCGAGAAGATCCGGGAGAGGGGCGCGATGCTCGTCTCCTACTCGGGGGGAGTGGACAGCGCCTTCCTCGCGGCGGTCGCGACGGAGGTCCTCGGGAAGAACGCGCGGTGCGTCTTCATCGAGAGCCCCCTCGTCCCCCGGCACGCGGGGGAAACCGCCCTCCGCCTCGCCCGGGAGCTCTCCCTTTCGCTCGAGGTCGTCACGAAGAGCGGGATCCCCCCCGCGATCGCGTCCAACCCGCCGGACAGGTGCTACCTCTGCAGGAGGGAGGACGCCCGGATCCTCCTTGACCGGGCGAGGGAGCTCGGGATCCCGACGGTCGCCGACGGCGTCACGGTCTCGGACCTCTCCGCGCGCCGGCCGGGGATCCGGGCCGCGGACGAGGCGGGGATCGTCCACCCGCTCGCCGAGGCGGGGCTCGCGAAGGAGGACGTGAGGGCTCTCGCGCGGGAGAGGGGCTACTCCTTCTGGGACATGCCCTCCGACTCCTGCCTCGCGACGCGCATCCCCTACGGCGAGGAGATCACCGAGGAGAGGCTCCGGACCATCGAGGCGGCCGAGGAGATCCTCCGGGGCGAGGGGTTCTCCCCCGTCCGCGTGAGGCTGCACGGGCCCCTCGCGCGGATAGAGGTGGGGGAGGGGGAGATCCCGCGGCTCGCCGCCCGGGCGGGGGAGGTCGCGGCGAGGCTCCGGGACCTCGGGATCCCGTACGTCACGCTCGACCTTGCGGGCTTCCGGTCGGGGAGCATGGACGAGGTCCTCGGCGGGGAGGGAGAGAGGAAGGCGGGAAGGCAGAAGAGGGCGCGCCGCGGCACGTGAGGGGAATCAGCCGACCGCGAGCATCCGCTCGATCGCCCGCCGCGCGCGGGACGCGACGTCCGGCGGGACCGTGACCCGCGGCTCCATCCGGGCGAGGGCGTCGCGGACGTGCCGGAGCGTGATCTTCTTCATGTTCTCGCAGACGGCGGTGCGGGAGAGGGGGATGCACCGGGCGCCCGGGCACCGCCTCTCCACCTGGTGGATGATCCCCGTCTCCGTCCCGATGATGTACTCGCCCTGCCCTTTCGCGCAGACGTGCCGGATGATCCCGGACGTCGAGAGGACGTGGTCGGAGAGGTCGATCACCTCGGGCCTGCACTCCGGGTGGACGAGGACCTCTGCGTGCGGGTGGAGGGCCTTCTCCCGCAGGACGTCGGCCGCGGTGTACTGCTCGTGGACGATGCAGTACCCGTCCCAGGGGATGATCTCCTTGTCCGTGTGCCGGGCGACCCAGGCCGCGAGGTTCCTGTCGGGGACGAAGATGACCCTCTCGTGCGGGAGGGACCGGACGACGCGGACGGCGTTCGCCGAGGTGCAGCAGATGTCGCTTGCCGCCTTCACCTCCGCCGTCGTGTTCACGTAGGCGACGACCGCCGCCCCCGGGTACCGCGCGGCGAACCGGGAGAGAGCGTCCGCGGTGACCATCGCGGCCATCGGGCAGCAGGCGTCGCGGACGGGGTGGAGGACGGTCTTTCCCGGCGAGAGGATGGCCGCGGTCTCTGCCATGAAGTCGACGCCGCAGAAGACGATCGCCTCGCAGTCCATCGAGACCGCGGCCCGCGCGAGCTCGAGCGAGTCCCCGACGAGGTCGGCGATGTCCTGGACCTCGGGGACCTGGTAGTTGTGCGCGAGGATGACGGCGCCGCGTTCCTCCTTGAGTGCCGAGATCTCGTCCCGTATCGAGCGGTCGGCGGTCATGGGGCGTCCCTCCCGCCCCGCGGGCCGGATCAAGGCCCCGGGGTCGCCGTGGAGGTTGCCTAGAGAATATAGAGTCAGGGCTGGTAAGGATTCCGGTCGGCGCGCACGCGCCGGTTCAGGCTCTCCCCGCGATCCTCCCGACCGCCTCGACGAGGGCGTCCACCTCTCCTGCCGTGTTGTAGATGTACAGGCTCGCCCGGACCGTCCCGTCGCGGAGGCCGAGCCGGGTCATGAGCGGCATGCAGCAGTGGTGCCCGGACCGGACCATGATATTTCCCTCCGCGTCGAGGCGCCGTGCGACCTCGTGCGGGTGGACGCCCTCGACCGTGAACGAGACGACCCCGATCCGCCGCGCGGGGTCAGGGGGTGCGTAGACCCGGACGCCCGGGAGGCGGGAGAGCCCCCCGATCAGCCGGGTCGCGAGCCTCTCCTCGTGCTCCCTCGCGGCATCCCTGCCGGCCCGCTCGAGGTAGTCGACTGCCGCCCCAAGGCCGATCCCGCCGGCGATGTGCGGCGTCCCGGCCTCGTACCGCGCGTATCCCCCGGCGAGCGTGTACCCTTCCTCCGTCACCGTCTCGACGATCCCGCCCCCGACGTCCGAGGGGGGGATGGTCGGCTCGCGCATCCAGAGGACGCCCGTCCCCGTCGGCCCGAGCATCTTGTGCCCGGAGAAGCAGAGGAAATCCGCGCCGAGCCGCCGGGCGTCGACCGGGAGGTGCGGGACCGACTGCGACCCGTCGACGAGGAGGAGCGCCCCCGCCTCTTTGCAGATCCGCGCCACCTCCTCGACGGGGGTGATGACCCCGAGCACGTTCGAGGCGTGCGTGATGGCGACGAGCCGCGCGCCGCGGGAGACCTCCTCCGCGAGGGCGTCAAGGTCGGGGGTGTAGTCCTCCCGGAGCCCGACGATCCTGAGATCGACCCCCCGCTCCCGCAACCGCATCCAGGGGAGGAGGTTGGAGTGGTGCTCGAGGATGGTCGTCACGACGCGGTCGCCCGCCCCGAACCCGAGGCCCCGGGCGACTGCGTTGATCGCCTCTGTCGTGTTCTTGGTGAAGACCGTGACCCCGCCCTCGCCCCGGATGAAGCGGGCGACCTTCTCGTGGGCAGCGGCATACTCCTCCGTCGCGCGGCGGCAAAGCCTGTGGACGCCACGGCCGACGTTTGCCCGGTAGTGCCGCTCGAACGCGAGCATCGCCGCGAGGACGGGCTCGGGCGAGAGGCTGGTCGACGCGCTGTCAAGGTAGATCGCCTCCGAGACGAGGGGGAAATCCTTCCGGATCCTTTCCGTGTCCATTCGCATCATCCTCCCTGCCGGGCGGGCGCCGCCCGGGGTGTCCTGCCCCCCGCGATCCCGTGCACCCTGCAGAGCTCCCGCATCTTGGGCGGGAGCGTCTCCCACCGCCACAGGCCGCAGCGGACGTAGGCGGGGGGGAGCCCGCGGGAACGTGCCCACCGCTCGAGGAACCGGGTCCACCGGGCGGAGAGGTCGGGGTGGACCTCGGCGAGGCGCTCGGCCTCTGCTTCCAGCATCGCGGGGCAGACGTAGCACCCGATCCTCTCGAACCCGAGGTCGTAGAGGGGGTTGTACGGGATTTCGCGCCACCAGAGGTACATGAAGACCTCAAGGGCCCTCCAGTTCCGGATCGGCGAGAGGGTGCACTGGAGGGGGATCGCGGGGTTCTCGCGGACGAGCGCGAGCTCCGCCCTGTTCCTCGACTCGTACCACCTGTTGCCCTGCACCGTGAGGGTCGGGCCCTGCCGGGCGATGTACTCGCGGAGGGGCGCCTGCTTGAGGAGGTCGCAGCACCACCGCCGGTCCTTCGTGGGGGGCCCGTCCCTCTCGGCGGCGCTCCAGAAGTCCCCGCCTCGGAGGACCGTCCGGATCCCCTGCTGTCTCACGAACGCGAGGGTCTCGGGGAACTCAAGGCCCGTGTCGATGAAGAACGCGTCCGTGACCCCCGCCTTCCGGGCGAGCGCGAGGACGGCGGTGCTGTCCTTCCCGCCGGAGAACGAGACGTTCACGTGCGGCCGGTCGCGGGCGTGCTGCCGGATCGCGCGGACCGCGTGCCGCTCGAGGTTCCGCAGGTGGTGCGCGTTCCTCCGGACCGCCTCCTCCCACGGGGGGTCCGGGGCGGGCGGGCCGCGGAGGGGGAGGAGCTCCCTCACCCTGAGGTACCCCTCCCGGAGGACGCCCGTCCCCGCACGCCCCCTGTACCGCACGATGACCGTCCCGTCGGGCTCGTCCGTCCGGACCCTGACCCTCTTGCCCCCGAGCCTCCCCGCGGGGAGCGCGCTCCCCGGCGCGACCGCGTCCTCGAGCGTGACCACCCCGCGCGTCGCGTGCGGGAGGACGGAGGGGATCCCGCCGGCCGCGATGTCGAACCGGAACTCCCGGGCGACCGGGTCGAACGAGAGCCACCCGAACCGTTCCCCGCGGGCGATGACGAGCTCGGTCCGGTCAGGCCCCCCCGCCTTGCTGAGGAGGACGATCCGGGGGAGCGGGACGTCGCCGAACCTCTCCCGCAGGAGGGCCGAGAGGACCTCCCGGTCGTGCCGGAGCGCGGGGCGGACGTCGTAGGGCTCGGGGAGGGGGATCGCCCTCCCCGTCCCGCCACACACGCAGGTCTTCGCGAGGAGGGGGACGCCGCACGCGTCGCACCAGTAGAGGGTCTTCTTCACGGGGGGCTCGCGCATCGTGTGGGGAAAGGTGGGTCTCCCCGCTTATTAAAGGGGAGCGTGGGGGACCATCCCCCGTCCCCCGCGGGAGGGAGCCGGGAGGTCGTGGACAGTCCCCGCGTGAGATATATTTATATTATATAAGAATAGTAAATTATATATATTATAGGAAAGCTATTTCCTTCTATACCATACATTATATTAAGTTTCCCCCTCCTGCCGCGCCCGCGGGAGGGCACGACCGGGCTCGGGGAGAGACGGGAAAAAGGATGGTGAAGGACGCATGCATGCGAAATCCGGCGGACGGATGCAGTGGCTGTGGATCGAACCCGGCGACAGGAACGGGATCGACGACTACTTCGAGAGGGTGAGCGAGAGGGAGAGAGAGCAGGAGAGGGTCATGATCGGCGGCTGGGAGTACTTCCTCTACTCCGACGGGAAAACCGTCGCTCTCTGCCGGACGAAGGGCTGCGCGGGGAGACCCTGGCTGACAGAGGTCGTCCCGCACGAGGCGCACGGGATCTCCGACGAAGACCTCGAGCTCGCGGTCCGGTACTGGACGGGGGGCGCGGCCGACCCGGGCTCCTACCGCGTCTCCTCCCACATCGAGAAGAAGCTCAGGGCACTCTTGGAGTGAGAGTCCCCCGGGAAGCGGGAGCATTTGGAATGGAGAGGAGAGGTGGGAAAATGTGAGATAAAGGCGTGATACAGGGTAATTTCGGCAAATTCCAATCCTGCGTTTGCCGTGCACTTTTTTATATACCCTCCCGCGGAGAGGACTTTCAATCCTCTCCCGGAGGGGATCCATGAGACGAAATTCGATTGGTATCGTAATGGCAGGCCTCTGCTCGCTCCTTCTCGCCGGAGGCCTCGTGCTCCCCGTGACCGCCGCGATTTACCCGGAGGCCCGCATCAATCGTGCTCTCCGAGGACTGCGACGTCACGGTCCAGTACTACAAATCGGACGCGGGGTCCGAGAATGCATTCGGCCTCGCGAGTCCCCAGAGGATTCCGCTCGGGCTCATCCACCAGACCCCCGTGGGGACGACGTGGAACATCGGGCGTTACCCCGCGGGGACCGAGCTCGTCTTCTACGACATCCACTACGACAGTGGGCGCACGTGGTACACCGGCCCCGGTTCCCGCAACTCTGACGGCGTCGTCCACGCGGCGGTCACCTACCTGGGCAACCAGCGCTGGTGGCTCGGGTTCGAGGACCTCCCCGGCGGGGGTGACCGGGACTACAACGATGTCGAGCTGGTCGTCTCCGGAAACCTCGTCATCGATTACCCGTCGACCAACGATCCCCCCGTCGCGAGCGCGGGTGGTCCCTACGCGGGATCCGAGGGGACGCCGCTGACGCTGAACGCGGCGGGATCGTTTGATCCCGAGGGGATCCCGCTCACGTACCGCTGGGACCTTGACGGGGACGGTTCGTTCGACACCGCATGGTCTTCCTCGCCGACCCTCACGCACACCTGGACCGACGACTGGAGCGGTTCGGTCACCGTCGAGGTATCCGATGGAACGTCGGTGAGATCTGCCTCTGCCCCGGTTGCAATCTCGAACCAGCCACCGACAATCAATACCGTGACCGTGGGGAGCCCAACGGTCGCGGAAGGAGCCCCCGTGCAGTTCTCCGTCACCTGCACTGACCCGGGATCCGAGGATACCATCGCCTCGGTCGCGTGGGACTTCGGGGACGGGAGCTCCGGGACGGGGGAATTCCCCACCCACACCTACGCGGACGACGGGGATTACACGGTCGTCGTTACCGTCACCGATGACGATGGGGCAACTGCTCGGAAGTCGATCGTCGTTTCCGTCTCGAACACCGCGCCGGTCGTGACCATCGGTGCGGATGCAACCGAGATCGACGAGGGGGGCAGCGTCTCGTTCACCGGGACTGCCACCGATGCGGGCATCCACGATGACCCGACGTTCGCCTGGGACTTCGGCGACGGGTCCCCGGCCGTTTCCGACACCCTTTCCCCCTCCCACACCTACGCGGACAACGGCCTCTACACCGTGACCCTCACCGCCACCGACAAGGACGGCGCGACATCCGTAGAGACGCTCGCGATCGCGGTGCGCAACGTCGCGCCGGAGGTCGGCCCTGTATCCGGGCCGGCTGCACCCGTTCCCGTTAACGCGGTGGTCAGCGTGGAATCTTCCTTCAGTGACCCGGGAGACGATACCCACACCGCGACGTGGGACTGGGGTGACGGGTCATCCGGGACGGTCCCGGTAGCCGAGGGTCCGGTCAGCGCAACCCATGCCTATGCAACTGCCGGCATCTACACCGTCACGCTCGTGGTCACCGACGACGATGGCGGCGTCGGCCAGTCCGAGTATCGGTACATCGTGGTGTACGATCCGAACGGCGGTTTCGTGACCGGCGGGTTGTGGATCGAACCCCTGGTGTGCCCGTTCTCCGCGGGCCGCACGAACCTCACCCCGGACAAGGCCCACTGCGAATTCGAGGCGAGGTACCAGAAGGGGGCAACCACGCCGGCGGGGAAGGTCAACTTCAGGTACAAGGCCGGAAACATCGACTTCAGGAGCACGGAACTCAGGTACCTCGTCATCTCCGGCCCCTGCGCCCACATCAGGGGATCCGGCACTGTCAACGGTCGCGGCGGATTTGACTTCATCCTCTCCGCGATCGACGGGCGGAAACCGGGCGGAGGGGGTGTCGACAGGTTCCGCGTGGAGATCTGGGACCGCGCGACGGGCGAAGTCCTCTTCGACACCCAGCCGGGTGCACCGGAGGGTGCCTCCCCGTCGATGACCCCCGGGGGTGGATCGGTCCAGATCCACTCCTGACAATCCTCTCATCCTTTTTCCGGTTCGCGCGGATATCACTGCGCGGGAAACTGCCCATCTCGCGCCGGTCCCGCGGGGATGAACAGGGGGGAACGTGACGTGCGAGGGAGGGGATTCGAACCCCCGAACTCCTCCGAGAATGGACCCTAAATCCATCGCCTTTGACCGCTCGGCAACCCTCGCCCCTGTACATGTGACCGGCAGGGTGGGATAAACGCTTCCCCCTCGCGGGAACGCGATCTTTGCGCACCTTTTTCTCGAAGGATATCTGCCAGGTCCGCGAGAGGCCCGATTAAATTTGGGAGAAGGATAACCCTCGCGTAGAAAAAATATTCTGCGCAATTCTTATATACATTGAGATTTAACAGAAATGTGCCATATATGAGGGCCCGGCGGGAGACCGGCGAGGTATCCCGGCGGAGAGGATGGATGGAGAGGGAGAGAGAAACCAATACGATACGCGGACCTGGACGTTCGCCACCTTTCGGCCAGGCCATTCAGGAAGATGGGAGAGCCATCCTGCGCGCGAAACTCCTCGAGAAGCTCGAGGAGGAGGACGTCCGGGATGTCCTCAAGCGCCTCCGCGCCGGGCCTCTGTGACTTCATATATGGTACCTTTTCTGCCTTTTTGGCAGGAGAAGGGCTGGCCTGGTGATTGACCCGCAGCCCCGGTCACCGGGTGCAGCCTCGCACTGACCCTCCTTTTCTGTTTTTTCCTGCCGGGACGTCACGCGGGATGGAGCTCCGGCATCCCCCGTTGCCGCCTGCAGCGCGGGAACGCGTGGGGGAGAACGAAGATAACGTCGCCCGCCCTACCGGGGATATGCCATGAAGAGGCTCGAGACCCTCGCCATCATCGCCCACGACATGGGGATCATCTTCGAGTTCCTCGGCGGGATCACCCTCGTCCCCCTCCTCGTCCTCGTCCTCTTCTCGGAGTGGGGGATGCTCCTCCCGATGGCGACCGTCCCTGCCACGTTCTTCTTCCTCGGCCTCCTCATCTCGCACATCCCGCGCAGGGAGTACGTCCCCCAGCTCTCCGTCGCCCTCGCCGCCGTCGCGCTCACGTGGCTCGCCGTTGCCGTCATCGGGGCGTTCCCGTTCGTCCTCGGCCTCGGGATGAGCTGGACGGACAGCATCTTCGAGGCGATGTCCGGCTGGACGGGGACGGGCTTCTCGGTGATCCACGGGCTCGAGAGCGTCCCTAAGACCCTCCTCTTCTGGCGGTCGTTCATGCAGTGGGTCGGGGGGATAGGGGTGATCGCGTTCGGGATCGCGATGCTCTCGCGCTCGGGCCTCACCCAGCACCAGCTCTACCGGGCCGAGGGGCGGCCCGAGGACCTCATGCCGAGCGTCGTCTCGACGGGGAGGCGGATGTGGGTGATCTACGCCTTCCTCACCCTCGTCTTCACCGGGATGGTGATGCTCGCCGGGATCCCGCTCTGGGACGCGCTCAACCTCGTGATGGTCACCCTCGCGACCGGCGGGTTCTCGCTCCACGACGCGGGCATCCTGTATTACCATAATCCGCTCCTCGAGGCCCTCCTCATCCCCGTGATGCTCGCGGGGGCGCTCCCGTTCAAGCTCTACTTCTTCATCTACAGGGGGAGGATCCAGCCGTTCCTGCAGGACCGCGTCGTCTGGCTCATCCTCGCCCTCGCGCTCGCCGGCTCCCTCGTCGTCACCCTCGACCTCCACCTCTTCATGGGCATGACGCTCGGTGAGGCTGCCCGGCAGGGTTTCTTCTGCACGGTCTCGGGGCTCACGTGCTGCGGGCTGCAGAACTCGGACCTCCGGTGGGTCGCATCGCCCCTCATCGTGATAAGCCTCCTCATGATGATCGGGGGCGCGGCGGGGAGCACCTCCGGGGGCATCAAGGCGAACAGGATCATCCTCGCGTACGAGGGGCTCGTGTGGTGGTTCCGGCGGTTCTTCGCGCGGGGGAGGGTGGTCGTCCCGTTCCGGCACGAGGGGAGGGCGATCCCGAAGCGGATCACGGACGTAGAGCTCTCGAAGAACATGCTGATCGTCGTCCTCTACGTGCTCACGATATTCCTCGCGACCATCGTCTGCCTCCACCTCGCGCCCACGGAGTTCCGGACGCACGAGGTCATCTTCGAGGAGATCTCGGCGATGAGCAACGTGGGGCTCGGCCTTGGGTACCTCACGCCCGCGAGCCCCGACCCGGTCAAGTGGGTCTTCACCTTCCTCATGTGGACCGGGAGGCTCGAGATCATCCCGGTCCTCATCCTCGCGGTCGGGCTGATCAGGGGGTTTGAGCCCCGCGTGGGTGCCCGGTGAGGGGGGGAGGCGGCGCGGAAGAAACCCTCCAATCGCGCCGAATGTGCAAAACAAAACATTATTGACTCCGGCACCCTATCACCAGTATGTTGACGGCCCGATGGACCCCGTTCTCCTGACCACAGTGCACATCCTCGCCGCCGCAGCCGTCTGCTGGCTCAACTTCGTGACGATAGACATGATTTTTAAGCTCCCTGAACGCGGGGGGGTCGTCGGGGCGACCGCGATCGCCCGGCACATCGAGGCGAAGGGGGGATCGCTTGCCGGCGGGACGATGATGGGAAACATCGTCTCCTCCCCCGACGCCTCGGCGGGGACGCTCCTCGCCTCCTGCGGGGTGTACATCGCGGGGATCCCGGGCGGACTCCTTTCCGCCCTGCTCGTCTTCGTCGGGAACAGGATCTGCCACGACCCCGGCTACGCGGGCACGACGGGCGCGGTCACCGCGACGTTCATCGTGCACGGTTTCTCGTTCCTCGGTTTCTCGCCGGCCGAGTTCATCGCGGGGATGGTGGTCGCGATCCTCACGGTGCAGGGGATCTCCCACGTCCACGCGAGCCGGCTGCTCGACAGGATATGGAGGGTGAGGAGCGGGTGACGCCGGGGGAGGTCGCACTCCTCGCGTGCGGGGGGATCGCGGTCTACGCGGGGGTCCGGGTCGCCCTCGAGCCCGACACGCTCCGCAAGCTCCCGTTCCTCAACGTCCTCTCCTTCGCGATCGCGGGGGTGATCGCGCTCCTCCTCCCCCACCCCCTCGCGATCGTGGCCGCGGCCGCGTACTTCGTCGGGTCCACGCTCGAGTCGAACGCCATCGCGAGCACGTACGCGGGGGGGATCGGCAGGCAATGAACCCCGCGCTCGCCCTCATGCTCTCGTTCCTCGTCGTGCTCGGCTGCATCCTCGTCCTGCGGGAGGAGGACCCGTACAGGAAGATCATCGCGCTCTCGCTCGTGGTCGCGGGGGCGATCCCGTTCGTCGTCGGGAGGGGGCTGCTCGACGTCGCGATCGCCGTCTCGCTCGTCTTCCCCCTCTCGACCATCTTCATCCTGATGGCCTGCCCGGGGGGTGAGGGGTGACCCCGGAGTTCGCGCTCGGGCTCTTCCTGATCCTCGCCGGGACGCTCGGGACGGCGTTCCCCCGCCCGAGGACGTACCTCTCGCGGCTGATCGCGCTCGAGGTCCCGGGGATCGGCGTCCTCCTCCTGATGCTCGCGTACAACGAGGCGCTCGCCCTCCTCACGTACGGGTGCGTCTCGGCGCTCTCGGTCTACATCTTTGCCCGCGTCATCCAGAAGAGGGAGGGGCGGCCGTGATCATCCCGCGGATCTCGCGCGTCCTCTCCGACTACGAAAACATCCTCCCGCTCTTTGCGGGGGCGTGCGCGGTCCTCTCGATAATTGCCCTCCTCTCGCTCCCCCTCGCGCCGCATGGCGACCCGCTCTACCCGAAGAGGACCGTCCCGGAAAGCCCGCTCGACCCCTACGACAGGGGCGGCCCGCCGTTCACGCAGGCAAAGGTCCACGTCCAGTACCCGGAGAACTCGCCCACGGCGGGATACGTGACCGCGTACCTCACGCCCCTCTCCCTCTTCCTCGCGGAGCACACGATGTACATGGGCACGACGATCGTCGGCCACCCCGGCGGGATACTGGACGAGATCCTGTACAATACGCGGGGCCTCGACACGGTCGTCGAGCCGACGATCCTCTTCGTCGCGTTCGCGGTCGCCGCGTACCTCTACCACAGGAGGGAGGAGTAGCCCCATGGAGTGGAACGAGTACTCGTTCGGGCTCCTCGTCGTCTTCGCCGCGGCGTTCGTCGGGTTCTCCGCGCTCTGCAGGGAGCGCGACGACCTCCACAAGCTCCTCCTCGTCGACCTCGTCGAGGTCGCGTCCATCGCGGCGATCGCCCTCCTCGCGACCGACCTCGCCGAGGCGCTCATCCTCCCGGGCCTCGTCGTCGGGATCGCCGAGCTCCTCGCGCTCTCCCAGCTCTACATCGCGAAGGAGGGGATCGCGGCGGTCCCCTGCCGGGGGCTCGAGATCGAGGTCGTCCGGAAGTCGGCGGCGACCGTCGTCATCCCCGCGTTCCTCGTCGTGTACGGGATCGTCCTCTCGGGGTTCACGGGAGGGGGGATCGCGGCGCTCGGGCTCGTCTTCTACTTCATGAACAACGCGTTCTCGGGCGATTTCCACGTGCTCGAGCTCGCGAGCGGGATATCGTGGGCGCTCTGGGTCGCATCGTTCTTCGTCTTCATGCTCGCGCCCGACCTGTGGTACCTCGCGCTCATGGGCGCCGCGGTCGGGATCCTCCTCAAGGTCATCACAAAGATCTCGCTCGTCGGGGCGATGTGGGGGGAGCCGGGATGAACACGCCCGGGGGCGCCCCGTTCTTCTTCCTCGAGTTCGGCGACATCGTCGCGTACTTCACGCCGTTCACGGTCACGCTCTTCCTGTTCGCGCTCGTCTTCACGGTCTTTGCCCTCGCGAGCAGGCCGGAGAGGCAGCTCGAGATCGCGTTCGGGGCGGATGCACTCCTCGCGAAGACGATCACGCTCCCCGAGCTCCGGTTCCGGAGGTTCATGTCGGTCGCCTGCGGCCTCGCCTGCATGGGCGCGATGGTGACGGGCGACGTCTTTGACTACACGCTCTTCGTCTCGCTCGTCGGGATCGCGAACGTGGGGATCGTCGCGGCGGTGAGGACGCGGCACGTGCAGGACGCCGCGTTCCAGTACGGGCTCGTCGCGCTCGCGGGCACGGTCCCGATGTTCGCCGCCGCGGCACTCGTCGCGGGGACGACCGGGACGCTCTCCATGCTCGCGCTCGCCGAGCCGGGGGCACCCGCCGTCCCGCCGGTCGCAAAGGCGCTCCTCGTCCTCGGGGTGATGGGCGAGGGGATGGCCCCGTTCTACGCGGCGAAGGCCGAGATGTTCCGGGCGCCCGGGGCACCGTACGTCATCATGTGCTCGCTCTCGTCCCTCCTCATCTTCCTGCGCGTCGCGGAGGTGGTGTTCCTCCTGTGACGCCCGGGAAGGTGAGGGACTATGCCCGCGTGGCCGCCGTCTCCGCGGCGCTCGCGGGCGGGTGCGCGCACGCGCTCGTCCTCGCGGGTGTCCTCCCGCACCCCGTAGAGGTCGCGGCATGGGTCGCGGCGTTCCCCGTCCTCGTGCTCGCGCTCTTCCTCGCGTGGATGGCGCCGAGGGGGGATCCCGACATCCCGTTCGTGGGGTACTAGCCATGATCGCAGAGACCATCTTTGCCACGGTCTTCGGCCTCCTCCTCCTCGGCATCCACCGGAAGGTGATCGCCCGGATCCAGCGGAGGCCCGGGCCCCCCGTCTGGCAGGAGATCCTCCACGCGCTCAAGTTCTCCTTCAAGGCGACGTGGGTGCCGGCGACCGCGAGCGCCGCCCTCTTCGTGGGGATCGTCCTCGTCGCGATCGGGATATGGACGGCCGCGCTCGCGGTCGTCCTCTCGGGCGGGAGCCTCCTCGTCCTCTTCGCGATCTACATGCTCCACAAGATCGTGGAGCACGGATTCGGGCTCTCGTCGGGCTCGCCGTACGGGAAGTTCGGGGGTGTCCGGTCGGTCATCTCGGCCGCGTCCGAGATCCCGCTCTTCGTGAGCGTCGCGGGGATCGCGGTCTTCACGCGCTCCCTCTCGCTCCGGGACATCGTGGCGTACCAGGCGGTCCACGGGCCGCTCCTCCTCGCGGCGCCGCCGGCAGCAATCGCGATGTGGCTCGTCCTCCTCTCGAAGATGCCTTTCGGGCCGTTCTCGATCGTCGAGTCAAAGGAGCTCGTGAGCGGGTACAAGACCGAGCACTTCGGCGCGTGGCGGGCGGGCCTCGAGGTCTGCAACGGGCTCAAGACGTACGTCCTCCTCGCCGCGTTCCTCGTCGTCTTCCTCGGAGAGCTCCCATTCCTCGCGGTGCTCGCGGGGATGCTCCTCCTCCTCCTCTCGCTCTCGTTCGCCTGCGCGCTCAGCCCTATGCTCTCGCCGTACGACAGCGTGACGGTCCAGACGATCGTCGCGGGCCTCGTCCTCGCCTACGTCTGGGTGCTCGGGGTGGTGGCATGATACGCGTCATTTTAGGGGCGGCGTGCGCGATCTATCTCGTGATCATCGGGCTGCAGGTCGCCGCCCGCCCCTCGCTCTGGGTCGAGGGGCTGCTCGCGGGAACGGCGCTCGCGGCGGCGACCGCGATGTACTTCGTCCGCGACAGGGTGATTCTCGGGGCGTGGGAGAAGGCAGCGCTCTGGGCAGCCGTCCTCCTCTTCCTCGGGTACACCCTCGCGCGGCTGGGAGGGATCGCATGAAGGAAGTACTCTTCGAGAAGGACCTCTCCGCGGTGAAGTACCACATCCTCGAGAGCGCGCGGCACGACCGGGTCGTCCGCGAGATCGCGTCTGACCTCGGGATCCCCCACCTCCGGCTCCGGCGGATCCTCATGGAGCGGCTGGACATGATCCTCCTCGAGAACCTGCCGGCGCGCTACGAGGAGGGGAAGAGGGTCGACCGCGAGGCCGGCGGGATCGAGGGTGCGCTCTCCGCCCACCTCTACACCCGGGCGGTCCCGATCGTCCCCCCGCGGGCGATGGCCGAGATCGTGGAGGGGACGAAGGCGCTCGCCGCGTCGGGCGTCCCCCCCGCGGAGGCGGTCGCGCGGGGGAAGGCACTCGTCAGGGAGGCGGTCCTCGGGTGACGATCCTCCAGAAGGTCAAGAACTTCGTCCGCGCCCGGTCGATCCACGTCGCGTACGTGGACGTCGGGTCCTGCAACGGGTGCGACATCGAGGTCCTCGCATGCCTCTCGCCGCGGTACGACATCGAGCAGTACGGGATCTTCGTCCACAACAACCCGCGGGAGGCCGACATCCTCCTCGTCATCGGGGCGTTCACGCCCGGCTGGGAAGAGAAGCTGCGGGGGCTGTGGGAGAAGATCCCCCCGCCGAAGGCCGCGATCGCGATCGGGAACTGCCCGATCTCGGGGTGCCTCTTCGCCCGCCCCCGCACCCTCGTCGACCCCCCGGTCGCAAAGCACATCCCGATCGCGGCGCAGGTGCCCGGCTGCCCGCCGCGGCCGACCGAGATCATCTCCGCGATCCTCGCGGTCGCGCCCACGGTATTCGAGGACTACGAGGTGAAGGCGAAGTGAAGCGTACCGTCGACGTCTCGATCCCGGTCGGCCCGGTCCACCCCTGCTGGAAAGAGCCGGCGCGGGTGAAGTGCGAGACGAGGGGGGAGATGGTCCTCTCCGCCGAGGTCGAGCTAGGGTACATGAAGAAGGGGATCGAGAGGATCATGCGCGGGAGGCCGTGGCAGGAGGTGATGTTCCTCGCCGAGCGCGTCTGCGGGATCTGCTCGGTCATCCACAACATGGTCTTCATCGAGGCGCTCGAGGGGATCAGCGGGATCCCCGTCCCGCCGCGGGCCGCGCTCCTCCGGGTGGTCGTCAACGAGCTCGACAGGATCCAGAGCCACCTCCTCGCGAACTTCTCGTACTGCTACACGATCGAGCACGAGACGCTCGCGATGTACCTCCTCGACGTGCGCGAGAAAGTGATGGACCAGCTCGAGCGGATCACGGGGGCGAGGGTGACGTGCGCGTACATCGTCCCGGGGGGCGTCCGGTTCGACCTCCGGCCCGAGGACGCTGCCGCGCTGCGGGCTGCACTCGCCGGGATAGGGACCGAGGTCCGGCGGTACAGGGAGATGTTCGAGGGCGGGCCGCTCATCGCCCTCCGGAGCAGGGGGGTAGGGATCCTCACGCGGGAGGCGGCGCGGGAGGCGCACGCGGTCGGCCCGACGGCGCGGGCGAGCGGGATTCCCGTCGACAGGCGGACGGAGCACCCCACGTACAGGTCCCTCGGGTTCTCCCCGGTCACGCGGACCGAGGGCGACAACTTCGCGCGGGTGATGGTCCGGTTCATGGAGATCGACCAGTCCATCGGGCTCATCGAAAAGTGCCTCGACGCGCTTTCGCCCGGCCCGATCCGGGGCGGGGGGATCCCGGGCGAGGGGGAGATCGCATACTCCGGCGAGGCGCCCCGCGGGGAGCTCACGTACTTCGTGAAGACCGACGCGGCGGGCAGGATCCGCGAGATCTCCATCCAGACCCCCTCGATCATGAACATCGAGGCGTGCTGCCACTACATGCTGAAAGGGGTGACGTCGCTTGCGGACGTGACGTCCACGTTCGTCTCGGCCGACCCCTGCATCGCCTGCACGGAGAGGTGAGGAATGCCACTCTCGATCGTCGCGTACGCAAGGGAGTTCTGCCGGCTCGAGTGGGTAAAGAAGTTCCTCGCGGCGAAGACCGCGCCGCTCGTCGCCCCGCCCTACTTCCGCAACTTCCCCGTCCTCTCGGGCAAGACCTGCACCCACCACCTCCACTGCATGATGGTCTGCCCGGCGCCGGGCGCAATCGAGGTCGTGCGGACGCCCACCGGCTGGGAGCCGCGGATCCACGAGGGGCACTGCATCCGGTGCGGGCTCTGCGTCGAGGCCTGCCCGAACGGCGTCCTCTCGAGCGGGCGGATCCTCGAGTCCGTCGCGCTCGCCCGCACGGGTCTCTCCTTCTCCTTCCGCATCGACGTCGACCTTGCCCGGTGCATGGGGTGCGGGAACTGCGCGGTCTCCTGCCCGGTCAACAAGCTGGTCGACGCCCAGATGGCGCACGGCGGCCACGCGTCGACCGAAGACCTCCTCCTCAAGGTGAGCGACGGGAAATGCAGGGTCCTGCACGCCGAGAAGTGCACGGGGTGCAAGACGTGTGAGGACAACTGCCCGAATGGCGCGATCTCGGTCGCGAGGCTTCTTTCGGCGGTCCACGTGCAGGGGGAGGGGCAATGAAGTTCCTGATGACGACGGGGAGGACCATCCGGCAGGGCAGTTTCGTCGAGCGGAAGAACACGCCAGTGTACGCCGAGGAGGCCTCAACGGTCCGGATGAACCCCGTCGACATGCTCGATCTCCTCGTCGAGGATGGCGATCCCGTCAGGGTGACTGGGCCCGGGGGATCGGTGGTGATGCGGGTCGCGGGGGACCCGTTGCTCCCGAGGGGGATCGTCTTCGCCTGCCTCGGGCCGCACGCGAACGCGATCGTGGACCCGTGGACGCACGCGACCGGGATGCCGGACTATAAGACCGTCCCCGTCGAGATCGAGCCGGCCGAGGAGAGACCGCCGACCGTCGCGGAGCTGATGGGGGCCTGCGGGGGTGTGCCCTACGAGGGTTGAGGACGTCGTCTGCCCGTTCTGCGGCTGCCTCTGCGACGACCTCGCCGTGACGGTCGAGGGGGAGAGGGTCGTCGCGGTCGAGAACGGGTGCACCCTCGCGAACGAGAAGTTCACGGGCGACCACCGCCTCCCCCACCCCATCCGGCGGCGCGGCGGGAAGTGGGAGGAGACCACGTACGACGAGGCGATCCGCGAGACGGCCGAGATCCTCCTCTCCGCGAAGCGCCCCCTCCTCTACGGGTGGAGCGGGACGGTCGTCGAGGCCCAGACGATCGGCGTCCACCTCGCCGAGCTCCTCGGCGCGGTCATCGACAACACCTCCACCGTCTGCCACGGCCCCTCCATCATGGCGATCCAGGAGGTCGGCCACCCGGGCTGCACGCTCGGGCAGGTGAAGAACAGGGCCGACGTGATCGTGTACTGGGGCGCAAACCCCATCCAGGCCCACCCCCGCCACATGAGCAGGTACACGACCTACGCCGACGGGTTCTTCGTGAAGTCCGCGTTCCGCGAGAGGAAGGTGATCGTCGTGGACGTCCGGGAGACCGACTCCTCCGAGGTCGCCGACGAGTTCGTGAGGGTCGCGCCGGGCGGGGACTACGCGGTCCTCACCGCGCTCCGGATGATCGTCCGGGGGAAGGGAGAGTTCGTCCCGGACACCGTCGCGGGAGTCCCCCGCGAGCAGCTCGAGAGGGTCGCGCAGACCTGCCTCTCCGCGAAGTTCGGGGCGGTCTTCTTCGGCCTCGGGCTCACGATGTCCCGCGGGAAGTACAAGAACGTCCGCAACGCGATCGAGCTCGTCGAGGAGCTGAACCGCCACACGAAGTTCACGATCTCGCCGCTCCGGGGCCACTGGAACGTGTACGGGTCAAACGAGGTCTTCACGTGGATCACGGGCTACCCGTTCGCGATCGACTTCTCGCGGGGGATCGCGTTCTACAACCCGGGCGAGACGACGGCAGTCGACATCCTCCGGAGGGGCGAGTGCGACGCCTGCCTCGTCGTCGCGAGCGACCCGGGCGCGCACTTCCCGCGTGCCTGCGCCGCGCACCTCGCCCGGATCCCCACCGTCCAGATCGACCCCCACGTGAACGCGACGACGCACCTCTCGCGCATCCAGATCCCGGTGGGGGTCACGGGGATCGACGCCGAGGGGACGGCGTACCGGATGGACGGCGTCCCGCTCCGGACGAGGAAAGTCCTCTCCCGCAACGTCCCCGACGACGTCGAGGTCCTCGGGAAGATCTACGCCCTTGTACGGGAGGCGAGGGGATGACGGCCGGGATGCTGATCCGGAACGCGTACGTGATCGACCCCCTCTCCGGCGTGAGGGGCGAGGTGATGGACATCGCGATCGCGGGCGGCCGGATCGTCGAGGAGGCGCCGCCGGGCGCGGTGGTGATCGACGCGAAGAAGTGCCTCACGCTCCCGGGCGGGATAGACTCGCACTCGCACGTCTGCGGGACGAAGGTGAACTTCGGCCGGTACATGAGTCCCGAGGACATGCGGGCGGGCAGGACGGCGCGCCGGGGCGTGATGCACGTCACGTCCGGCTACAGCGTGCCCACGACGTTCGGCAACTCGTACAGGTACTCGGCGATGGGGTACACGACGGTCCTCGAGGGCGCGATGGCCCCGCTCGAGGCGCGGCACACCCACGAGGAGTTCGCCGCGACGCCCCACCAGGACATGCTCGCAAACACCCTCTTTGATGGGAACTGGTCGGTCATGGAGGCCGTCAGGGAGAAGGACGTGAAGAGGGCCGCGGCGGTGGTCGCCTGGACCCTTGCCGCGGTCAAGGGGTTCGCGATCAAGCTCACGAACCCCGGCGGGACCGAGGCGTGGGGCTGGGGCAAGGACCTCGCGGGCATCCACGAGCCTGTCCCGCACTTCGGGGTGACGCCGGCAGAGATCATCCGGACGCTGATCGAGGCGAACGAGCTCCTCGGGCTCCCCCACTCCGTCCACCTCCACTGCAACAACCTCGGGATACCCGGCAACTACAGGACGACGCTCGAGACGATGGAGCTCGCCCCGCCGGCGCGGGGCGACCGCCAGACGCTCTACCTCACGCACGTCCAGTTCCACTCGTACGGCGGGACGACGTGGCGGGACATCTGCTCGAAGTCCGAGGAGATCGCGCGGTCGCTCAACGGGAAGCCGCAGGTCGTCATCGACATGGGGCAGGTGATGTTCGGGCGGACGACGACGATGACCGCCGACGGCCCGATGGAGTTCCGGCTCTACCTCCTCCACCACAACAAGTGGAGCAACCACGACGTCGAGCTCGAGACGGGGTCAGGGATCATCCCGGTCACCTACAGGAGGAAGAGCCTCGTCAACTGCGTGATGTGGGCGATCGGCCTAGAGCTCGCGCTCCTCGCCAAAAGCCCCTGGCAGTGCCTCCTCTCGACCGACAACCCGAACGGCGCCCCGTTCGTGAAATACCCCGAGGTGATCGGGCTGCTCATGAGCAGGCGGATGCGCGAGGCAGAGCGGAGGGAGATCGAGCCGAGGACAGAGCACTACGTCCCGCTCTTCGCGATCGAGAGGGAACTGGACTGGTACGACATCGCGGTGATGACCCGGGCCGGGCAGGCGAAGGCCCTCGGGATCACCCGGGTCGGGAAGGGGTACCTCGCCCCCGGCGCGCAGGCCGACGTCGCGATCTACCCGCTCCGGCCCGACGAGGTCGACCCCTCCGCCGACTACCAACAGGTGGTCGCGGGCTTCTCCCGGACGCTCTACACGATCAAGAGGGGACGAGTCGTCGCGAGGGACGGGGACGTCGTCGTCGAGGGGGCGAACAGCACCATCTGGACGCGGGCACGGGTCCCGCCCGAGTATGACGTTGCGTCCGACCCCGGATTCCGGGAGAAGTTCGAGCAGTACTACACGGTCAGGTTCGGGAACTACCCCGTGCAGGACGAGTACGTGCCGCGGGGGATCTGCATCGAGACGGAGGCGGCGCTGTGAAGGTGACGCTCAAGACGAGGCCCCGGGAGAACCCCCTCGTCCCGGTCGAGGCAGAGACGATCGTCCCGATGAACTTCCTGCGGGGAAACGACATCCGCGTGCACGAGGGGAACCGCGAGCGGCTCCTCGAAGAGCTCTTCTTCGTCACGGTCGAGGGGCCGGCGGTCTCGCCGGACCAGGTCGAGATCGTCCTCTCCGGGGACACGGGGCGGATCAAGCGCGTGGGCGAGTACATGAACGCGGGGAGGATCGTCGTCGAGGGGGACATCGGGATGCACTGCGGGAACTTCATGAGTGCCGGCGAGATCCTGATCCGGGGCAACGCCGACGCGTGGCTCGGCCGCGAGATGCGGGGCGGGCAGATCCTCTGCGAGGGGAACGCCGGCGACTACTGCGGCGCGGGGTACCGCGGGGAGAAGCGCGGGGTGCGCGGCGGGAGGATAGAGGTGATGGGCAGCGCCGGCGACTTCGTCGCCGAGTACCTCTCGGGCGGCGAGGTGATCGTCCACGGGGACTGCGGCGACCTGCCGGGCGTCGAGATGCGGGGCGGGACACTCGTCATCGGGGGGTCCTGCACCCGGCCCTGCGGGAACATGACGGGCGGGACCTGCATGGTCTTCGGGGAGGCGCGCGAGATCCTCCCCTCGTTCGTCCGCGAGGGGACGGCCGAGGTGGAGTTCGGCGGGAAGAGGTACCGGATGGCCGTGTACCGCGGGGACATCGCGAACAGGGGCAAGGGCACCCTCATGGTGAGGGAGGGAGAGATCCGGCCGTGACGGGCCGCGGTCCCGTGCCCTTTTTAAGACCGGGCGGGTACTTTATCATACACTTATCCCCGCGCGTGCCGGAGGAACACCCGTGATTTCCGTACTCCTCGTTGACGACGAGCCCGCCCTCCTGGACGTGACCCAGATCTTCCTCGAGCGAGACGGGAAAATGAAGGTCACGCTCTCCGAGTCGGGGAGGGACGCGCTAGAGAAGCTCAAAAAGGGCCACTTCGACATCATCGTCTCGGACTACGAGATGCCTGGGATGAACGGGATCGAACTTTTGAAAGAGGTGAAGGCGAGGGGGTACGAGATCCCGTTCATCGTCTTCACCGGCCGGGGGAGGGAGCACGTCGCGATAGAGGCGCTGAACCTCGGCGCCTCGTTCTACCTCCAGAAGGGCGGCGACCCCAAGTCGCAGTTCGCGGAACTCCGGAACATGATCACGCAGGCCGTCCAGAGGAGGAGGGCGGAAGAGGAACTCCGCGCAAACCAGGTCCGTCTCCAGGCGGTCATCGACCTCTCCCAGATGACGGAGAAGAGCGAGGACGCCCTCTGCACCTACGCCCTCGAGAAGGCGATCGCCCTCACGGGGAGCAGTCTTGGGTTCCTCGCGTTCGTGAGCGGGGACGGATCCCTCCTCACGATGCACGCGTGGTCGAAGTCCGCGCTCGAGGTCTGCAGGGTCGAGGGGAGGGTGACCGAGTACCCCCTCGAGACGACCGGTCTGTGGGGGGACCCTGTGAGGCAGAAGAGACCCGTCATCGTGAACGACTACGCGGGAGAGGTCGCGGGCAAGAGGGAGACACCGCCCGGCCACCCGCCCCTCACCCGGTTCATGGGGATCCCCGTGCTCGACGGCCCGCGAGTCGTGATGGTCGCGGGGGTCGCGAACAAGCAGTGGGATTACACCGACGCGGATGCCCAGCAGGTGACGCTCCTCATGGCGAGCCTCTGGCAGATCCTCACGCGGAAGAGGTCGGAGGAGGCGCTCGCCGCGAGCGAGAGGAGGTTCCGCTCGTACTTCGAGCTCCCCCTCGCAGGGATCGCGGTCGCCTCGCCCGAATTGCGGTGGACGCAGGTGAACAGGAAGTTCTGCGAGCTTTCCGGGTACACGCCGGAGGAGCTCTCCTCCCTCTCGTGGGAGGATCTCACGCCCCCCGGGGACTGGCCGCGCGAGGCGGCCGAGATCGCCCGCGTCGTCTCCGGCGAGAGGCAGCTGCTCGCGCTCGGAAAGAGGCTCCGCAGGAAGGACGGGACGATCGCCGAGGTCGAGGTCTCGGCGATGCCCGTCAGGAAGG
>JASFYI010000001.1:600000-792875 GCA_030055515.1 Methanolinea sp. | reverse complement strand
ACGACGCGATCTGTGAAAAAGACGGTCTGCCTGAATGTACTTTTACTCGGACTCGTAATTTCTCTGGGATTTGGAGATAAGATTCAATTACAACGGTTGGCTGAATGGTGATTTGGGGAGGGGGTTAAGACTAATTATATAACAAAGTCTCTTGAAAATTTATATTATAAATTTTTGAAACCTGTCAATCAATTGTTATCTAAAAAGAGGTTTTGATAAAATTTATCATAAAAGAGTTATTATCCCTCCCCCTTCTATGAACATTTACTTTATTGTCGGATTCACCGATTATCGGCTAATCTATTCTGTCATTTCCTAAAATCCCTTGATACTAATATGCCTTCAAGAGCCCCTCCTATGAGGGTGCTCTCTCGATGAACAAGATCTGCTGCAGATTGAACGCAATACATGAGAACAGCCGCTCCGCATTCACTCTAGCACAGAGCTGCATTAATACCTCTTCATCACAGCAAAGGGTCGCTCGACCAGAGCTTGAACATGCATTATCAATCTATGCCCCCCTATTCCTTTTTGAAAATAAATGACCGTTCGTGCTCCAGTGCGTTGTCTAATCAATAGTAGTCTGAGGCTTCAGCCTGAATTACCTCCTCACCAGATGGATTGCCTCTCCTTCCTGAATGAGACCCAACTTACAATCGTGCATCGATGCAGTGGTGGTCCTTCCCTCCGGAGAAGCTGATCACCCTCGATCTGGCCTTCGCAGAGGTGGCGAACGTCGTATGGAAGAATGTCATCACCTCCGGCGAGCAGGAGGAGGTCGCCTTTCGGGCGCTGCACGGTTGTATGGACTTCATCGGAATCGCCTGCGAGGTGATGAGCGCGGCATACCTGCTCGAGGATGCATTCAGGATCGCCCTCTCCGAGCGACTGACGGTTTATGACGCCCTCTACCTGGCTGCATCCCGGAGGAGCGGAGCGCCACTGTTCACGATGGACAGGGTGCTCTCCGAGAAGACGAAGGGAAGGTGGGTAAGAGACTTGTGTGAATCGCCTCGGAGGATGCATACAGTTTTTACTCCACGGCGTGAACCCGACGGTGGCAGCCTGATCCCCAAGGTTCAGGAATTCGCCGCCACGACTCTTTATCTGTCGGTTTCCCGCCCCGGAATGCCCGCGATCAGGTGATTCCGCCTCCAGCCGCATCACCCTGCCGTGCCCGTTTTCAGCACCGTGAATACTCTCGGCGGGAAAGACCGGGCAGCACCGTCCCTCTCCATCTCTCTATGTACTTCTGTGATCCACCCCCTGCTCTACATGGCCATCGAATAACCTCATCTCTCGCGAGCACAGTGTTCCGACGAAACTCCTGATCCCGAGGAGCAGAGGCGGGCTGAGGAGCGGCTGCACAACTCCCCCTGGTGGAAGGGACTCCAGAGAGGACAGGGACGTTCGCTGATGCAATGCCGGTGTATATCCACGAGTACAATCAGACGGCAGACTTCCAGAAGAGGGGGTGAAACTTTGTGTGCGGCTGCATCAGGGAGGCATTTGAGAAGTTCGTGGGAAACAGACTGCCGGGATGTCCCCGGTCATCCCAGTTCGAAACCCAACATCAACGAGCTCGCCCGGGAACTGGAGGTATCGCCTGGAAGTGTGAAAAGATATGTGGATATCTTCGTGACGGACGGGATTCTCAGCGTAAGCAGAGTAGGAACTTCCCATCTCCTCTCATTGAATAATGATGATACAATCGTGAAGGAATTGAAACGCGTCTACATGGCGCTTCTTCTCCGCGAGGCAGGCATCACGCGTATTGCAGAGAATGCGATATCCCTGGCCGCATATGGCAGCATCGCGCGTGGTTCCTATGATGAAAGGAGCGATATCGATATCCTGTGCTCGGCGATGAGAACGATGTCGATTTCGGCCTCTTTGCTGAGATCGAAGCATGCGGGGGACACGAAGTGCATGTGATGGTAGTGCCCTGTTACCATTGGGAGGAGATGAAACAACGCAGGGATGCTCTTGCAATGAGTATCATCGCTCATCATATCCTTTTCCGGGGGACAGAATTATGAACTGGAAGTCCTGTATCGAGGAGCAACCCCTTCTGGAAGATCTCGAGCCCAGTCCCGCATCCTCGCAGCGTTCGAGGTGGCAGAGGGGTTTGTGAATTCTGCCGGTTAGAACACTGGTGATGGACAAACCCGGAATGGCATTTATCTTCACTCAGAGCAGTAATCAACAGTAAACCTCGCACTCTGGCGGAGGAAGAACCTCTGCATGATTCAGAGGCAAAGGGTTAACAGAGCAATACTCCCGCGCCTTTGCTCAGGTGAATGAGTCCTTCAGAGAGATACCGCTAAATATCGAGCAAACCATTATTCAATTGTCGAAATAATCATCTTCAGGAAAGGGATCATCGGGTGGTGGACATGGAAAAGACCTACAGCGTGATTATAGAGCCGGGTGAAGATGGCTGGTTCGTGGTGACCGTCCCTGCGCTTCCCGGGTGCATCACCCAGGGTAAAACCATCGAGGAAGCAGAAAAAAATGCAAAAGAAGCGATTGAAGCGTATATCGAGTCACTGGCAAAACGCCGCAAGGCGATTCCAGACCAGCAGGGGGTGGCGATCAGAAAGGTCACGGTCGTAGTATAAGCGCAGGATGACAAAAATTCCCCTGTTGCCGGCAAGGAGGGTGATTACGGCAACTCACAAGACTGGGTTTCACAATCGATCACCAGAAGGGAAGCCATGTCGTTTTGAAGAGTCCTGATGAGACTCGGACCATCGTCGTGCCAGTTCATCCAGAAATAGACCGGGGAACCCTGAAAGCGATCCTGAAACAGGCAGGCATCGATGTCGAGACTTTTTATCGGTACTGACCCTGCTGTAGAATTCTTTTTCCTTTCTGGTTTTATTCCGTAAAGGTTAATTTCTCCCGCGATTGTATCGAGCGCAGCCACATATGCGTCATCCTCGTGCTCCGGCATCTCTACAAAGACGATCCTCCTCTCCTGCAGCTCCTCGCTGTGCTGGACAAGTGCAGGGTTTTCCAGATGGACCTCCCGATCCCGAGGAGCAGAGGCGGGCTGAGGAGCAGCTGAGGAACCCGCTCTGTAGGAAATTCTTCTTAATCGTCCTTGGGAGCATCACAGGCACCGGTGTCTGCCCGGTACTCCATCGCAGGGCAATCCGCATGGTAATGGTTTGATGATGGAGATGTCTGCTCTATCGTAACATCCTGATGATCTCTTCCTTTGGTATGCCTTTCCAGAGAGCGACTCTGGATATGATATCGCTGAGCGTGCCCGGAGCAATCTCTTCATGAAGGGGAATGGTGATCGCATATTTACCCGCAGGTGTTGTGCATTTGAGTCGCACATGGCTGCCCCGCTGGCGAACCACCCTGTAATCCAATCTGGGAAAGGACCTTCAGGAGTCTTTTCCACTAACAACTGGCAGCCCGTGCAAAGGGTTCAACCTCGCATTCCGAGATCGTCAGTATCCGGATGGACTCTCCCCGGGTCAGATATTCCTCGAAATGAAGTTCAACCGCCTCCCGGATATGCGCCATCAGCTCGTCGAGTGTTTTGCCCTGCGTGAAGATATCGACATCAATCCCACGACCGCACCAGAACCTGCCATCAGAATACACTTCGAATTTGACGAGCATGGGCATCCTGTGTTCATATATCTTTTAAAAGGGAATATTGCTTTTGCTGAACATTATCCGTGCGGGCTCCGATACATCATCGTTCCGCTCACCCAAATACCGATCGAAAAACCTCATCCTTTACCTGCGAGAACTTTATCCAGATGGACCTCCCGATCCTGAGGAGCACCAGCGAGCTGAGGGAGCAGCTGAGGAACCCGCTCTACCGGAACTCCCTCTTCATCGCCCTCGGCCGTATCACCGACGTGGGCTTCGGCTTCCTCTTTTGGACCTTTGCCGCAAGGCTCTACTCGCAGGGCGACGTGGGCGTGGCGACGGCGCTCATTTCATCTCTCACGCTCGTGATCACCCTCTCCCGCCTCGGCTTCGACACCGCGCTGGTGCGCTTTTTGCCCTCGAAGGAAAAAAGCCGTGCTCTTAGTACCACCCTCTGGATCACGCTGGTCGCGACGCTGATTATCGCTATCCTCTATCTCCTCCTCGTCCCCGTCATCACTCCAGAACTCTTTCTGCTCCGCGATTATCTCCTTCTCTTCCTCCTCTTCGCCCTGGCGAACTCCTTCGAGAACATCGCGGAGAACGCACTCCTCGCGATCAGGCGGGCAGATCTCAGGTGGGTGCTCCACCTCTTCATGGGTCTGAGGATTCTGCTGCTCTTCCCATTCGCCTTCCTCGGCTCCTTCGGGATCTTCTCTTCCGTCGGGGCTGCCTACCTCGCGGTGATCCTCATCTCTACTTTCTTCATCCGCCGCCATTTCGTCATCACATGCAAAATCTCCACCGAGTATCTGAGGGATACATTCCGCTTCTCCTCGCTCAATTACCTCGCCTCCTTCCTCGCCTCCATACCCACGCTCGTCTTCCCCATCCTGATCCTGAACCTCCTTGGTGCCGAGGAAGCGGCCCTCTACTACATCGCCTTCACCATCGGGAACCTGGTGCTGATCGTGCCGGACGCGATGACCACCTCCTTCTTCGTGGAGGGGAGCCATGGGGTGAACCTGAAAAAAGCGGCGATGCACACGCTCGCGGCCACCTATGCGGTGCTCATACCCGCGATCCTCATCATAGTATTATTTGGAGATCTGCTGCTCGGCCTCTTTGGATCAGCCTACCTCGCTGCCTTCGACCTCCTGCGGCTCATCGCGATCTCTGCCCTCTTCGTCGCGATCTACAACCTCTTCATACCGCTCCAGAACATCAGGCTTAGAGTCGGCACCATTGTAATGCTCAATCTCGTCAGGTGCACACTCCTGCTGGGGCTGGGGTACATGCTGACGCTTCACATGGGGGTGATTGGCATCGGCTATGCCTGGCTGGCGACTTATGCGGTGCTGGCGGGGGGGATTGTGGTAAGAATTAAGTATTATAATATTTCTTCAAAATGTCATTGAAAATTTCAAGTTCCTTTTGTATTCGTTTTTCCCAATTTCTTTCATATAAAATTGTTTTCCTTGCATTCTGACCGATTTGCTCTCTCAAACTCGGATTTTTAAATAATTTATTTATCATAATTGCAAACTCATCAATATTATTTGACTCTACGAAGATCCCATTATTGAAATTTTTTATTAATTTATTTATTTCACCTGCATCAAATACTATAACAGGTTTTTCGCATGCCATGGCCTCTTGAATTGATAGATTTAAATTGCTAATTAATGAAGTACCAATTACTATATCAGCATTATTTAAATAATCCACCATTTCATTTATTGTTTTAGAGCCATGGAATTCTACCAAATTTTGTAAATTATTATCAATTACCATTTTTTCAAGCATTTTCTTTTCGGTACCATCACCGACAATAATTAATTTTACATTTGTTGGATATTTCTCCAATTCAACAAATTTTTTGAAGGCTAAAATTCCCAAATCAACTCTTTTGAATTTATCTAATCTTTGAGTTGATAAAATAATGAATTTTTCATTATCCTTATTTTTTAATTTTGGAGAGAAAAATGTTGTATCAATAGCATGGTTTAAAACTGAATAATTTATTTTATTATTTATACATTTTTTCACATATTCAGATGTTTTATTTCCATCATCAATAATAATTAAACAATCAGGTTTTTTAAATTTAAAAAATAAAAATGCTAAATGACCTGCGAGTGCACTTCTTTTTGAAATATTAAAAATATTTCCACTATCTTGTATTATTATGATTGGCATATTGATATTAAATAATTTTATTAAAATAACAATTATTGCACCTAATAAAGTTCCATGCACAATTAATATAGTATTAACTTTTTCATTTATTTTTAAAAATTTTAAAATATTTAATGCATACCCAAATAAAATTAAAGGTACTACAGGAAATTTTAACATTTGAAGAATAGTAAATTTTGGATAATTGATTCTATAAATGGGTATTTGAAATGCTTTATCAAAATTTTTGCAATGATCACCAAAATTGGGAGCGATAATAATTTGTTTTTTAAGATATTGATTGGTATGTTTAGATTCTTCAATGACATGGGTAATTGACCCTCCTTTTAATGGATAAAACGCAAAAACTATCCTAATCAATGATATTTGTTTTTCCATATCTCATTAAATAAACCATATTGCTTTCTCCATTAAAATAAATTTTATTTATTAATGGATTTAAATATAACTTTGCAAAATCCTCTTTTTTAAAACGATTTACTGGTGCCCAAACAGTTGTATATGTTTGATAATCGATAGAACTGATTAATAAATATCCTTTGGATTGGGAAAAATACAAGTCCGTCTTTAATTCTGATAAGTTAAAATGATCAGGTATTTGATGAAAATCAGGATTTAATTTTTTTCCAGTCTCGTATCCGAAAATAATATGTGATAGCCGTTTAATTGGATATAAGATGGAGAAAATTGATACATTATTATCTTTTTTAATAAAAATCCATTCAGCTGTATCAATTTCTTTTTTTGTTACATGAGCTCCTGGAGTCAGAACATGAGGCGATGGATGAAATGAAAGGATACTTAATATTGAACTACTTAAAATTAAAATTATAAATCCAATTTTGATAAATTTATCAAAAATATTATTGCTAATATTTAAAAATCCATATCCAACAAATATTGGCATGAATATTGACATATATGCAATTAATCTCTGTCCCGCAATTGTAGATAATCCAGGTAATAAATTGAATACCGTAGAAAAATATAGAAAAATTGTAAATCCACTAATAATAAAAAGAATAAATAAAAATTTATATGATTTAAAATAATCTTTTGATTTAATTAAAATACAAAATGAAATTAATGATAGGATAATATAAATGAATGTTTGGCCAACTTCTCTTATTAAAAACAAAATAAAATCGAAAATATCTAAATTCAGTTTTGATATACCTATATTCACTCTGTCAAAAAAAGTAGGAATATCTCCACCCGATAATGCATTGATAAAACTGCGGATATTATCATAAAAAACATTAAATGATAAAATCCATGAAAAAAAAGATATTGAAAGAACAATAATTGGTGTTTTTGGAAAATCATTTAATATTATTGAAAAATCATATTTGTTTAAAATATAATCAATTAAAATGAGGATTATTCCGATTAAAATAAATAAAATAATTAAATATAATGCCGTAAGGGGATGAAAATATGGAATAATCAGTAAGGATAATAAAAAGGGAATTTTGAAATTTTTTTGTTTTTCTATAAAATATATATAAAATAAATATAAAATATATGGAATAAAAAATATACTCCATCCATTAGGCATTAAATATAATTCATATCTACTGAAAAATGTTATTGATGCAAAAATCAAGCATAAATATTGAATTTTTTTGTCATTTGTAATTTTTTTCGATAAGATGTAAATCCACAATAAAAATAATCCTGATATTATGCCCGTTGAATAGTTTCCAAGGTCTATTATTGATATATCCGAAATTAAATTAGTGATGCTCAATAAAATATGGGTAATAGGATAAAAATTATCTTTGCCAAAAAATCCATATTGAATAATATCTTTACAAATACCGATTTGAGAGATATGATCACCTGTAATAGTATAATATCCTCGAATAAATGGTAACCATTGTACAATCAAACGATTTAAAACCAATAAGAAGAGAAAACTGCAAAATAGTATAAATGGAATATTTTTATTGAAAATTAAATATATCAAAATAATTGTAATTAATATTGGAACAATAATAAAAATAAATAAGGAAAAAAAGGGAAGATTCTCATAGATAGAAATCTCGTAATTTTTTGCAGGAAAGAGGAATGCTAAAATTATTGCGATAGTCAATAAATTTGAAAAGAATATTAAAATTATTTTTTCGATTTTATTATCATAATTAATTGATTCCATTTTTAGTCGAATTATAGTTTCATCTTAATAAATATTGATTATCTGCCTCTTGATTTTCGCTACGTGAACTACATTGCATATTTTATTATAGGCGCTTTTATTGTTTAAAGTCCTCTTCTTCACGAAATAGTATCTCACATCTATATTATTCTCTCTCAATGCTTCAACGAGATTTATGACATAGTTCTTAACGCCTCCTCCATCAATGTTCTTTCAGTAATTGGTGATGATAGCAACTTTCATCATCGATTCATCTCAATACCTGCTTATATACCTCCACGATCTGCTTCGCAATGTTCTCCCACGTGAACTGCTCCGCGTATTTCCTGATCTTCTCCCTGTCCCATTCCTTGTCGAGGGCGATCAATATCTTTTCAGCAAGGTCTTCAGCGTTACCAGGCTCGACGAGCAGGCCGTAATCTTCGGAAGTGATGATCTCCGGCACGCCCCCCACGCGGGTGCCCACGAAGGGCAGGCCACAGCCGAGGGCCTCGAACATCACCGTCGGGTTGCCCTCGCTCAGGCTGGGGAGGACGAAGAGGTCGGCGGCGTTCATCCAGAGGGGGATTTCTTGGTGGGGTTTGGGACTCATCAATATTATATTATTTTCCAACTCAAGGGAACGAATCTGTTGAATCACTGATCGTTGTAATTTACCTGCTCCAATGATAATGCATAATATGTCTTTTTTTATTTTTTTAACTATATTTATTGCTTCAATAAGATATTTATGCCCCTTAATCTCTTCCAAATTGCCTATTGATAAAATAATTACTTTATTTTCTGGAAGATTGAGAGCTATTTTAATCTCTTCTCGATTTTTAAAGGAAAATAATTCTTCATCATATCCATTAGGAATTACCGTTACTGGCTTAAATATATTTAATTTTTTAATAAAATCGACGTTATGATTACTAACGGTTATAATATGGTCCGCATTATTCAAAGTAAATTCAATTTTATCTCTCCATTCATCGTCTCGAAATGGAAGAGAATAAATATCGTAACCATGAGCGGTGATAATGGTTGGAATTTTTAATTTTTTATTTAAATGCGCTGCAGCATATCCACATGGCCATGTGAAATGTGCATGAATCAAATCAAAATCTGATTCTTCTTTTTCAATCCATTTCACCAAATTTTTATAGAGTTTATCGCCAATCCTTTTATTAGTTCCATCTGGAACAAAATATATCATTGGTAATAATTGAATTTTTATATTATCTGCTAAATTGGTATCATCTATAAGATTTTTTTTGGAATATTTTTTAAAATATTGTGATTTTCCTTTGAATGGAATAAATTGTGATAATTCTGTTAATGGATTGTATCTTATTGCAACATTTATTTGTGAAAAATAAGGAGAAAGAACATCTACTTGGCCTTTTATAAAATATTTATAATGGGGAGAAATGATCAATAATTTCATGTTTTTCATGTAATTATTAATTAATATATATTTTTAAATTTAAATCTCTCCTGTATCCCCGGATTCTCCTTCATCATCCTGAAGCTCTCCGGGTAGTTCTCGACGAACCATACCATGAACGCTGTGATGTCAATTTTATCCTTCAGCAGCTTCTCCCTCTTCTGCTGCCATTCCTGCTTCAGGTTGGGTCGCTGGAGGAGGTCAATCGCTTTCTCAAATACTAAATTTGAATCTCTTTCATATCCAAATATTAATTCATATTTTCTTTCAAGTTCTATAAAATTTCCCATTTTTTTTACTTTAGGATGAAACATAATCGCAGGAGTTCCCAGGCATGCGGCTTCAGTTACCATGGTTCCCGTGTCTGCGACGAGTAATTTCGCATGATAAATCACATCATGAATCCTGCTCTTCGGGATTTTCAAAACTCTGTCTTTTATTTGTTCCGGGACTCCGGCCTCGGATGATATGTATACCCGCGCGTACTTTTCGAGTTCGTGGACAAGGCGGATCTTGTCCTCGTCAGAAAAGCCAGCGATCCTGAGATCGTGGACGGCGTCAAATGCGTTGAAGCGGAGCAGAATATATTCTTCATTATTATCAAGATTTAAGAGTTCTTTTATCTTTTTATCTGGCTTATAATAGTTTGGATGAAGATATGCAAATTCTTTATAACTATTTAATTCTATGTGATTTTGCCCTAAAAAACATTCAATTGTATTTGGAGTAACAATAGTATCAGCAAAATGAATTAAAATTCCAAAATTAATAAAAAATGAAAATTTATCTAATCGTGTCGAATCTAAAAATGTAACTAACGGTTTTCTTATTATGCGTGCAGGAATAGCATTATAAAATAATGAGCCAATAATTAAATCTGGGTGAATTTTTTTGTAAAATCTCAATAAATTATACATTCCTTCTGAATATGAAAACAATTTTTGAATTTTTGTTCTTTTATTGATTAAAAAAGTTTGGTATTTTAAATTCATTTCATCGGCAAGTATTAATGTTTCTCCATAATCTCTTAATAATAAAGAGATATCAGATCCATGTTTATTTAAAATAAGAATAAGATTTTTTAAAAAATGTAATTGGGCAGGAGTATTGATAGTAATAATAATCTTCATGAAAACACCTTAATAATATATTTCATTTTTTTTGTTTTAATATTTTATTTATACTTTGTTCATCCTCATTTCTCAATAATGACCCTACTCCATAAATGACTGGTTTCAATGGAGAATCCATCACCAGCTTTGCCATGATTTCACTATTGAAGAGAAGCCAGGAAAGATTATCGACAATAGTTCTCCGAACAGAAAATTGCATAGAATATTTTTTCCAATCATCGTTTAATTGAACATTGTTGAGATTCGTAGTTCCCAGACCCTCTTTTTCCGCAATCATAATATGTTCAATATTCGCAACGGGGAATCCCATGATCTCTGAACCAAGTGTATCTGCTATTACGGGATTATTTGCAACAATGAGAAGATCTGTTTTTTTCGCATCACCATACATGGGGCCATGTCCATCGAGAGAATACAAACCATCTATAAGAGCGATTTTAGGTTGAAGAATCTTGGTCAATAAGGTCAGTTTTCTACTCAGGTGCTTGTGATGGAGACAGCGCATCGTATCGGGGTAACATCCCCACAGATTCTTCATACTCAAAGTGACTGTTGTCATCGCATGCACTTTGAGAACAGGGACAGAAATGAAGGAATCTATGCTATCGACGATAAGATTTGGTACCTGTACTTTGACCTTCTTTCCCTGGATGGTATCTTCGATGAATCTCGAAGGATGTCTGGAAAGATTGACGAGTTCGGCACCAGTCTCCTTGCAGATTTCCGGCATATTATGGCCTTCAAAGGCCTGATCCGCAGAAAATGAATGGTTCCCCCCGTCCGATTCCCCGACAATCACCCTGGCTGCATGGTCCTTCAATAAACCAAGAAGATGGCGGAGAAGTTCGGGATTTGTTGTAATCCCTTCCTTGTAAAAAGGGAAGGTGAAATTGGGTTTGACAAATACGATATCATCGTTTTTAATGATGTTTTTCCATTGTATAAATGCCAGTGCATCTTCGATATCTTTTCGTATTTCAGATGTTTTTGTGATGAATGCCCGATATTCAGTTTGCATGGATCGCTCCCATGAGTGTTTTTTCAAACTCGTAAGTAATAACATTCCATTCGTTCTGTGAAACATGTTTTCTGGCTGCCGAACCCAGGCGCATTAATCCCCCCTCTTTTGATATCGCAACTGCCTTTTGAATTATATCTTCCGCATTTCTGACGTAGAGAACCCCATTCCCCTCCCCAAATTCCTTCATGATCCCCGGTAATTTCGTGGCAATCACCGGTCTCCCTGCTGCCATGTATTCATACATCTTGATGGGAACGATATTTCGCATGATCTCGTTATTACGCGCTGGAAGGATACAGATGTCAGCTGCAGAGAGGAAATCTGGTATCTGCGTGTAGGGTTGCCATCCGACGAGTATGATCTTTTCGGAGATATTTGCAGAATTCTTCAACCTCAGTAATTCCTCTTTCAGTTCACCTTCTCCCACTATGAGAAGTTTGAGGTGATAACTCTCGTCATGGTTCTGCATCATTGCTTGTGCGACTTCCTTCAGGCCGGAGAATTCGTACAACCATCCCATGAAGAAGAGAACGATGTCATCTGGAGCGATGCCGAGTTCTTTTCTTTTCTTTTCTCGATCTGCCTTGCTGAACCAATTGAGATCTATGCCTGCACGGATGACACATGTCTTCTCGGGAGCGGCTCCCATAACGACGGTGTATTCCCTGAGGGCCTCGTTGATGGAGAGAACGAGATCCGAATCCCTGTAGTTCATCTGTTCCACATATTTCGCAAAACTCTGAAGCCATTTCTGGGGAACCAGACGGAACAGTTCGTCGATGATATAGTAAACGAAAGGTATGTGATACTTTCTGCATTGCCTGATTGCGAGACAGGCATTGAGGATACCGAATCCCACGACGACATCGGGCCTGAATTCCTCGATCTGACGGATGATCTCCTTTCTGTGCGTGTAGAGTAGGGACAGATATTCGAGAACAGGCAACTGGATGATCCCCGGCCTTATAACCCTGATCTCTGCACCGGGAATGACCTTCGGAGTTGCTGTCATCTCCTTGCGCTCGGAGATGAGATGCCTGTCGTTATTTCTGCGCCACAGGATATCGAAATCTATCACGCGAACCTCATGACCTCTCTGTACAAGGCGTTCCATCAGGTGATGGCTCTGGTGAGGGCCTTTCGCGATCCAATTCGATTCCTGAACGACGAGAATCTTCATACTATATTCAGAATTCCGCGCTCTTCTCGATATTCTCCCAGTTCTTCACGAACCAGTCGTATGTCTCCTTCAGACCATCCTCGAATTTCATTTTTGGCTGGTATCCGATCAATCGTTGTCCCTTCGCGATGCAGGAGAGGAGATGCGTTTTTTTGTCCCAGTCGCGCCTCTCTTTGTAGACAATGCCCGCTTCGCTGCCGGTGAGCTTCAGGATGATATTTGCCATATCGATGACCCGGTGCTCTGTCCCTGAACCCAGATTGATCGCCTCGCCCACCGCTTCTTCTCTCACTCCCATTGCGAGCAGCCCTTCGACGATATCGCCCACGTAGGTCCAGTCTCTCGTCTCTGTTCCATCGCCTGTGATGGGAAGAGGCTCCCCTCTCATCGCCCAGTAGAAGAAATTGGGTATGACATTGCGGTACTTCCCGGGCACCTCCCCTGGACCATAGGAGTTGAAGAACCGTGCATTCACGATCGGCAGGTGGTAGAGGTTGTAGAAGTAATTGGTGTAAAGTTCGCCGAGCAGTTTCGTGACCTGATAGGGCGTGTGAAGGCGTATGGAGACATCGTGCTCTTCAAACGGCATCTTCGAGTCCAGACCGTAGACACCACAGCCGGAGGAGGAATAGACGAACCGCTTCACACCTACAAGCTGGGAGTACTGAAGTACTTTCAGAATTCCCAGACCATTCACCATCAGATCCGTCTCGGGGTTGTCGACCGAATTCTGATTTGCGAAATGCGCCGCGAGATGGAAGACGTATTGGGGTCTCTCCTTGAAGACGCGCTTCAGAGATTCTTCGTCGAGAATGTCTCCCTTGATAAAAATGATGTTCGGCGCTCTCGGAATATTCCACTCGTAGGAAGAGGTGAGGTTGTCGAGTATGATGACTTTCCTCGCATTCAATTCGGACAATCTTCGACAGAGATTTCCGCCGATCGCACCAGCTCCCCCTGTGACAAGTATAGTGCTGCCCTCGTATTCTTCGTATTCTGGATTCATCAATCATCCATCCCGTAATGTCTCTTCATCCATTCGACGGTTCTCCGGATGCCTTCTTCCGGGGGAACCTTTGGATCATGCTTTAAATCACGTATCGCCTTTGAACAATCGATGGTCTTCACCTTTGTGGTAAATGGTTCAGCATCTTGATAAGTGACCAATGAATCGTCACGGCCAACTGCAGAAAGCACGAGATCCGAATATTCCTTGATGTCCCTCTCCCATTCTGGCCTCCCTGCCACGTTATAGACCTCTCCCGGGATGAAATTGTCGAGGATATTCGCCCATGTCCGGCAGGAGTCCTCCACGTAATCGATGATGCGCCTGTGGCCCCTGTACACCGTATAGGGTTTGTTGAAAAGTGCATGGTAGATGAATTTCGGTATGAATCCCCTGTAAGGATTGTAGTGCTCGTGCGGCCCATAACAATTGACAGGTCTGACCCTGACCGTCTCTGTGCCGAACATCTTGGACGAGTTCATGCACATCAGCTCACCCGCCCATTTTGTGATCGCGTAGTCATTCATCTGATAGGTGTCGCGGATGGCGTTCTTCTCCATGACATCCTCTGTCATGATGCCGTCGTAGTCACCGTATACCTCCGCGCTGGAAAAGAAGATCATACGGAATTTGTGTTTCTCCTGCAAACGGAGCATGTGTTTCGTGCCGATGACATTCGTCTGCCAGAGATTCTCGTAGTAATCCTCACCGTTCCATCTGCCGTACTCGGCAGCTAGGTGATACACATAATCGAAGCTGTGGGATTCAAAGATCCGCTCCAGCTGACGGTAGTTCCTGACATCTGCCCGGATGTAATTCTCCCTGTGTGTATGGAAAATATCGCAGGCGATTACCTCGTGCCCCCTCGATTCGAGTTCTTTGATCAGATTCGTTCCGATGAATCCTGCGCCACCAGTAACTAGCACTTTTTTAGTGATCATTAAAATCGACTCCTTTTCCCTAGGAAAACGGACCATTTCGAATGATCTCGATGATTCTCTCACCCGCCTTTCCGTCCCCGAATGGGTTCTTCCAGTCACCTTTGATTTCGAGCATCCTTGCGACTCCGCCTTGAATCATGTAAGGATCAGTCCCGACAAGCATATTGCTCCCCACCTCGAGGGTCTCCTGCCTTTCGGTGTTCTCACGCAGGGTAACGCAGGGGACGCCGAGGATACAGGCCTCCTCCTGCACCCCTCCCGAGTCGGTCAGTATTAATTTTGCATGTTTCGCCAGCTGGAGGAATTCGAGATAGCCGAGAGGTTCGATCATGGTGATGCCATCAGGAGATATCCCGTAATTTAAGAGCATCTTTCTGGTGCGGGGGTGGACAGGATAGATGATGGGTATGTTGTACGCCTCGCGTATCAGGGAGAGCCCATCCATAATGCCTGCGAGTTTGTTTCTCTCGTCGACATTTTCCGCCCTGTGTGCGGTGACAAGGAAGTATTCTTTCTTTTTCAAACCAAATTGCGCCAAAGGATTTACCTTATGCTCCGATATTGCGAGGTTCTGGTGAACGGCATCGACGATGGTATTCCCTGTGATATGTATCTTCTCGCCGGATATGCCTTCATGTAAGAGGTTCTGTTCGGCTCTTTTTGTGGGGGCGAAAAGGAGATTGGAGACGTGATCGGCAACGATCCGGTTGATCTCCTCTGGCATCGTGCGATTGAAGGATCTAAGTCCCGCCTCGACATGGCCAACATGTATGTGGAGTTTCACGGCCGCGAGTGCAGCACCCATGACGGTGTTGGTATCTCCCTGGACGAGTACAACATCTGGTTGTTCTTTTTGGAGTGCCTCTTCAACGCATGTCATGATCTTCGCCGTCTGCTCTGCATGCGAACCTGAACCGACGTCGAGGTTGAATTTTGCCTCCGGCAATTCGAGCTCCTCAAAGAAAATCCGGTCCATCTCGTAGGAGTAATGCTGCCCGGTATGGAGGATGAAGTAATCGATGCCCCTGCGTTCGCACTCGCGGATCACGGGGGACATCTTGATGATCTCAGGCCTGGTGCCGAGGACGATCGCGATCATGCTTTGAATAGTATCTGAATCATTGTTTTTTCAACTGTGTTCTCACGGCGAAGGCGAGCGAGTTCGTGATGAAGGCAGATATACTAATCATGAGTTCCGGGAGGAGCATCATGATACCACCTACGAATACTCTCGGAGTGCTGGCATTGGGCCGGCGTATTGAGAAAAAAAGCAAAGTTCATGGAAAGACGCGGGTGCTCATTTTTGTATATCCGTCACGCCCTCCCCACCCTCACGACCTGCACGAGGCTGTTCAGGATGAGACCCGTCGTCACCAGCATCAGCCCGAGGATCAGGCACGTGATCCCCCCGATGAACAGGACAGAGTGGAATACGCCCCCCGCGTAAAGCTCCGTGACGGTATAGACCGAGAGCCCGGCACCAAGCAGGGTGAGAACAGCTCCTGGGATCCCAAAAAAGAGGAGGGGTCTCCGGTACCCGACGACCCCGATGATGTGACTGAGCACGTCGAGGCCGTGGGCGAGCGCGTGCTTCTTGTGGCCGTTCGCGACGGAGTAGTTCACGCCGATGGGCACCTCCTCGATGGAGAGCCCCCTCTCCGCGAAGTGGGCGAGCATGTCGGACTCGATGTTGTAGCCCTCGGAGTGGAAGTCGAGGTTGGCAAGCGCCCTCGGCCCGAGGACGCGGAACCCCGACTGGGAATCCGTGCAGCGGATCCCGCTCCTCGCCCACGTGGCAATGTCGAGCGCCTTCTGCCCGAGGACGCGGTACTTCGGGATCCTGTTGTTCCCCGAGAGGAACCGCGACCCGATGACCATGTCCGCGCGCCCGGAGAGGACGGGTTTTGCGAGCGAGGGGATCTCGGCGGGGTCGTGCTGGCCGTCGGCGTCGAGCATCACGACGGCCGAAGGGGAGTACGCGAGTGCTCGGGAGAAACCCGCCATGAGGGCCTGCGCCTTGCCGAGGTTGGTGGGGTTCCTGATGACCTCGGCCCCCGCGAGTTCCGCAATCCGTGCCGTTCTGTCCGTCGACCCGTCGTCCACGACGATCACGCGGTCGACGTGCGGGCGGGCCGCGAGGACCACCGTCCCGATCGTGAGCTCCTCGTTGTAGGCGGGGATGACGGCGACGAGGGGGGGGAAATGCCTCCCGGGGTGAGGGAGACCAGACGACCCGGTCTCGTCGTGTGAGGGAGCCACTTGGGAGTCCCTGTGGAGAGGGAGACGACGCATCGGCCCGGGTCGGGGCACGCGGGAGGGAACGACGACGCCCCTCGCGGTATTCATGCCGAGGGTCTCTTCGAACATTGAATAGTGGGCGAGGAGCGAGGAAACAGGGTCCTCTTCGATACGAATGTCGGGATCGTGGGGCGTGTCTGCCTTTTTCGCGTCTGGCTGCATTATCTCGTCCCCGGGGGCGGAATTCCGCGATCGAGGCGATCGGGGTACCCGGATTTCCGATCCGCCCGAGTACATCCGGTATTCTGTGGTGATGTATCAAAGCCAACAAATAAAAACCTTTCGCCCAATCCCTCGGTGAAAACGGAAAAATAGCGTTTCCGATCGGGAGATCCAGGTGTGTAACGGGAGGGATGAATCACTGGGGCGGGAAAAGAGGATTGACGGCCCTCAGAACTCATGTAATGCCTGGTCTCCCGGCGACGCCGGGGATTCCGGGCAGGGGAGGACACGGGCCCGGGGGAGCGGGGGATCGCGGTGACAGTGTGGTCTCCCCGGATCGCGGTCACCGGTACATCCTGCGCATCCCTCCCCGGAGGCGGGCGAATGGGAACCCCGGACTTTGCAGGCTGGCGGGGAGAGGAGTGCGCCATGGCTGTGGAAAGACGTGCGATCTCTCCCGCAATCAGGGGGACGGGCGCGGGAACAGGCCCCCCGCGCAGTGCCGGGCCTGACCATGTCCCTGGGTGCAGAATCGGAAATGGAATGGAATAAACGGCATTTCGGTCCACAGGAGGACGAGGGCGGGGACGAGGACGGGAACCGGAATGTGGAAGGACGAGAGAATCGCGGGGCTATCGGGGGTCCCGGGGTTTCACAGTTGCTCGGTTCGTCCTCCCCTCCGGGTCCCGCGCGGGGATCCCGGGAGCGAGGATTCCCTCGGAAAATGTGTATCCACTCCCAGGGATGACCAATTTTTTCGGATACACTCTTGTGTATTTTTTTGATTTGGAAGTTTCCGGCCCGTATTTTATACTGAGCGCGTGAATTCCATGGGGAGTGTGAATCAGGTGGATTATCATACAGGTTTATGATGGGGAAAATGGATGGAACTAGTGATAATTATTCACCGCGTTACCCTCGGAGGTGGTGAACAGTGCCAGGCCTCCAGGAACTGGTCAGAAAGAAACGTGATGACATATTAAAGCTCGCGGCACTCCATGGCGCAAGGAACGTGCGGTTGTTTGGGTCTGCCGGGCGGGGAGAGGACAGGGGGGGGAGTGATATCGACCTCCTCGTCGAATTCGAACCTGGCAGGAGCCTGTTGGACCACGTGGCACTTGTTCAGGACCTCGAAGAATTGCTCGGTTGTCACGTGGACGTGGTGACCGAGGGATCGCTGCACTGGTACATCAGGGAGAAGGTGAAAGGAGAAGCGAGGGCGCTGTGAAAGACGATCGGCTGTATCTGATCCACATCCTGGAGAGGATCAGGAGAGTTGAAGAGTACACCCGCGGAGGTCGCGAGGTGTTCTCCTCGTCACCCATGGTCCAGGACGCGGTGGTGAGAAATCTCGAGGTGATTGGCGAGGCAGTGAAGAATATCTCCCCCCGGCTGAAGGATGCGCATCCGGAAATACCATGGAGAAGAATCGCAGGGCTCCGTGATCTGCTGATTCATCGCTATATGGGTGTGGATCTTGAGGAAGTGTGGAATATCGTTGTGAAAGACCTGCCCGATTTGAAGGAGAGACTGGTAGCACTTGATCCATCCCTGCGCAGCATATGAATCTCTCCATTCCGTTCCGGGTATCTCCAAAGGGTATGCACGCGCACTCTTCCATCACCCTGCCTGAAAGGACAGTGCAAACATGGGGATTGTGACTCCTTTCTTGGGGGATTCCCTTTCCGGGATCACGGCGCGCGTCTTTGCCGGCGCGGTCTTTCGCCTGAATAATCGACTTCCCGCTCCATGTTTTCATGGAGTATTATTCCCCGACCCGCGGATCCCTGCGTTCATAATTGCGCCTTTCGCTGTGCCCCTCTCCACGATCGCTGTGCTACACTTCGGGAGGGAGCATTTCTTCACATCACGCTGCAGCGGCTGTGGTGAATAGCGGATATGGAAACAGCCAAGAGACCGCGAGGCCGTGGCAGGTGCCAATCCTCTTTAGTAGGATCGCGGCTGTGCCGATCCCCTTGTGGACCGTGGGAGGGAGGAGGAGAGTGAAGAATTTTTAATCATGGAGCCCGGGTCATGAAGCGGATACCTGTCCATGAGGCGACGATCCTGCGCGTCTCCCCGGGACTCGTCGAGCCGGTTTGGTTCAGAAGAGGGAATGGGGTGGGTTCGGAGGATTCCTGCAAATCCCCTCACCCCTGTGGGGATGATATGCCCGAAACATCGGTGTCCCTGCCGCGACGGGGACGTCATCGATCACCCCGGGGAATCCCCCGTCATGTCGCCCGGGATGGCCCGGAGAATGTGGGGGATGGAGGCATCCCGCAATAGGCTGGTCCACAGGTACGGGGCGACAGATGACCGGACAGCGTAGTGCCTCCTCGTCGAGGACTTCGGGGACTTCGGAGAGTTCCGGGACGAGATAGAAAAGTATCGCAGAACGGCGGGGTACTGACCGGGGTGTGTTTGAGGGAATTTCCGCGCCGGTCCGAGAGCGAATCGGTTCTTGAGGCGCATGCAAAACAACCTCTCTTAAACTCCTGGCGGTCTGCAACTCCTGGTCTGCGCAAGCCCCCCGCGCGGGGTGGGGACCGGTGGCGAAAAGGGCCTCACCTCCCCTGCCGGCGGGCGAGCACGGCGGCCGCGAATACCGCGAGTGCAGCGGCCGCGAGCGGGCCCTCCCTCGGGGGCGCGGGGGTCTCCGCGGGTGTCGGGGGCAGCGTGGGGGGAGACTGCGGCCCCGCGGGTGTGGCGGTCTCCACCGGCGCCGGTTCTGCCGCGGGAGACGGGGAAGTACGGTTCTCGGCGAACCCTTCAGCCCGCGCCTTCCCGTCCAGCGCCGGCGCGTACCCCGGCTGGATGAGGAGCGCGCGGTCGAAAGAGGCGGCCGCGGCGGCATAGTCACCGGTCGCGAGCAGCACCTCACCCCTCCGGACCCACGGGTCCGGGTCGGCCGGCTTTACCCGCGCGGCCTGCGCGAAGGAGGAGAGCGCGCTCTCGTGCAGCCCGAGGGCAGTCTCCGCGCTCCCCTTGCCCATCCACGCCGAAAACGACCCGGGGTCCGCGGCGACCGTCCGCTCGTACGCGGCGAGCGACTCGGTGTACCTGCCCTGCTGGAAGAGGCTCCTTGCCTCCCGGAGGAGGGATTCTGCGGGGGTCCCCGAGGCGCCGGTTGACGACGCTGAAGAGCTGTCGGTGCCTCCCGTATCCGGTCCTGCCCCTCCCGGAGTGTTCCCCCCGGAATCACCCCCGTCGGGGGTATCGCTCCCCTGATCCGGGGTGTCCGGTCCGTCGGAGACGCCGCCGCACCCGCAGTCGTCGGCAGTGGTCATCACCCCGCCGAGGAGGAGAACGACAAGGAGCACGGCACAGGCACGAGAGGGCATCATCAGAGGGATGTAGAATGGGGAGAATATAAAGAAATTCCCCCCTGTGCCTGGAAGACGGGAGATAGAAGGGAGGGCCACTGGCATGCATGGTTACGGGGGAATGAGCGCGTGGGAGAAGTAGCCCGGAACAGGGGTCATCTGCCCTTTCCCCCCTCTCCCACGAGTCCGTGGGGGATTTACCACAAGTGAGAGGAGAGGAGAAGGGTCTCCCGCGCACTCCCTCTCCCCGTCACTCGGTGTCCGGCGCGAATTTCGTCCCGTAGTGGATGGCGCCCGACTCCCCGTCTGCGGATATCCTGCGGAAGACGGGCCGGACACGCATCCCGATCCGCGCCTCCTCGGGCCTGCAGACGAGCTGCGCCGTCAGGCGCGGCCCCTCGTCGAGCTGGACGATCGCGAGCACGTACGGCGTCATCTGCTCGAACTGCTCGCTCGCCGTGCGGATCACCGTGTAGGTGACGACCGTCCCCTTCCCCGAGAACCTGTGCTCGCGGATCCTGCCCGCCCTCCGGCACTGGGGGCAGAGCGTCCGCGGCGGGTAGTAGTAACGCCCGCAGTTCTCGCACCGTGTCCCCACGAGGTTGTACCTCTGCGGGATCTTCCTCCAGAACCGTGCGACCGACGACACTCCTCACACCCCCAGGATGTGGACGGCGACCGTCGCGCCCGTCCCCCCGACGTTGTGCGTCATCCCGACCTCGGCCCCGTCCACCTGGCGCTTCCCGGCCTCGCCGCGGAGCTGCTGGACGACCTCCCAGACCTGCTTGATGCCCGTCGCACCGACGGGGTGGCCGCACGCTTTCAGACCTCCGGACGTGTTCACCGGCAGGTCTCCGTCAAGCGCGGTCATCCCCTCCCGCGTGAGCCTCCCGGCCTCTCCCTTCCTGCAGAACCCGAGATCCTCGATGGCGAGGATCTCCGCGATGGTGAAGCAGTCGTGGACCTCGACGAGGTCGATGTCGGCAGGCGTGAGTCCCGCCATCTGGAACGCTCTCTTCCCCGCGACGACCGTCGCGTCGAGCGTGCTGAGGTCGCGCCGGTCGTGGAGCGAGATCGTGTCGCTCGCCTGGGCACTCGCGAGGACGCGGACGGGGGTATCGGTGTACTCCCGCGCGCGATCGAGCGGTGCGAGCACGACCGCCGCGGCCCCGTCCGTGATCGGCGAGCAGTCAAAGAGGCGGAGCGGGTCCGCGACGAGCGGGGAGGAGAGGACCGTCTCGACCGTGATCTCCTGCGAGAACTGCGCGATCGGGTTCCTCGCCCCGTTGTAGTGGTTCTTCACGGCGACCATCGCGAGCTCTTCCCTCGTGAGGGGGTACTTGTGCATGTAGTCGTGTGCGATCATCGCGTAGAGGCCGGGGAACGTCGCTCCCACGAATCCCTCCCACTCCCTGTCGGCGGCCCCCGCGAGTGCATCCACGCTCGCCCCCGTCCCGACGTCCGTCATCTTCTCCACACCCGCCGCGACGACGATGTCCTCGATCCCCGACGCGACCGCGATGACTGCCTGGCGGAACGCGAGCCCGCCGGAGGCGCACGCCGCCTCGACCCTCGTGGAGGGGATGTGGGCCGTCGCGAGTCCGGAATAGTCCGCGATAAGCGCCCCGATGTGCTCCTGCTCGATGAACCTGCCCGCGCTCATGTTCCCGACGTACATCGCGCCGATCTCCTCGCCGGAGATCCCCGCGTCCTCGAGCGCGAGGGTGCCTGCCTGCACGAAGAGGTCCCGGAACGACGACCCCCACTTCTCGCCGAAGGGCGTGCACCCTATCCCGATGACTGCAACCTCCCTCATTTCTGCATCACGATCTTTCCCTTGTGCCGCGCGTACAGCGCGTAGTCGAGGTACACGGGGTTTGCGAGGAGCGCGCGGACCGATGGCGCCGCCCCCCTCCTGAAGGCGTCCGACTCTATCGCGTCGGTCACCTCGATGTCGAACGCGTCGCTGCCCGCGCCAGACCCGAACGACGCGACGAATATGGTGTCGCCGGGCCTCGCCTCGTCGAGGGTCGCGGCAAGCCCGATCATCGATGACCCGCTGTAGGTGTTGCCGAGTTCGGGGACGACGAGGCCGGGCCGGATCTGGTCCTGCGAGAATCCGAGCGTCTTTGCGATCCTCTGGGGGAACTTCGCGTTCGGCTGGTGGAAGACCGCGTACGTGTAGTCCCCCGGTCCCTTGCCCGTCTTCTCCATGAGGAGCCTGCTCGCACCCTCGATGTGCCGGAAGTACCCGGGTTCCCCCGTGAACCTCCCGCCGTGCCGCGGGTAGTCCTGCCCCTCCCTCCGCCAGAAATCGGGCGTGTCGGTGGTGAAGGAGCACGTCTCGTGGATGACTGCGACCGGGTCGCCGGCCCCAATCAGGAACGCGGCACCCCCCGCCGCGGCGGTGTACTCGAGGGCGTCGCTCGGTGCGCCCTGCGCGACGTCCGCGCCGATCGCGAACCCGTATTTTATCATCCCGCTCGCGACGAGGCCCATGCACGTCTGGATCGCGGCGGTCCCCGCCTTGCAGGCAAACTCGTAGTCCGCCGCGGTCATGACGGGCGTCGCGCCGATCGCCTCCCCGACGGTGCAGGCCGTGGGCTTGACGGCGTAGGGGTGCGACTCGCTGCCCACGTACACCGCGCCTATGTCAGCCGGGTCGATGTCCCTCCTCCGGAGGGCGTTGCGCGCGGCCTCGACCGCGATGGTGGCGGTGTCCTCGTCGAGGTCGGGGACAGACTTCGCGTGGACCCCGAGGCCCCCCTTGATCTCCTCAGCATTCGCCCCCCACACGCGGGCGATCTCCTCGACCTTTATCCGGAAACGCGGGATGTACACCCCGTACGTGACGATCCCTACCATTGTTCCTCCCGCAGCCTCTGCACGATCTGCTCGGCGTCCATCGTCGTGCAGAGGACCGTGATCCTGTCTTTCTCCGCCATCTTCGGGACGAGCGGGTGGACGAGTGCGGGTTCTATCCCCTGGAGGACGACCGCCCGGGGCTTGAATGGCGTCACACGGATCGCGACCATGGGCGACTTGCCCGACGTCACATCGGTGAAGATGAGTGCCCTCTCCGTGCTCCACCCATAGATCCTGTTGAACTCGTTCGAGGAGAGCTGCGTGATCGCGTTGATGCTGTTGATCACCGTGTACCCGTAGATCGACTGGGAGAGCGACCCGCAGACAGGCTGGCACCCTATCAGCTCTGCGAATCGCGTGAGGGGAACGGGGGAAGGGTAGTCGTGGATGTCGTAGATGACGTCGTCATCCACGTCGGAGTAGAGGATCTTTGCGAACTTCCGGATGTACTTCCCGCCGTTCGCCTCGTCGATCGCGAGGATCGTGTCCACGATCTTCCCGACGACCGCTGTCCCCGGGCTCTTGCGCCTCCCGCTCTCGTAGTCGCTTATCACGGAGGGGGAGACGTCGAGGTGCTCGGAGAGGACCGCCTGGGGGATGTTGAAGCTCATCCGCCACTTCTTCAGGGCCTTCCCCGGCGAGTCCGAGAGCGTGATCTCGCCCGCCATCTTCTCGGCGAGGCGATTCCGCAGGTCAGATTTCATGGCTCATTATGCGAACCGGAGGGTATTATAATTAACGAATAGACATTCGACATTTCACGAAATCTGCTGCGTGCCGCGGCGGCCGGATATCCATAAATAGTATGCATCTCAATCCTGATATGATGATCCTCCCCGAGGACCTCCAGTGCCTCAAGGCCATCGCGCGCATGGGCGGCTGCAGGGGACCGGTGCGCGTCTCGTCCCAGTCCCTCGGTGCAGCCCTCGGGATCAGTCCCCAGACGGCGTCGCGCCGGCTCCAGTCGCTCGAGAGGCAGAAGCTCGTCGAGAGGACGCTCACCCCCGAGGGACAGGACGTCGTGGTCACGCCGGCGGGAGAGGAAGTCCTCAGGAGGGAGTACGAGGAGTACTGCAGGATATTCGGCGGGGACCACGGGGGGTACACGCTCAGGGGCAGGGTGATCACGGGCCTCGGCGAGGGGAGGTACTACATGAGCCTCGAGCCGTACAGGGTGCAGTTCCGCCGCCATCTCGGGTTCGTCCCCTACCCGGGCACCCTGAACGTGAGGCTCGACCCGCGGTCCCTCCCGGTGCGCAAGAAGCTCGACGCCCTCGAGTGGATCCTCATCGAGGGGTTCGTCGCGGACGAGAGGACCTTTGGGCCTGCACGCTGCCTCCCCTGCAGGGTGAGGGGAACGGACTGCGCGATCGTCGTCCCGGGGAGGACCCACTACCCGGCCGACATCCTCGAGATCGTGGCGGCGGTAGGTCTCCGCGAGGCACTCGGCATAGAGGACGGGGACGAGATCGAAGTGGAGGTGGAGAAGTGATCCGAGACGCGCTGAGGGCGCTCCGGGAGGGGCAGTTCATCCTGCTCTATGATTTCGACGAGAGGGAAGGGGAGACGGACTTCGCGATTCGGGCCGACGCGGTCGGGCCCGCGCACGTCGCCCGGATGCGGAGGGACGGCGGCGGCCTCATTTGCACCGCGGTCCACCCGGACGCGGCCCGCGCGATGGGCCTCCCCTTCGCGTCAGACCTCCTCTCGCGCGACCCGCACCTCGCGCGCCTCAACGGCGAGGTGCCGTACGACCGGGAGAACCGGTCCTCCTTCTCGCTCTGGGTCAACCACAGGGACACGTACACGGGGATCACCGACAGGGACCGCGCGCTCACGATCAACGCGATCGCGTACCACGTGAAGAAGTCCCTCAACGGCGGGGGCGCCGATTTCTTCGCTGACTTTCGGTCCCCCGGGCACGTCGCGATCCTGCGGGCGGCAGACGGGCTCCTCTCGCGGCGGCGCGGGCAGACGGAACTCTCGATCGCGCTCGCCGTGATGGCAGGGATCCCGCCCGCGGTCACCATCTGCGAGATGCTCGACGACGCGACGGGGCTCGCGCTCGGCAAGGAGCCCGCGAGGGAGTACGCGAGGAGAAACGGGCTCGTGTTCGTGGAGGGGAGGGAAGTCCTCGAGGCGTGGGACGCGTACACCCGCGCGAAGGGGCGCACGGGACACTCTTAAATCTTCTTTTCCCCGGCTCCGCGCGGGAGGAAGCGGGCGGGGAGAGAACGGGAGAAAGGGGTCTTTCGGGAGACATAGGGGGCCGGTACCCATCCCGGTCACCCACAAGCCCCCTCGGGCCGGGATCCCGCGCGTGAGCCTCACTTGCCCGCGAGCTTCCGGAGGGTCTCCTCGGGGAGCATCTTCGCGATCGAGATCTTCGTCGGGCAGCGGCCTGGCTTGATCCCCGCGTTCTTGGCGGCTTCCTTCAGGGTCTTCAAGTCGATGTTCTTGATCAGCTCCTGGAGTTCCTCGTCTTTCATCCCACGATCACCAAGTGAATCGTATCCGTGGAAGGGGGATAATAAACATTGCCGCGGGGATCAGAGCCGGAGCTGGGCGAGGGCATCGTACACCATCCTCCTGAAGATGGCAGGGTCCATCCCGTACTCCTTCCGCGCCCTCTCCCCGTCCGCGGTCGAGGCTCCCCTCTCGATCCGGTCGAGCGTCGCCGCGGCGCAGTCGAGCACCCACTGGTCCCGGGTCTCCTTGTCGACCGGCGTGATCGACTCGCACCTCACCGAGACGAGGGCAGCGCCGTCGGGGGGCTGGTACACCGTGGGTTTCCCGACGACGGCGACGAAGGAGGGGACCTCGACGCGCGCCATCTGCTGCATGGCTTCCGGCTGGAAGCTCCCGGCCATCACGAAGAACGTCCCCGTGGGATCGACGACCCTCGCCCTGTAGAAGAGGTTCTGGTCCCCCTGCTTCTTCTTCTCGGTGAGTGTCCCGACGATGAAGACGCGGTTGCACCGCGCGCCTGTCGGGAGGAGGACGAATCCCGGGCTCTTCTCGTCCTGCCCGTCCTTGAAGTGGACCCTGCTCTCCCGCAACTCCGCGGCAAAGACCCTGCGGGCAGGCTCCCTCTCGAATCCCCCCTCCCTGCGCGGGGGAAATTGCGGGGCGGCCCCGTGGGCCATCAGGAACCCCCCGCCCTGTTGAGGAGGTCGGCCAGCCGTTCCGGCCGGTACCGGACCGGCGTGCAGGAGGAGACGAGGAGGCGCCCGTCGATATCGCGCCCCCTGCAGGAGAAGTAGCGGCCGAGGAGGGCGTCGCGGAACCGCAGGAAGATCTCGGTCATCCCGAGCGGGGTGTTCTCGGCGATCTCCCGCGCCTGGTCAAGCGTCATCCCCACGAGGGCCTCGGTCGCGGCCCGCGGGATGAGGATCTCCTTCGTCTCCTCGCCGTTGTCGAGCCACCCCTTAATCCTGAGGTCGTACTGGAAGTTCTGCTGGATCTCGTGGACAGGGCAGTAGTTCGTGGGGGAGAGGACCCGGCTGCACCCTTCCACGGGGCACCTCCTGATGAGCCCCGAGCCCTGCGCGATGTGGACGAGCGCGCCCTCGAAGGAGGTGTCCCCCACGCTCACCTCGATGTCACCCTCCTCGGGTACAACGGTCGCGGTGTTCAGGGTGAGGGAGAGCCTGCCACCGAACTCGTCGGCGACCGCGTAGAATATCGTGTAGACGACGCCGGGCGAGAGCCTCTCCCGCCCCTCCTCCTTCCACGTGACGAACCGGACAGAGCCTGTCTCGTCCGCGAGGATGCCGGACTGGAGGATCCGCTCGTGCGTCGTCTCCCACTCCTGGATCATCTTCCCGCGGACAGAAACGACGCCGGGGCGGATGGACGCGATGGGGGTCAGGACAGGCTTGATGATCCCTTTTTCCGGGATCTCGGTGACGGTCGTCCCGGTGGTGATCGTGAGGTTGGGGGCTCCCCTGTACTGGTCCACGACCGCGGACTCGATCCTGTACCACGCCCCTTCCCTCAAGGGGGGAGCGTTTGCCCGCGACCAGGCGACGAATCGGACGGCCGCTGTCTGGTCCGCGACGATCCCCGCCTGCGCGACCGAGGGGGATGGCGGGGCCGTGAGGGCCACGACCTTGCACTCGACGGTGACCCACTCGCCCGGCGCGAGGGCATCGAGTGTCCGCGGCTCGCCCGGCCCGCCGGGCAGGAGGCCCGGGATCGAGAATTCACGTGCGAGCTCGTTCGTGACAGTCCTCTCCGCCTCGTCGAGCGGGACACTGAATTCCTCCACGAGGCGGCGGAGCCTCGACTCTATCGCGGCTCTCTCCACGGCGTGCCCGCGGGATACCACTTTCTGGGAGATTCTCTCGACGGCCTGCGAAAAATTCATTCGTACATCTCCGGGTGATCGGTGGGCGGCGGAGGCAATTTAAACCATGCGGGCGGGTGGTGAAACTGGACGTGCAGGTGTTGCATATTTAATAGCCAGTGCCCCACAATATACACTGCATGGGAATCACCGCAGACAGCACGATCTACGACCTTTTGAAGGCGAAACCGGAATCCGCAGAGATCCTGTTCAAGTTCGGGATGGGGTGCGTCGGGTGCGCGATCGCGAGGGGAGAGACGATCAGGGAGGCCGCGATGGCCCACGGGATCCCCCTCGACGAGCTCCTCTCGGCGCTCGGTGTCGGGAAAGAGTAGGTCAGATCCTTTCCCTCGTTTTCTTTGCCTTCAGCTCCCGGAGCGAAGCCTCGGGGTGCGCGATCAGGTAGTCGGCGATCGCGGGCTCGTGGAGGAGGGTACAGTCACTGCAGCTCCAGACGGGGCCGTTCTTCGTCCCGCTCGTCACCCACTGCCCGAGGGTCTCGTCCCCGCAGGGATAGAACGGGCAGTAGCAGAAGTCGCACCTCTGCCCGGGGAAATGGCAGGGGTAGTACGGGCACTCCTCGGGCACCCACTCCGCCCAGTGGTCCCCCTGGTACCTGCTGTAGATGAAGAAGCGCGGTCTCTCCTTTCCCCCGCGCACTCCCCCCTCCCGCAGGGTCCTCGCCCCGAAGCGGACCGCCTCTGCGATCCGCGAGCCGAGCACGGAGGCGGGGGAGGCATCGGCATGGACGACGTCACCCTCGCAGGCGACGACGATGGTGTCGCGCGGGAGATCCCCGGGGCACCCCGCCTGGTACCGCTCGGCCGCGTGCGCCGCTGCCGCGGTCACCAGCGCGGAGAGGAGCGCAGCGTCGCTCAGCCCCTCCGACGAGTAGATCACGAGGGTGAGACCCCCGCCCGGCGCGGTCCCCGGCCCGGGGAACACGAAGGCCGCGAGAGAGTCGTAGTGGAGGATGCAGGAGCGGGAGACAGGCTCCCCTGAGAAGACCCCGAAGAACGCGGGGGGGAGCCCCTCCCTCCTCACGACCCCCTCGAGGACGCGGGGAAGGTCACCACACTCCCCCTCCCGTGGCGGCCCGTGCACGACGATGGTCGAAACATTCGAGAGTCCGCCGGGAATGCCCGTCCCCGCGGCGCGGAAGTGCCCGCGGAGGAAGAGGGTGCCGGAACGGATGTAGTACCTCATGGCGGGGAGCGCCCTGAACCGGCGCGAGGATCTTCATTTGGCAATGAAAGCGCGACCGCGGCCGCGGCAGCCGTCCGGCGGATCGGATGGAGGGGGGAGCTTGGCATCCTGATCAGGCTATACGTATTCGGCCTGCTTCAGAAATACCTTTGGGGATCTTCCGGAATCGAATTTCCCCCGCTCCGAGGGAAGGAATACCCCAAGGGGGATCTGGACACCGGAAATCCCCCCTCACCAATGGGCCGGCGGGCGTGCAGTCAGGGCGCGAGAACGGGATCGCGGGACCGGGGCAAAACGGTGTCCTTCACGCGACGGTGTACCGGACGCGGTCCCGCAGCTCCTGCTGCTTGCCCGCATTCCAGCCGGAAACCTCCTGCAGGTACCCCGTCACCCTACTGATTTGGACGACGTCGTGGCTCCCGCACTCCGGGCAGACGGGGGCATCGCAGAGCGGGCAGTACTCGATGCCCGAGACGATCTCGTGGGAGCAGTGGCAGTGGTCGAGGGGGCACATGATCTCGAGGTGGGAATCCCCGCAGACCGGGCAGGGGTTTTCGTCGACGACGAGGTGGCAGGTGTGGCACTTGTACCTCCGCTCGGCGGGGGGGATCTCCTGGAAGGACCTGTATGCCCGGGCAATTCTCAGTTGTTCCTCGCTCCATTGCATACATGACGGTTGTCCCGCCGCACATAAACGTTTGCGGGGGTCGGGGTTTGCCGCGGGATCCCGGGCGCGTCCCCCGTGGGGGGGGAATCACGCGGGGCGGACCGCTGGTCAGCGGAGGATGGTCCGGAGCCTCGCCGCCTCGGCGGCCGGGTCGGGGGACTGGTAGATCTGCCTTCCCACGATGAGCCCGTCGACGAGCGGGGCGACGGCCGAGGGGTCCCCTCCCTGGGCCCCCGCGCCCGGTGCCCAGACGAGGAGGCTGCCGACGATCTCCCGCAGGACCCTCACCCTCCCCGGCCGCGTCGCGGGCGCGATGATCCCGTCCGCGCCGAGGGAGACTGCGAGGCGCGAAATCCTCTCCGGGACGTCTCCAGAGAAGAACGCGAGTGCGCCGGGGTGGCTCATCTCGGCGACGACGAGGCACTTCCCCCCGTGGTCGCGCGCGGCCTCGACGCACGCGAGGACCGAGTCCTCGCCGCAGAACCCGTGGCATATGATCCCGTGGAATCCCGCGGAGAACGTGGCCTCGGCGATCAGCCGGTTCGTGTGGGGGATGTCGGCGACCTTGAAGTCGGCGACGAGGGGCAGCCCGAGGGGTGCGAGTTCCCGGGCAATGGAGAGCCCCGACCGGAGGACGAGGGGATAGCCGACCTTCACCGCGTCGATGTGCGGGGCGCAGGCCTCCGCGACCGCGACTGCCGCGGCAGGGTCGGTCACGTCGAGGGCAAGCACGAGGTCAGTCATACCCCGAGCCTCTCCCGTACCGCCGCGACGAGGAGGGGGAGCGTGATCGTCGCGTCCCCGTAGACGGTGACGGTCCTTGCGTCCGGCGCGACCTTCCCCCACGAGCGGGCCTCGTCGAGCGTCGCGCCCGAGAGCCCCCCGAGGTCGGGGCGGTCCCCCGTGAGCTGGACCGCGTACGAGAATCCCCGCGGCGCCATCAGCATCCCCTGGAGGATGAAGTTCTTCGGCACCCCTCCCCCGACGAGGAGCGCCCCCGCCGACTCGCACCCAAGGCAGATCGAGAGGAAATCCTTCATGTCCGAGAATCCGTCGAGGAGGGGGCGGGACGTCTGGGTGGAGAGCCAGTGCTGGAGGCCCACCATGGAGTCGGCGAGGGCGGGGCAGAAGACGGGGACGCCCCGCCGGGCCGCCGACGAGAGGATGCCCGAGGGGAGCTTGGACCCCACCTCCGCGAGGAACTGCCGGACGGGGAGGGGGGCGTCCGGGGAGAGGGAAGAAAACCTCTCCTGCATGAACTCCTCGAAACGGGCAAAGGCCTCGTTCGGGAGGAAGACGTCGTAGATCCTGTTGATCTCCGCCTCCCGGAGGGCAGTGTCGGCGCACGAGGCGGTCCCGTGGTAGTGCCTGCACCCGATGGCCTCGATGATGTCGTGGGTGATGTTTGCGCCCGTCATGACGAGCACGTCCACGAGGCCGCAGTCGACGAGGTCACTCACGATCCGGCCCATTCCGGCCGGGACCATGGCCCCCGCGAGACCGAAGAACAGCGTCACCCTCTCGTCCCTCGCCATCGCCTCGCAGATCTCGGCGGCACGCGCGAGGGCACCCCCGTTGTACGCCCCTGCCCTGCCCATCGCGGCGACGAGTTCCCCGACCGTCATGCCGGGCCGGATCACCACCTGCTCGACAGGATCCCCGCACTCCATCTGGAGGAGTGTATGGCGGGGACGGGAGATAGTCTTTGGCAGCACCGCGCTTCCGGGATTCTGCTCCGGGGCAAGCGCGCACCCGCGCGGGAAAAAAGAGTTGCAGCACTGTTCACTCGACGCGGAGGAAATCCTCCCGGACGCCCCTGCAGAGGGGCCGTGCGAGGTGGCGGCGGGCACACGGCGGGACCTCGTACCACCCGGGCGATACCCGGCGGGGGACGGTCACCTCCTCCGGTGCACCCTTCCTCCCCCCGCACTTCCGGCACTTGTACCCCTTGTCCCGGCCCGCGCTCGTCATCCGCTTCCCGCACCTCTCGCAGAGGGGCGGCCGGAGGAGACGGAGGGGCGGCGCGGCGACGACCTCGAGCTTCTCGAGGTTGAGGCTCCCCCCCTTGTAGCTGCCCGCGGCCCTCACCCTGTCTCCGGGGGCGAGCGCGCGGACGATCTCGCGGAATCCCTTCGTCGGCTCGTAGGCCATGCAGGAGAGGACCTCCCTCCCGTCGGTGAGAGGGAGGCAGACGTGCCCCCCGCGGATAGTGCGCGGGGGGGCGTGGACGGTCCCCCCCACAATGTAGGAATGGCCCTCCTCGAGCTGCCCGATCCTGCCCGGCACGATGTGGGCGTCGGTGCCCTGGTTCGTCACGAAGAGCTGCTCGCAGGCGGGGGCCTCGGAGATCACCTTCTCCCTCGCGAGCGCAAGCCACCCCGGCCGCTCCCCCCGTATCCCGTAGAGGACGGGGTCGGGCGTGTGGGGGACGCAGACGACCACATCGTTCTCCCTGTCGACGGTGTCCCACGTGTGGGGAAACGTCGCGGCGTCCGCGTCAAAGAGGCTCTGTCGGTCGACGGAGCGCGGCGTCCCGAACCGCGACCGCTTCCTGTAGACGAGGAGCTCGTAGGTGGAGTCATCGAAGTGGCTGCAGAGCGCTGCCGTCGCACCGATGAGGCCGCGCCCCTCCTTGTAGCCACGGTAGACGGCCCCCGAGGCCTCGAGGAGGGAGACCGCCTCGGGGAGCGTGCAGAAACCCCTCACGGCCTTTTGGTAAAAGTCCGGTGGCGGGACCTGCGCGCACGCGGCGACCCCGGGGTGGGTGCCCTCGTGGGACATCTCCGCGAGCTCTTCCACGGTCCCGCAGGCGAGGTGGAACGCGACGCGGAGCGACCCCTCGCACGCGAGGCACACCGCGGCGTTCCCCCGGGTCTTTTCCCGCACGTTGGGGTTCAGCCGCACGAGGCGCGTCTCGAGCACGCGGATCCCCGCGCGTGCGAGGCGCCGTGCGAGCACGGCGCAGAGGTACGTCGTGCACATCCCCTCCGGGGAATCCGTGTCGTCGATCCCGATCCGGAACATCCACCCACCTGAGTATTTTTATACATGGGAGCGAAAATCCATTCGTAGGTGGGATGTCGCAGGAACGACTCCTCTCGAGCATCACGACGGTCCTCATCATGGGGGGATTCCGGGTCTCGGAGAAGTTCAGCATGAGGCCGCGGAGCTTCGACATCGTGGCCCGGAAGAAGAACGTGATCCTCGTCATCAAGGCAGTCACCCACATCGACAGCGTGAGCGAGGAGATCGCCCGGGACCTCGACCACGTCGCGCGGTACCTGAAAGGGTCGCCCCTGATAGTCGGCGAGAGGGCGCGCGACGCCGAGCTCGAGAGGGGGGCGGTCTACATCCGCTACGGGATCTACGCGATCAGCGTCCCGACCCTCTACGACGCGTTCGTCGAGGGTATCCCCCCCCTCGTGTACGCGTCCCCCGGTGGGCTCTACGTGAACATCAACGGCGAGGTCCTCCGCGAGCTGCGAGAGAAGCGGAACCTCTCCCTCGGGGATCTCGGCTCGATGCTCGGCGTCTCGCGTAGGACGATCTCCAAGTACGAGAGCGGGATGGGTACGACGCTCGAGATAGCCCAGAAGATCGAGGAGATCTTCGATGCCCCGCTCGTGCAGGCGATCAACCTCCTCTCGTACAAGTCGATATTCCCCCCGGTCGAGGAGAGGCCGGAAGAGACGCCGATGGGGTTCCTCGAGAGGATAGGGGTGCGGCTGCACGCGATGCGCAGGGCCCCCTTCCAGGCACTCATTGAGATATCGGACGAGTCCATCCTCGCCGGGTACGGCTCGTCCCAGAAGGTCGTCAAGCGCGCGGCACTGATAGGGAACATATCGCAGGTAGCGGGGATGCACGCCATGTGCGTGCTCACCGACTACGAGAAACAGGGCAAGATCGGCAGGACCGTCCTCATCGGGGAACGGCGCCTGCGGCGCGTGAGGGACGGGGAAGAACTGATAGACCTCGTCTGCAAATAACAATTTTTATATAGAACCACAAACCAATTTTATCGCGACACGTGGTGAATACTATGGCACAGCAACTCGGAGGACAACCGATCCTGATCCTCAAGGAAGGGAGCTCGCGCACCCGCGGGCGCGATGCACAGGGCATGAACATCATGGCCGCAAAGGCGGTCGCGAGCGCCGTCAGGACGACGCTCGGCCCGAAGGGAATGGACAAGATGCTCGTGGACACCATCGGTGACGTCGTGATCACGAACGACGGCGTCACGATCCTCAAGGAGATGGACATCGAGCACCCGGCCGCCAAGATGATGGTCGAGATCGCGAAGACCCAGGACGACGAGGTCGGGGACGGCACCACGACGGCGGTCGTCATCGCGGGCGAGCTCCTCAAGAGGGCAGAGGACCTCCTCGAGCAGGATGTCCACCCCACGGTCATCGCGCACGGGTACAGGATGGCCGCGGAGAAAGCCCACGAGATCCTGCAGGAGATCGCGGTCACCATCAAGCCCGACGACACCGCGATGCTGAAGAAGATCGCCGAGACGGCGATGACGGGGAAGGGCGCCGAGGGGTCCCGCGACAAGATCTGCGACCTCGTCGTGAAGGCCGTCACGATGGTCGCCGACGAGGACGGCACCGTGGACAAGGACTACATCAAGGTCGAGAAGAAGGTCGGGGGCTCCATCGATGACTGCGAGATCATCGAGGGGATCGTCATCGACAAGGAGAGGGTCCACCCCGGCATGCCCAAGAAGGTGACAGACGCGAAGATCCTCCTCCTCAACGCGCCCGTCGAGTTCAAGAAGACAGAGGTCGATGCCGAGATCAACATCACGAGCCCCGACCAGCTCCAGGCGTTCCTCGACGAGGAGGAGCGGATGATCAAGAGCATCGTCGACAAGATCGTCGCCTCCGGGGCAAACGTCCTCTTCTGCCAGAAGGGGATCGATGACATCGCCCAGCACTACCTCGCGAAGGCGGGCATCCTCGCGGTCCGCCGCGTCAAGAAGAGCGACATGGAGAAGCTCGTGCGCGCGACCGGCGGGAGCATGGTCTCGAGCATCGACGCGATCTCGAAGGACGAGCTCGGGTACGCGGGCACCGTCGAGGAGCGGAAGGTCTCCGGTGAGGAGATGATCTTCGTCGAGGGCTGCAAGAATCCGAAGGCCGTCACTATCATGGTCCGCGGCGGGACCGAGCACGTCGTCGACGAGCTCGAGCGTGCCATCGAGGACGCGCTCCGCGTCGTCTCCGTCGTGTACGAGGACAAGAAGCTCGTCGCGGGTGGCGGCGCCCCCGAGATCGAGCTCTCCCTGCGGCTGCGCGACTACGCCGCGAGCGTCGGGGGCCGTGCCCAGCTCGCGATCGAGGCTTTCGCAAACGCGCTCGAGATCATCCCGCGGACGCTCGCCGAGAACGCGGGCCTCGACCCGATCGACATGCTCGTCGAGCTCCGCGCCGCGCACGAGAAGGGGAAGAAGACTTACGGCCTGAACGTGTTCGAGGGCAAGGCAGAGGACATGCTCAAGGCTGGTGTCGTCGAACCGCTCAAGGTCAAGACCCAGGCGATCGCGAGCGCCGCGGAGGCCGCGACGATGATCCTCCGGATCGATGACGTGATCGCCGCGTCCAAGGCTGCACCCCCGGCAGGCGGCCCGAAGGGTGGTCCCGGCGGCGAGTCGGGCGGTGCCGGCGGCGACATGGGCGAGTTCTGATCCGGAAACCCCCCAATCTCTACCCTTTTTTCGCTTCACTTCCCCGACCACCCCGGGGAGGATCCCTCGGGGAGAATTATATCCGCGGCTGCCGATACTCACACCATGCAGGACCGGTTCATCTTCACGCGCTACCGGACGACGTGCTACCACTGCGGGAAAGATGCCGACCAGGTCATCAAGGCAGTGCCGTACCAGGCCCAGGTCATCTGCGGGAACTGCGGTGCGACACGGATCTTCGTCCCCCGCATTCAGGACGTGAGCAGGCCGGGGAGTTACACGAGGATAGGGTGCTACGACCTCTGGACGCTCGTTGCGGACGCCCCCTGCAGGAACTGCGGGAAGGAGGGTCCCCACGACCTCGCCATAGGGTGCAACCACTTCACGGTCCGCTGCAGGAACTGCGGGTTCACGCACTTCTACAAGTTCAGCCTCGAGTACATCGCCCAGTGCCCTATCGAAGGGGAGGCGTGAGGGGGGAGGAGAATCCCTTTTTTTCGAAGGGGCCCGGCTACTTCTCTTCCCTCTCCATGGTGATGGCCTTCTTTGGGCACTCGTTCGCGCAGATGCCGCAGCCCTTGCAGAAGGCGTAGTCGATCTCGAGGTTCTCGTCTATCGCCGCGTCAGGGCAGTACATCGCGCAGATCCCGCAGGCATTGCACTTCTCCCGGTCGACCCGCGGGCGGAATACGCGCCAGGACCCTGTTTTGCCGCAGGCGCCGCTCACCGGCCGGCTGATTGCGAGGCGCTTCCTCTCCATCATGAGACCAGCTCCCTGTAGGCCGCCTCGGCGGCCGAGACGTTCCGCGGGTCGGGGAACATCTCGCGGATCGCCGACTTCGCCGATTCCATCGTGACGATCCCCATCCGCGCGAGCGCGCCGAGGACCGGCGTGTTGAGGATGGGACTCCCTGCGACCTCGAGCCCCTCGCGCAGCGCGATCCCGGTCAGGTCTACCGAGAACGTCCTGTAGTTCCCGAGGACACGGTGTTCCCTCGCGTTCACGAGGACGGAGCCCCCCTGCTTCAGCCCCTGGAGCACGTCGACGACGTCCATCACGGAGGGGTCGAGCACGATGACGAGGTCGGGCCTCCTGATCTGGCTCGCGACCCGGATGGGCGATTCGTCGATCCGGACGAACGAGACGACCGGAGCCCCGCGCCGTTCCGCCCCGTAGAACGGGAACGCCGTCGCGTACTTCCCGTCCCTGACCGCGGCGAGCGCGAGGAGGCGCGCGGCGGTGACACCTCCCTGCCCGCCCCGGGAGTGGATCCGGACCTCAAACATCGCCGGTCACCCCGAACCACGTCTCCTCGCCGGGCCGCCTGTCCCTCACGAATCCCGCGATGTCCTCGTAGCTGACCTCCTGCCCCCCGAGCCCCGCGATCACCGAGAACGGCCGCGCACCCGTCGTGGCAGCGATGCTCCGGGCGAGGATCCCCCCGAACCCGAACGAGTAATCGCGGTCGACCACCACGACGTCCCGGCCCGAGAGGTCGAGCCGCGGGAACGGCCGGAACCACCTCACCCGCATGCTCCCCGCGCGTACCCCCTCCTGCCGGAGGAGGTCGACTGCGACCTCTGCCTCCTTCCCGAGGGTCCCCATCGCGACGACGACGACCTCGGCGTCGTCGCACCTGTACTCCTCGACCATCCCGTACCTCCTCCCGAATCTCGCGAAGAACCGGTCCTCGGTCTCCCGTATCACCGCGACAGAGTCCCTCATGGACCGTTCGATGTCCCAGCGGAACTTGAAGTAGTCGTCGGGCCCCGTGAGGGTCCCGTAGCCCCCCGGGTTTCCGGGATCGATTTCGTGCGGGAGGCGGAGGGGAGGGATGAAGTCGCCGGCAGGGTTCATCTCGAGGGGCTGCATCGTGTGGGAGAGGAGGAAGCCGTCGAGGTTCACCATCACGGGGAGGAGGACGCGCTCGTCCTCCGCGATGCAGAACGCCATCAGGACCGCGTCGTACGCCTCCTGCACGGATCCCACGTAGACCTGCAGCCAGCCCGTGTCCCTCTCCTGGAGCGCGTCGGTGTGGTCGGCCCAGATGTTCCACCCAGGCCCCACGGCCCTGTTCACGTTCGCCATGACGATGGGGAGGCGTGCGCCCGCGGCCCAGTTGACCATCTCGTGCATGTAGTGGAGGCCGTGGGAGCTCGTCGCCGTGAACGCCCGTGCCCCGGTCACGCTCGCGCCGATGCAGGCTGCCATCGCCGAGTGCTCGCTCTCGACGGGGATGTACCTCGTGTCGAGTTCCCCGGACGAGACGTACTCGGCGATCTGCTCGACGATCTCGGTCTGGGGCGTGATGGGGTACGCGGCGACGACCGTCGGTCTCGCCTCCTTCACCGCGGCGGCGACGGCCTTGTTCCCGGTCGCGACGGTCAGCATGTCCCCTCTTCCTCCTTCTTGAGGCGCTCCGCGAGCGCCCTCGCGTCTGCCACCATCCGGGCGACAGCCTCGCTGCTGATCCCCCGGAACCTGCCCTGCGCGCGGAGGTACTCCTCGACGGGGAGGGGCCGGACCATCGCGGCCTTCGAGGGCCCGTTTATCGTTACCTTCCCCTGCTCGCGCTCGTACAGGATCCACATCCCCGTCCGGACGGCGAGCTTGCCCATCTCCACGGTCTTCTCCGCGGGGAACCGCCACCCCGGCGGGCACGGGGAGAGGATGTGGATGAACGTCGGCCCGCGGTAGGAGAGGGCCTTCTTCACCTTTGAGAAGAGGTCCTTTGGGTAGGCCGCGCAGGCGGTCGCCATGTAGGGGGGATCGTGGGCCGCCACTATCGCGTCGATGTCCTTCTTCTTCTGGGCCTTGCCCGCGGGAGTCGTCGTCGTCCGGGCACCGACGGGCGTTGCCCCCGAGCGCTGCATCCCCGTGTTCCCGTATGCCTCGTTGTCGTAGCAGATGTACAGGAAATCGGTGCCCCTCTCGAAGGCGCCCGAGAGCGCCTGGATCCCTATGTCGACGGTCCCGCCGTCGCCGGCGTAGACTATCACGTTCGTCTTCTTCCCCATCGCCCGGAGCGCCGCGCTCATCCCCGACGCGCACGCGGCGGCCGCGGCGAACGCCACGTTGTAGACGGGGACCTTGAACGCGGTGTTTGGATATATCCCCTGGATCACGCTCGTGCAGCACGCGGGCACGACGAGGATGGTGTCGGGCCCCGCGGCCTTCAGCACGTAGCGGAGCGCGAGGGAGTCGCTGCACCCGGCACACGCCGACGTGCACTTATGGAGGTATTCTTCCCGCGGGATCTCGGTCATCGGACTTCAGCCATTCAGGTTATCTGCCATGGATAATAAGGGTATTTTCACGAATCCGCGGCAGGAAAAGGGCTCTATCCCGGAAATGACACGGGAATGGGGAGAAAGTGCGTAACCCCGCGGGACTTATCCCGCGTCCCTAGGCCGCCTGCTTTGGGGCAACCGCGTGCCCGGCGGTGCCCCGCTCCTCTGGGGGCATCATCCCGAAAACTTCCGGGACGGTCCCCACGGCGACGATCTTGCCCCCTCTCATCCACGCGACCCTGTCGCAGATCTCCCTCACGAAGTTCATGTCGTGGGAGACCACGATGAAGGTCTGGTCCATCTCCTTGCGGGCGTGGAGGATGGAGTGCGCGACGTCCCTCTTCGTGAGCGGGTCCATCGTCCCCGTCGGCTCGTCGAGGATCACCATCCGCGGCTCGCGGATGAGGACCTGGGCGAGGGCCACCCTGTGTTTCTCCCCCGCCGAGAGCTGGTCGGGGTATCGCGAGAGGATCTCCTCCCCCCTCTCCTCGGAGAAACCGGCCATCGCGAGGGTCAGCTTCGCCTTCCGGACCGAGAGCTCCTTGGGGAATTCAAGCCCTATCGCGTCGGTGAGGTTGTCGAGGACTGTCCTGTGGGGGTAGAGGTCGTACTCCTGGTGGAGGAACCCGATGTATCCCCTCGCCCTCCCGCGGTTCTCGATCCCCGGCCTCGTCATGTCGATCCACTCGTCCCCGACGCGGAAGTTCATCTCGCCCTCTGTCGGCTCGACGAGCCCGGCGATGATGCGGGAGAGCGTCGTCTTGCCCGCCCCGCTCTTCCCCACGATCCCGAATATCTCCCCCTGTTTCACGCTGAAGGAGACACCGTTCACGGCCCGGATGAGCCCCCTGTCTGCGGACATGTACCGCTTGGCGATGTCCCGCGCGACGAGCACCTCCTCCCCGAACGCGGCGGGAGGTTCTGCCTCGTCCCCCTCCGAATCCTGCAGGAACCTCCCGATGACATCCTGCGGCGAGCCGATCTCCTCTACCCTTCCTTCGGAGAGGAGGATCGCGCGCGAGGCGGTGTCCTCGATGACGCCGGGGAAGTGGGAAGTGATCACCATGCCCATCCCCGTCTCTTGCGACGCGGAGCGGAGCATCCCGTGGACGATGTCCGCGGTCTGGGGGTCGAGCGTGCCCGTCGGCTCGTCGGCGAAGAGGAGGAGCGGTTCGCGCGCGAGTTGCCGGGCGAGGACGACCCTCTGCTTCTCGCCGCCCGAGAGGTCGCGCGCGATGTGCATCATCCGGTGGGAGAGGCGGACCCTGTCGAGGAGGTCCGCGGCCCGGGAGATCGCGCCATCGCCGTACCCGACGTCGTCGAGGGCACGCAGGACGTTCTCGATGACCCGGTCGTCCCCGTACAGGGCAAACGTCCTCTGGAACATGATGGCGGTGCGGCGCATGATGAGGCTCTTCTTCGCCTCGTTATCCGGGTTCCAGAAGTCGACGTCGGCACCCTCGAGGATGCTGCCGCACCGGGGGCATGCGGTGCCGGCATCGCTCTTTTTTCCGATGTAGGTGCAGCCGGGGCACTCGCTCACGTGGTATATTATCGATCCCCCGGTGGGGGGGTCCTCCACGCCCCGCAGGAGGTGGATGAGCACGCTCTTGCCCGCGCCGCTGCGCCCGATGATCCCGATGGTCTCGCCCTCGTAGATCTCGAAGGAGACGTCGTCGAGGATCTTCTTCCCCGAGTATTCCATTGAGAGGTTTCGGACAGAAACGAAAGGGTGTCTCATGGTATCCCCACAGGCAGTCATTCTCCCCCTGGTCCCCCGGCAGCACCCCGCGGGTCCATATTATGTCTCATAAGAGTAGAATAAGATAAACCTGTTGCATCGCGCCCGGCATGCCCACGGGAGCGCGGGTCAGAACTCGTTTTGGCCGCGGCAGCACCGCCGCGGGCAGGCCCCCTGCTCCATGCGGGGGCACCTTGCCAGCCGGAGGCGTTTCCCGGTCGTGAGCGCCTCGGCGACCTTCCTCCTCGCGGCGTGGAGGTCCCTCCACACCGTCCGCCGGGAGACACCGAGGAGGGATGCGGCCTCCTCCTGCTCGAGGCCCTCGAGGTCGATGAGCCTCAAGAGTTCCACCTCCTCGGGGAGGAGCGTGATGGCGACGTCCTCCCCTTCCGGCGCGCACTCCGGCGCGAAGCACCGGGACGCGCTCATCTCCCCGATTGCACGCGGCATCCTCGGTCTCCCCCGCCGGCGCGCCGGGCCGCCCGGGATGGCATCGGTCGACATGGTCCCGTGGTTCTTCTTTGGTCTCCGGGGATATGAGGTTAATCGGGAGGGGCCGGGCAGTGCCGGTCGCCCACATCGGGGGGAATTCGACGCCCCCGAGTGGGATCCCTCACGACCCCTCCACGTCCCTCATCATCCGGACGGTGTCGAGGTACCTCTCGGGGTCTTCCCCGAATATCTTCCGGCGGGACGACCGCGACCGCTGCCTCTCCCGCGCGACCCGGAGGGCGACCTGGAGGGGGACCGACCGGGGCCGCCGGTCTTTCTCTCGCGTGGACGGGGGAATGGGCGGGGGAGCACCGTCTCTCCGCCGGGAATCGTCTCCCATCACGTCACCTGCTCTGCTCGTCCCTGGGTGGACCGGTGCGGGCAGTCCCCTTCACCACGGGAACCCGCCGCACCTCCCCCTCCCGCAGCCCCGCGGGAGGCCCCCGCGGCCGCGCCCGTAGGTGAGGGGAGGACGCCCCTGTGCGGGGTACCCCGCGGGGCCCGCGGGGGCCGATTCCTGCGTGGGCCTCTCTTGCGGAGATGCCGCCTGCTCCTGCTGCTGCAAGGGAATGGGTGCCCACGCGGGCGGCCTGCCGGCAGGCGGCCAGCAGCGCCCCCTCCCCTACCCTGTCCCCGGTCCCCGTCCGAGGGGACCCGTTCCGTCAAGGCCTGGCATATCTCGCGTGCCTCCTGTGCACCTGCACTATTATTTCTCATATGAGCAAAAATACATAAATCTCGCGATCCCCGAACCGCCCTTCAGCCCTCGAATAGCTCGAGGGTGTACCCGCGCGGCTCGAGGATGCCGCGGCAGCGCGCGGCAAATTCCCTCTCCGGGAGGTTGGAGAGCGGCGCGATCTCCGCGCTCCAGAGGGACTGGAGGACCGGGTCGTCGGAGACGAGCGATGCCTTCCCCTTCACCCGCCCGGCTTCACGGCCCGCGGGACCGAGGATCCGCATCGTCACGCATTTGAATTCCCTGCAGATCCTCGGGCGGAACGGGTAGATCGTGCACGTGAAACGGTCATCCTCCCTCCGGAGGAAGGGGCACCACCCCTCCTCCCACGAGGGTGGTTCCCGCCGGGAGAAGAGGGGGACGAGGGAGGGGATGACCTGGACATGGAGGATCTCCCCCGTGACCTTCACGCGGGCGACGCAGGAGCGCGGGGACGTGCTCCGCACGACCTCGATGTGGCGGCCGAGGCTGACGCAGCACTTCCCGCAGCGCGTGCAGGGAAATGCGGTCATGGCAGTTCCCCCCGGGGCGCCTCCCCGCGTGGAACCCCCGCGTCCGCGAGGAGGCTCGCGGTGACGCGCGCCCGGACCCTCGCGGAGGAGTACTCTTCCCGGAGCAGGGAGAGGGCCTTCTTTCCGGGTCCGAGGGGGAGGAAGGGGAACCCGTACTCCACGTCCCAGAGGACGAGGCCCTCCGGGGGCGCGGGGGACAGCCGCGCGGATGGATCCCCACGGAGGCGCGACGCGACGAGATCCGTTCCCGCCTCGCCCGCGCCGACGAGGCGCAGTGCGGAGGCCATGTACCGCACCATGTGCCAGAGGAAGCTCTCCGCCCGGACCTCGAGGACGGCGGCCCCCGATTCCTCGAAGACCCGGGCCGAGAGGACCCTCCGGATGGGATCCCTCCCGTCAGGACGCGAGAAGAGGGTGAAGTCGTGGGTCCCCTCGAAGGAACGCGCGGCCAGGTCCATCGCGCAGGTGTCCAGGTCCTCCTCCCCGAAGAAGTACCTGTAGGTCCTGTGGAGCGCCCTGTGCCGGGGGTGGAATCCCGGGTCGACCTGCGCGTACCCCGTGACCCATAGGTCGCGGGGGAGGTGGTACCGGATGAGGGAAGTGGCCCTCCCCGGCAACGGCGTCGAGAGGGCGAAGACCTGGCACCGCGCGTGGACCCCCCTGTCCGTCCGCCCCGCTGCCTGGAACCGGGCAGTCCGCGGGTCGGAAAAGAGGGAGAGGCGGAGGCACGCCGCGATGAACTCCCCCTCGACCGTCCGCGCGTCGGGCTGCACCTGCGACCCTGCGAACCTGTCCCCGAGGTACCCGCAGCGGAACGCGAGCCTCGTCACCTCGGGATGATCCTGTGCGAGATCCTCTTCCATGTGTTCCGGAGAGATTGGCGGGTGTACGTCCGCAGGGGTGTCATCCTCCCGGTAACGACCGTTCTCCCGGCCCGGATCGCGCCGAGCACGGCCTCCACGGACCGGTCGCTCTCGACGAGCGTCCTCCCGAACCCCACGAACCGCGCGTTGTGCGCGTCCGATCCCCCCACGCTGGGTTTCCCGAGCCGGGCCGCGACCTTCCTTGCCTTCCTGTTCGCGGCACCGACGATGTAGCGGCTGTTGAAGACCTCGATTGCGTCCAGCTCGTGGACCCACGCCCCCATCCGCCTCCCCGCCCCGTGGCGCCAGAGGTGGAACGGGTGGGGGAGGACGACGAGCCCTCCCCGTTCCTTTGCAAGCGAGATGGTCTCCGCCATCCCGAGGCCCGGGGGGAGCGGCGCCGTGACCCCGAGGACGAGGAGGTGGCCCTCGCGCGTCGAGACCTCGGTCCCGGGGATCACGAGGATGCGCGTCGGGAGGGCGAGGGCATGGACCGCCCCGGCGACAGTGTCGTGGTCCGTGATCGCGATCGCATCGAGCCCGGCTGCCTCCGCCCTCCTGATGACCTCTTCCACGCTGCTCTCGCCGTCGCGCGAGTGACTGGTGTGGACGTGGAGGTCGCAGGCGAGCATTGTATCGTACCCTTTTTGACCTGCCTGATATTAAGGAGATTTATGCGAATCCTCCTGCCCACGGGCAGGGCGACCCGGGAGATGGTGGAGGAGGCCGCGAAGGGACTCAACGCCGGCATCGATGCGCGGGTCGTCGTCACGGGGGAGATCGCCTCGTTCCTCACGCCGGGCCAGCTGCGTGACCTCGTCGCGAGGGAGGAGCCGGACATGGTGATCGTCTCCGGGATGTGCGTCGCGTCGTTTCGCGGGGTGGAGGAGGAGACGGGGGTCCCGGTCTTCCTCGGTCCACGCCACGCCGCGGACCTCGCGGAGGTGCTCTCCCTCCTCCCGCACGTTGCGCTCTCCCGCACGGTTCCCGCCGACGAGTTCCTCGCGGGCAAGAGGAGGGAGGAGGCGGAAGCGAGGGTCGCCGCGGCGGAGGAAGCCTCCGACTTCTCCTTCATCGTGAGGGGGGTCAGGATCGGGGGCACGTCCCGGATGAAGGTCCTCGCGGAGATCATGGACGCCCACAGGGTCCCCGATATCCGGGCACGGGTCGAGGATTACTTCTCGCGCGGGGCAGACATCGTCGACCTCGGTTTCTCCTTCGACGCGACGCCGTCGGACGCGGAGAGGGTCTTCTCGGAGCTTGGGGATATTGAGGGCCCGCTCTCGGTGGACTCCATGGACCCCGGGATCATCCGCGCGGCCCTCGGGCGGGCGGACCTCGTCCTCAGCCTCCAGGAGTCGAACATCCCGCTCGTCGGGGGCGAGGTCGCGGACGCGGGCGCGGCGGCAGTCGTGGTCCCGGGCGAACGGGGACTCGCCGCGAACATCGGGGCAGCGCGGGACGCGGGAATCGAGTGCCTGCTCGCCGATCCCGTCCTCCCCCCCGCCGGCTCCGGCCTTGTCCGGGCCCTCTCCCGTTTCGCGGACCTCGACGTCCCCCTCTTCTTCGGGGCAGGCAACGTCGTCGAACTCCTCGACGCGGACTCGATCGGCCAGAACGCGCTCCTCGCCGCGATGGCCGCGGAAGTCGGGGCTGCCGTCATCTTCACGAGCGAGCACAGCGACAAGACGAGGGGGTCGATCGGAGAGGTCCGGAGGGCGACGGAGATGATGGTGCTCGCGAGGGACCGGCCGTACCCAAAGGACCTCGGGATCGACCTCCTCGTCCTCAAGGAGAAGCGGAGGAGGCGGGAGCCGCCCCTCGAGTACCGGGAGACCATACGTGCCGGGCCAGCACCCGCAGAGATCCAGTACGACCCGCGCGGGAACTTCCGGATCGGGATCGAGGGGAGGGAGATCGTGGCCGTCATCGAGGGGAGGGCCTACCGCGGGACGAGGTGGAACGACGTATTTCACGCGATCCTCTCGCGCGGCGACGTCTCCCTCCTCGACCACGCCGCGTACCTCGGCGCCGAGCTCTTCAAGGCAGAGCTCGCCATCCGGTTCGGCAGGAGCTATGAGCAGGACGGGCCGTTCTGACCATGGGCGGGTCCCGGGCCGGTCGTTTTTTGAGGCCGGCCGGCCCACCCATCTGGAGGGTTGCATGAAGGTGCAGGGGATCCGCAGGAAGCTGCTCGCACTCCTCCTCGAGCTCGGGAGGGAGAACCACCCCCAGGAATTCGCGGGGATCCTGCGCGAGGAGGGAGGGATCATCTCGGAGTTCACCCTCCTGCCCGGGACGGTGACGGGCGACGAGAGCGCGACCCTCCTCCTCGACATGATGCCGCTTGACACCCACGTCGCGGGGAGCGTCCACAGCCACCCTAACGGCGTCCTCTCCCCCTCCCTCGCGGACCTCTCGTTCTTCCCGCGGGCGGGGCGGTACCACATCATCGTGGGGTACCCCTACGACAGGCGGAGCTGGCGGTGCTACCGCGCGGACGGGACACCCTCGAGGCTGGAGGTCGTCCCATGAGGCGCGTCGTCGCGACCGGCACGTTCGATATCCTCCATCCCGGCCACCTGTACTACCTCGAAGAGTCCAAGCGGCTCGGCGACGAGCTCTACGTCATCGTCGCGAGGGACAGGAACGTGAGGCACAAGCCAAAGCCCGTCATCCCGGAGACGCAGAGGCTCAAGATGGTTGCCGCCCTGCGGGTGGTCGACCACGCGGTCCTCGGCGACCTCCACGACATGTTCCGCCCGATCATGGAGATTCGGCCCCACGTCATCACGTTCGGGTACGACCAGCACTTCGACGAGGAGAAGATCCGGCGGGAGCTCGAGGCGCGGGGGCTCTCCCCCCTCCTCGTCAGGATCGGGCAGTACAGGGGCGACCCGGTCTGCAGCTCGAGGGACATCGTGCGCACGATACGGGAAGGGACAGGGGAAAAAGGGTGACCCCCCGGCCCGGTCCCCCCTCCGTGCGTTTTCCAGCACGTTAAAATAAAATGAAGAAGATTGGGACACTATGGGTTTCTGCCCTCAAAGTCGCGAAGAGTGATCCGTATGCCAGAATTTGGGACAGCATTTTCCGTCAAGGCGAGCGACCGGAAGCTTTCGAGGTCCGAACTCGTCCGGGCAATCAGGCTGATGGTCGCGGCCGAGTACGAGGCAGTGCAGCTCTACACGCAGCTTGCGGAGTCCATCGATGACGAACTCTCCCGCGAGGTCCTCCTCGACATCGCGGACGAGGAGCGTGTCCATGCCGGCGAGTTCCTGAGGCTCCTCCAGGAACTCGCACCTGACGAGCCCGATTTCTACGCCCAGGGGGCCGCGGAGGTCGAGGCCGAGATCGCGAAGCTCGGCCAAGCGAAGGGGACTGCTGCAGGCGGGGAGAAGAGCGGGAACGCGCTCACGGTAGGGTCGCTGCGGGAGTGATGGGGCAATGTCCATGCATTACCTCGGGAGGGAGGATGCGCCGATCGGACCAGGGACCTGGAAGGTCCTCGACGGCGCGATGGTCGACGCGGCAAAGAGCGTCCTTGCCGGGCGCAGGCTCATCGGGATAGAGGGGCCGTACGGGCTCGGCCTCAAGGCAGTACCCCTGGAGGACTGCAGGGTGGACGAGTGCCTCGCGGTCAGCAGGTTCGTCCCCGTCCACATGATCTCGACGAGGTTCTCGCTCGGCCTGCGCGACATCATCGCCTACGAGGAGAACAGCCTCCCCTTCTCCGCGGCACCCGCCGCGCAGGCCGCAATCGAGTGTGCCCGCAGGGAAGACACCCTCATCTTCGAGGGCGCGGGCGAGACGCCCGGGCTCCTCACCCGCGGGGGAACAAACGAGATTGTACTCTCCTCGTGGAACACAGTGGGGAAGGCCGCAGACGACATCATCCAGGCGGTCATCGCCCTCGACGAGGCGGGGTACCACGGGCCCTACGCGCTCGCGCTCGCACCGTCCCGGTACAACCTCCTCTTCAGGAGGTACGTGCAGGGCCAGAGCACCGAACTCGAGCACATCAGGAGCATCGTGACTGACGGCGTCTTCAAGGCACCCGTGCTCAAGAGCGGCGGTGTCCTCCTCGCGACAGGGAAGAGGTACGCGTCAATCGTGATCGGACAGGACATGTCGATCGGGTTCGTCGGCCCGGCGGGGGACAGCCTCGAGTTCTCCATCACCGAGAGCCTCGCCCTCCTCCTCCGGGAACCCGCGTCCGTGTGCGTCCTCAAGGAGAAGAGGTAGGCCCGGCGGGATCCCCTCCTCCCGGTCCCCCCTTCTCCCCGTTTTTCCCCGCGACGAGGGCGAGGATCTCGCGCGTCGCCCCCTTGTCGAGGGGCTGGTTGTCGCTCCCGCACTTCGGCGAGAAGATGCAGGAGGGGCAGCCGTCGGTGCAGCGGCACCCCGCGACGAGAGCCTCGGCCGTCGCGAGGAGGGCCTCGCACATCCCAAATGCCTTCTCGGAGAGGCCGATTCCCCCCTCGTACCCGTCATACACGAAGACGGTGGGGTCCCCCGACATCCCCCCGCAGGGAACAGACAGCCCCCCGATGTCCCAGCGGTCGCACAGGACATGGAACGGCATCACGGCGATGAGGGCGTGCTCCATCCCGTGGAGCGCACCCGCGAGGTCGCCGGCGAGGGAGACCCTGGCGCACACCTCCGTGGGGATCTCGAGCCAGAACGCGCGCGTCGCGAACCGGGACGGGGGGAGGTCGAGCGGCTCGACGCCGATCACGCACTCCCTCTCGATCATCTTGTAGGCGGTGTAGTGTTCCGTCACCTCCACGTCCCCGAAGGAGAGGCGGGCGCCGGGGAGGTCCCGCGTGGCCCTCACCCCGAGGACCTTCACCTCCGCCGACCTGAGCGGGCGGGTATAGTAGTCTACGTCCACCGGCGTGACCCGGACGGTGCGCGATTCGAGGTCGAGCTCCTCCACGCGGTACTGCTCGCCCTGGTGGAGGAGGATCGCACCCCTGTGCGCCTCGCGGAAGGCCTGCGCGCGGTCGAGGGTCTCGAGGACACGCCCCCCGCAGACGACCGTGAAGGTCTCGCGGGAACCCCCGTCGAGCGAAACGAGGTCCGCAGCCCTCGCCCTCCCCGAGTATATCCACCCCCTCCGCGTCCTGCCGAGGAGGGACTGGGCGGAGAGCGTGGAGATGATCGCGGGGAGCGATGGCGAGAGGAGGTCTGCGTCCGCATCGGGATCGAGGGGGATCTCGGCCGCGGCGCAGAGGACCTGCCCGGAGAGGATGTAGGGATTCTCTAGGTCGATGATCGCGTGCTCGAGGGGTGCGCCGAAGAACGCGGCGGGATGGGACACGAAGTACTGGTCGAGGGGATTTGCGGACGCGACGAGGATCGCGAGTGCGTCCCGCCCGCCCCTCCCCGCCCTCCCCGCCTGCTGCCATGCCGCCATCATCGTGCCCGGGAACCCCGCGAGGATGACTGCGTCCAGTGTCCCGATGTCGATACCGAGCTCGAGGGCATTCGTCGAGACGACCCCCCTGATCGAGCCCGACTTGATGCCATCCTCGATCGCCCTCCGTTCCTCGGGGAGGTACCCGGCCCTGTAGGAGGCGATCCTCGGGCTGTCCCCGCTGCCCCGGGATCCGCCACCGTTCTCCCGTGCCCACGCGGCCACGAGTTCTGCCATGCGGCGCGACCCTGTGAAGCAGAGCGCCTGCAGCCCTTCTCCGACGCACCTCTCGAGGATCAGGGCCGCGTCGCGGTGCATGGACCGGTCCCCCGGCCACTCGCGGAACGGATTGTAGAGGGCAAACGTCCTGCGACCCGCGGGCGATCCGTCCTCCGCGATCTCGACGAACGGGACGCCGCAGAGTCTCCCCGCGAACTCCGCCGCGTTCGCGAGGGTCGCGGTGGATACCACGAAGAGGGGACGAGAGCCGTAAAACCTGCAGATCCTCCGCAGGCGGCGGATGAGGAGTGCCACGTGGGAGCCGAAGACCCCCCTGTACCTGTGCGCCTCGTCGATCACGACAGCGGTGAGGCCGGAGAAGAACCTGCTCCACTGGTGGTGCCAGGGAAGCACGTGGTGGAGTTCGTACGGGTTGGTGAGGATGATGCGGGATTCCTGCCGGATCTTCCCGCGCGCGGAAGCGGGCGTGTCCCCGTCGTAGACGGCGCTCACCGCCCCGGTCCGCAAGCCCTCCTCGAGCGCCCGGATCGACCGGTGCTGGTCGCGGGTAAGTGCCTTTGCCGGGTAGACGAAGAGGAAAGTGGACCGCGGATCCGAGAGGATCTTCTCGAAGACCGGGAGCGCGAATGCGAGGGTCTTTCCGGACGACGTGGGGGTGGTGATCACGAAGTTCTTGCCCCCGCGGAAGGCGCGGACGGCCTCGCACTGGTGGGTATAGAGGCGAATCCCGCGGGAATCGAGGAAGTCCCTGACGGGGGCCGGGAATGGCGGGTTCACTTCCCCGAAGGAGGGTTCCCTCGGGGGAATCTCCTCCACGTGGACCCACCCGTCCCGCAGGCGCGGGTCGCCGGAGAGGGCCAGGAGGACATCGCGGTGTGCGGTCATGGAGCCTCGAGGAGGGAGAAGAAGAGCATTGCCAGGGAGACGAGGTCCTGGCAGTTGTGTTCGACGACGGGCACGAGGGGTCCGGGGTTTGAGTGGGTCACGTACGCCTCGTAGAACTCCGGGACCATCATGGAGGGGATATCCTCCCAGCGGGTGATCCCGAGGAGGCCCCGCTCGAGGGTGGCGAGGCGGCAGTCAGGGTACCTCTCGGAAAACAGCCTCCGGACCGGGTGGAGGAGGTCGTAGTGGATGGGACAGGGTGAAAACGCCTCGCCGTACAGGGCGCACCTCTCCCGAAGGTAGGGAACGTCAAAGGACCTCCCGTTGTAGGTGACGAGGGCGCGGTATCCCTGCAGGGCCCCTCTCGCGGCGAGGAGCGCGGGAAGTTCCTCCTCCATCGAGCAGACGAGGTACTGGTCGGTGACGAGGCGGGACCCCTCCACGCGGGCAAGGCCCGCGAGGATGATGGGCCTCTGGAAGATCCCCAGCGTCTCGATGTCGAGGAAGAGGAAGTCGGCGGGGTCGAGGAGGCGGGCAGAGGAAAGGTGGCGCACGTGGGAAGAAGGGTACCACCTCGCGACGAGGGAGATGACCTCTCCTGTCGTCCCCTCCTCGAGGACGCGGAGGCACTCCCTCGCGGGGGCCGAGAACCTCCTGTGGTGGAGGAGGTCGGGGATCGTCCTGTAGCCCCTCGCCCGGAGGATCTCCCCCGTCCGCTTCCCTATCCCGCGGACGAGCGAGAGGTCGGAGAGCAGCGACCTGCGGAACGACTCCCTGTCCCACCGGGGGACGCGGAGGGCGTGGCCGCGGGTGATGCAGTACACCTCGCCCTCGGGTGTCCCGACGTGCCGGCCGGGGAAGACCTCCTCGAGGGTCCTGTCCGCGTACTGCCGGATGAGGCTCGCGCGGTACGCGAGTGCCGCGCGGTACTCGGACTCGGGGAGGGGCGAGCGCGAGAGAAATGCACGCGAGACCCTGTCGTTCCGGACGACGGAGTACTCGCGGGACGCTGCAGTCCGGTCACGCCAGAGCTGGGCCGCCGTCTCGAAGACCACGGTCATTGGTCCGACACGATAGCATCGGGGGTGGGCCACTTGAGCGCTCACCGCGCGGGGCGAAAGTGGGGAGGTGCGGAATCCTCAAGGGAGAGGGAGGGCAAGGAGTACATGCACTCTCCCGGCACGAAACATCCCGGTTGTCCGGCGGTGCACCGGGCATGAGAGAACAGGGAACGGGGCGGTGGGAGGGATGGCAGGAATCCGCGGGCTCCTGATCGATCTCGACGGCGTCATCTACACGGGTGACAGACCCATTACGGGGGCAGCAGAGACCATCTCGTGGCTGCAGGCGGAGGGGTACCCGTTCAGGTTCGTCTCGAATAGCACGAGGAGATCCGTGCGGGGAATCGCGGAAAAGCTCGCCGCGATGGGGATCCCCGCGGGGCCGGGGATGATCGTCACGCCGGCGGTCGCAGCCGCCGCCCTCGCGCGGCAGAGGGGCTGGTCCCGTGTCTTCCCCGTCACCACGGCCGAGGTCGCGGAGGACTTCCGCGCGGCCGGCATCGAGCCCTGCGGGGACTCGTGCGACTTCATCGCCGTGGGCGACTGCGGGGATTCTCTCACCTACTCCCTCCTCAACAGGGCATTCCGCCTCGCGCTCGACGGCGTGCCCATCCTCGCCCTCGAGAAGGACCGCTTCTTCCGCGATTCAGACGGCCTCTCTCTCTCCGCGGGGCCCTTCGTCGCGGCGCTCGAGTACGCGACGGGCAGGCAGGCCGAGCTCGTGGGGAAACCGAGCCCCCAGTACTTCCTCGGGGCCCTCTCCGCCATCGGGATCCCGCCAGGGGAGGCAGCGATGGTGGGGGACGACCCCGTCTCGGACGTGCAGGGCGCAATGGAGGCAGGAATGGCCGGGATCCTCGTGCTCACGGGGAAGTCCTCGTCCGGCGTGCTCGCATCGATCCGCAAACCCCCGACGGCAGTCCTCCCGTCCATCGCTGCGCTGCCGGGGTACCTCTCGGGACTTGAGGAGGGGTGAGACCGCGTGGGTGCACGCCTGGCCGTGCCCGTCCTCGCCGTGCTCGCGCTCGCGCTCGCCGCGGGAGGCTGCCTCGATGTCCTCCCGTGGGCACACCCCCCCGTGGTCTATCCCTCCATAAAGCCGGTCAAGGACGCGTCGCTCCCGCGGGTTCCCACGTACACGTTCCCCTTCCAGGATTTCTCCGTGAGGATCGAGGTGCCCGTGGACCCGGCCGTCTACGTGGGCGCAAAGGTCGCCGACAAGAGCGCCCGGGTCTACGACAGGAACGTCGGGGAAGCGGAGTGGAGGGCAGGGATCTACCGCGCGCTCATGGAGGATCCCGCGCAGGAAGGGTTCTTTTCCTCGCTCCTCTCCGCCCTCCGCGCCGTCAGGGACGCGCGTTCCCTCGACACCGACGAGTACCTCGAGCTCCTCGCGGTCTTCGTCCAGTCGATCCCTTACGAGACGGACAAGGCAGTCGACCCGCGGTTCCCCGTCGAGGTCTTCGTCGACGGGGCAGGCGACTGCGACGACAAGAGCCTCCTCCTCGCGTCGCTCCTCGCGCGCGAGGGGTACCGCGCGGCCCTCCTCTACTTCGGCCTCGAGGGCCACATGGCCGTCGGCGCGGGATGCGATGGGCCGGGGTACCGGGGGACGGGATACGCGTACATCGAGACGACGAACGTCACGTACGTCGGGGTACCCCCGCGGGAACTCGCGGGGGGCGTCCGCCTCGTCTCGGAACCGGAGGTCATCCCGGTGGGAACGGGAACCCTCGCCTACACCCGGTGCGGCGAGACGGGAGAACTCGCGCGCGCGATGGAGAAGCTCCGCGGCGACGCGGACGCGCTCAAGGCGAGGATATCCGCGCTCGAAGAGGATCTCTCCCGGAGGCGGGCCACGCTCGACGCGATGAGGCGGGAGATGGACGCCCTCCTGCGAGGGGGACACGTCGCGGAGTACAACTCACGAGTCCCCCGGTACAACGCGGGGGTGGAGGAGTACAACTCCCTACGGTCTTCCCTTTCCGGCGCAATCACGCGCTATAACCGTCTGGTGGAGCTGTACAACACGTTCGCGACCCGCCAGTACGACAGGGAGGGGATGTACCGCTACCTCAAGTCCCTCCGGGACGTGTAGGCGCTGGACGGGGTGGACGTTCACAACCGTTTAATCCCCGCTGCCCGAGATATACTGGTGGGATGCAAGGGAGGAGAGAGATGCTGGATATAGAAGACCTGCACGTGAGGATAGGGGACAGGGAGGTCCTCCGCGACATCAATCTCCACATCGGGGAGGGGGAGACACACGTCCTCATGGGACCGAACGGCTCGGGCAAGACGACACTCCTGCGGGCGATCATGGGGTTCTCGGGGCTCGAGGTGACGAGCGGGAGGATACGGTTCAAGGGCAAGGACATCACCCACCTCCCCATCCACGAGCGCGCGAAGATGGGAATCGGGATGCTCTTCCAGCGACCCCCCACCATCTCCGGCCTCAAGCTCGGCAAGCTCCTCGCGGTCACGTCGGGGGACAGGGCGGGGATGGTGAGCGAGTACGCGCGGTTCCTCAAGATGGACGGGTTCCTCGACCGCGCGATCAACCTCGGGTTCTCCGGGGGGGAGATAAAGAGGAGCGAGGTCCTCCAGCTCTTGGTCCAGCAGCCGGACTTCGTGATGCTGGACGAGCCGGAGAGCGGCGTCGACCTCGAGAACATCTCCCTGATAGGAAACGCGATCGCCCGCCTCCTCGAGAAGGACGTCCACATCGTGAACAGGAAGAAGAGCGGGCTCGTCATCACGCACACGGGCTACATCCTCGATTACCTCGACGCGGACTTCGGGCACGTGATGTGCGACGGGGAGTTCAAGTGCCACGGCAATCCCCGCGAGATCCTCAAGGTGATCAAGACATCCGGGTACAAGGAGTGCCTCGCATGCCAGAAGACGATGTAGGGCAGATGGCAGACCTCTCCCCCGAGGACCGGGAGAGACTCACCCTCACGGGGCTCGAGGTCGAGATGAAGAACCGGTCGGGGAGCTTCTTCCAGGTCGACCAGGAGATCAGGCAGTGGACCTCGCTCCACGAGGGGATCGAGATCCTCCCGATCGCAGAAGCCCTCCGGAAGTACGACTGGCTTTCCGATTACTCGTGGAACCTCGTGGAGAAGGACAAGGACCAGTACACGAGGTTCGTCGCGGCACAGGGGGATCCCCGCGGGTTCGTGGTGATCGCCCGGGAAGGGAGCAGGACGATATACCCCCTCCAGGCATGCCTCTTCCTCTCGCGGACGCCCGTCCAGCACGTGCACAACATCGTGATCGCGGAGGAGGGGGCAGAGCTCCACCTCATCTCGGGGTGCGCGAGCGCGTCGCACACGCGGACGGGATCGCACATCGGGGTCTCCGAGTTCTACGTGGGGAAGGGTGCGCGCGTCACCTCCACGATGATCCACAACTGGGGAGAGGAGATCAGCGTCTTTCCCCGGTCCGCCGCCCGCGTCGAGGAGGACGGCGTCTTCATCTCGAACTACGTCTGCATGCAGCCGGTAAAGAAGGTCCAGATGGCCCCCTACTTCGAGCTTTCGGGGAAGAACGCGGTCGGGAGATCGAGCAGCATCGTCGTCTGCACGCCGGGCTCGCACATGGACCTTGGGTCCGTCGCGCGCCTCTCTGCCGAGGGCTCGAGCGCCGAGCTCGTCACGCGGGCGATCACGACCGGGGGCACGATCATCTCCCGGGGGATGATCGAGGGGGCATCACGACACACGCGGGGGCACATCGAGTGCAGGGGCCTCATCCTCCGCGACGGCGTCATCCACGCGATCCCGGAGATCAAGGGCAACGTGGTGGACACGGAGCTCTCCCACGAGGCGGCGGTCGGGAAGATCGCCCGCGACGAGATCGAGTACCTCATGTCCCGCGGCCTCGACGAGGACGTCGCGACATCGACCATCATCAGGGGTTTCCTCGACGTGAGGATCGCGGGTCTCCCCCCCGTGCTCCAGGCCCAGATCGACGCGGCGATCGACTCGGCCGAGAAGAGCGGGTTCTAGGCGGGGAGAATCCCATGGTGCAGCCAGCCGCGGGAGGAGGCGCGCGCCGCGAGGCGGAATTAAGAGGAGAGGATGTCCCCGCGGGAGGCGGTGGGTGGAATGCCCGGTGACCGCCACGAGGCCGAGAGGGAGGCGATGGTCGCGCACCAGATCGCGGCCCGCGGCGTGCGCGACGCCCGCGTGCTCGAGGCGATGAGGAAGGTCCCGCGCCACCTCTTCGTCCCGAGGGAGTACGAGAGCGCGGCGTACGCGGACCACCCGCTCCCCATCGGGCACGGGCAGACGATCTCCCAGCCGTACATCGTTGCCCTCATGACGGAGCTCCTCTCCGTCTCGCCGGGCGACCGCGTCCTCGAGGTGGGATCCGGGAGCGGGTACCAGGCCGCGGTCCTCGCCACGATCGGGGCGGAAGTGTACACGGTCGAGAGGATCCCGGAAGTGGCGAGGATCGCCGAGGAGAACCTCCGGAGGGCAGGCATCGTGAACGTGAAGGTGATCGTGGCCGACGGGACCCTCGGTTACCCGCCGGCCGCCCCCTACGACGGGATCATCGTCACCGCGGCCGCCCCCTCGGTTCCCCCGCCGCTCCTCGACCAGCTCTCCGAGGGCGGGCGCCTCGTCGCCCCGGTCGGCGGCCGCGACGTCCAGGAGCTCGTCAGGATCGAGAAGAAGGGGGGGAAGACCACGCGCGTCTCCTACGGCGGGGTCGTCTTCGTCCCCCTCGTGGGGGAACACGGCTGGGAGGAGTAGGGGGTCTTTCCGGATGGCCTGGTACGACGTCACGCGCCCGCTGCGGGAGGGGATCGCGATCTACCCCGGGGACATCGAGCCCTCGTTCCACCCGCAGGACAGGGGATCCTACGTCCTCACGGCGATGCGCCTCTCCACGCACAGCGGCACCCACGTCGACGCCCCCTCGCACTACATCAGGGGGGCACCGGGCGTGGACGGGATCGATCCGGGGGCGCTCATCGGGGAGTGCCGCGTGGTCAGCGTCGGGGGGTCGGGGTCCCTGATCGAGGCACGCGACCTCGGTGGCGCGACCGGGGAGAGGCTCCTCCTCCGGACATGGTACTCGGGGGAAGAAGGGTTCCGCGAGGATTACCCGGGGCTCTCGCCCGCGTGCGCCCGCGCGCTCGCCGATGCAGGCGCAAGGTGCATCGGGATCGACTCCCCCTCCATCGAGCCATACTCCGGGGACGGGACGGTTCACCGGGCGCTCCTCTCGCGCGGGGTTGCCGTCATCGAGTTCCTTGACCTCTCGAGCGTCCGTCCCGGGGAGTACTGGATGGCCGCGCTCCCCCTGCGGCTCCCGGGGCTCGACGGCTCCCCGTGCAGGGTGATCCTGCGGGACGCTTGGGAGGCGGGATGACGAGAGACATCGTGAAGGACGCGGTGCGGAGACTCGAGGAGATCGTCCGCGGGTGCGGGTACGAGGACGGGAACATCGTCCTCTCCGTCAACCCGGACAGGAGAGTCTGCCAGTTCGAGAAGGGTGCCTGCATGGAGGCCGCGTTCGGGGGGAGGGTCGCGGAGTTCGTGACCTTCGAGCCGACGCGGGCGACAACGCGCCTCTCCTTCCTCTTCCCGGCGGCACTCGAGAAACCGGCCCACAGGGCCGCCGCCTGTGCCATCCTCAACGTGGTGGCGAGGTTCCTCTGCATCTCCCGGGTGGGGCGGTCCTGCGACCCCCGTTGCCACGCGGCGTGCATGGCAGAACTCGTCGCGCACGTGGGCGGGAGAAAAGCAGGCGGCCTCCACGTCCCGCCCCCCACACTCGCCGCGTTCCCGCGCCGCGCGGACGTTGCCGGCGAAGGGGAGATAGTCCTCGTCAACGGGGAAGGACTCATCTCGGAGGAGTTCGCGCGGCTCGCTGGCGAGGGTGGCGCGGGAAGGGTCCTCCTCGTGGGACCGTCCACCGCCGGCGTCGCGAGCCTCGAGAACCTCCCGCACTGGTGCCCCTACGGGAAGGGATAGGACCCATGTACCCCCGTTCCGACCGTTCCGCGATGGAGTTTGGCTCGTCGGGCATCCGCGCGGTCTTCGGCCGCGACCTCGTCGCGTGTGCCCTCGCCCTCGGGGGCGTGCTCGGCGGGGAGGCGGGGACGGTCCTCGTGGGACACGACACGCGGACGACCTCGCCCGCCCTCGCGCACGCGCTCGCGGCGGGGGTACTCTCCCGGGGCGCGCGCGTCGCGTCCGCGGGCATCGTCCCCACGCCTGCCGTCGGGTATTCCGTGCAAGGGGGGACCGTTGGCTGCATGGTGACGGCGTCCCACAATCCCCCCGAGTACAACGGGCTGAAGGTCTTTTTGCCCGGAGGCGCGGCACTCCCGCGGTCGCGGCAGGACGAGATCGGGGAACGCCTCGCGGAAGCATCGTTGCAGGGACCCGGGAGCATCTCCTCCCGGTTCGGGCGGGTAGCGAGGGCAGACATCCTCCCGGGCTACGTGGGGAAGATCGTGGACGAGGTGGAGTGCGGGAGGAGCGTGCGGGTGGTCCTCGACTGCGGCGGTGGCGCCGGGTCGGTCGCGAGCCCCGCGATCCTCAAAGGGATAGGGGCAGAGGTCCGCGCGATCAACTGCACTCCCACGGGGCGGTTCCCGCGGCCCTCCGAGCCATCCGGGGAGGCACTCCCCTACATCGGCGCGCTCGTCCGCCGGTGGGGCGCCGACGGGGCGATCGCCCACGACGGTGACGCCGACAGGATGGTTGCGTGGGACAGGAGGGGGAGGATCATCCCCGGCGATTCCCTGCTCGTCCTCTTCGCGAGGTACCTCGGGGCCCGCCGAGTGGTCACGACGGTGGACGCGAGCATGGTCGTCGAGGAGTGCGCGGAGGTGGTGCGGACACCGGTCGGGGACAGCTACGTCTCCGAGGCACTCCTCGCCGGGGGGGAGTTCGGCGGGGAGCCCTCCGGGGCGTGGATCTTCCCCCGGCACTCCCTCTGCCCCGACGGCCCTTACGCGGCGGCCCTCTTCTGCCAGATGGTATCCGAGTGGGACGTCGCGGCGGAGGTCGACGCGCTCCCCCGTTACCCCATCCTCCGGGAATCCGTCCCCTGCACGCGGGCGGGGGACGTGGTGCGGGCGCTCGGCGCCGCGGTCCCCACGGACGGGATCAGGGTCGAGAGGGACGAAGGTTGGTACCTCGTCAGGGCCTCGGGGACAGAGCCGAAGGTGAGGGTCACGGCAGAGGGAAAGACGCGGGAGGCCGCGAGGTCCCTCCTCGAGGAGGGCCTCGAGCGCGTGGTGAGGAAAAAAAGGGAGATATCCGGGGAGTGAGAGAGGTACACCGCATGCAGTGCGTCATCCTCGCCGCGGGGGAGGGCAAGAGGATGCGGCCGCTCACGGCCACCCGCCCGAAGGTCATGCTCCCGCTCGCGAACCGCCCCATGCTCGAGCACCTCGTGCGCGCCGCGCGCGACGCCGGGATATCCGAGGTCCTCCTCGTCGTGGGGTACATGGAGGAGGCGGTCCGGGAGCACTTCGGGGACGGGAGGGACCTCGGCGTCCGCATCGAGTACGCGGTCCAGCGGCACCAGCGGGGCACGGCGGACGCCCTCGAGACCGCCCGCGAGTGGGTGAGTGGCGATTTCCTCCTGATGAACGGCGACATGGTCCTCTCCCACGAGGACATATCTCGGGTCGCGGCGTCCGACCCGCCGTGCCTCGGCGTTGCCCCCTCGGACCACCCGGAGGACTACGGGGCCGTCGTGCTCGAGGGGGACCGCGTCGCGCGCCTCGAGGAGAAGTCTCCCCGCCCCGCGGGGAACCTCGTGAACGCCGGCATCTACCACTTCGACGACGATATATTCTCCGTCCTCGAGGGCGTCGGGGTCTCGCCGCGGGGCGAGCGTGAGCTCACGGACGCACTCTCCGGGTACATCGCGGCGCGGGCACTCCGGGCAGAGAGGGTGGACTCGTGGCTCGACGTGGGCTACCCCTGGGACCTCCTTTCGGCGAACGAGAGGATGATGGGGGGAATCTCCCGCTCGGTCAGGGGCACACTGGAGGAGGGCGTGATCCTCCACGGCGCGGTCATCGTGGGGGAAGGGACCATCGTCAGGGCGGGCACGTGCATCGAGGGACCGTGCATCGTCGGGAGGGATTGCAGGATCGGCCCCCACGCGTACATCCGCGGGGCGACGGCCATAGGCGACGGGTGCCACGTCGGCCACGCGACCGAGGTGAAGAACTCGATCATCCTTCCGGGGACGAACCTCCCGCACTTCAACTACCTCGGTGACTCGGTCGTCGGGAGCGGCTGCAACATCGGCGCGGGGACGAAGGTCGCAAACCTCCGGCACGACCGCGCGGAGGTCCGGGTCGGCGGCATCCCCACGAAGAGGAAGAAACACGGTGCGATCATCGGGGACAACGTGATGATCGGCATCAACTGCTCCCTCAACGTGGGGACGGTGATAGGAACGGGTGCATCCATCGGCCCGCACTGCCTCGTCGAGGGGTATATCGCGCCGGGGACAAGGATAAGGTAGGTGCAGGCATGCAGGCAGTCATACTCGCGGCGGGCGAGGGGAGGAGGCTCCGGCCACTCACGCGGAGCCGCCCAAAGGCCCTCATCCCGGTCGGAAACGTGCCCATCATCGACTACGTGGTGGAGGCGCTCCTCTCGTGCGGCATCCGCGACATCACGGTGGTCGTGGGGTACCGCAGGGAGAAGGTGACGAGCCACCTCGGGAAAGCCGGGTACCCGGTCAGGATCGTCGTACAGGAGAGGCAGATAGGGACGGCCCACGCGCTCCTGCAGGCAAGGGAACACATCACGGGGCCGTTCCTCGTCCTCCCGGGCGACAACTACATCGACGGTGCCTCCATCGCGCGCATCGTGGGCACGAAAAACGCGGTCCTCGTGAAGGACCACCCCTACCCCTCCAACTTCGGCGTCGTGGAGGTGAGGAGGGGACTCGTGACCCGGATCGTCGAGAAACCGCGGCAGGCACCCAGCTTCACCATCTCGACCGGCATATTCTCGTTCGATCCCGGCATCTTCGATTACATGGATACCCCAGACCTCACCGACGCGGTCGCGGCATTCATCGCGGCCGGGGGGAAGATCAAGGCCATCCGCGCCGTCGACTGGCAGGACGCGGTCTACCCCTGGGACCTCCTCCCGATGAACCGCCTCCTCGTCGGGAAGGGCCGCGCGGAGAAGGCGGGGGAGATCGCGGCGGGCTCGGTCCTCCAGGGGAACGTCCGCGTCGGTGCCGGGACACGGATCCACCCGGGGTGCACGATCGTGGGTCCCGCCGTCATAGGATCGGACTGCGAGATCGGCCCGCACGCCTGCATCATGCCCCACGTGAGCATCGGGGACCGAGTGCAGGTCGGCCCGTTCTCGCTCGTAGCGGACAGCATCGTCTTCGACGACGCGGTCATCGGGCCCCACTCCCTCGTCAGGGAATCGGTCATCGGCGAGGGTTGCCGCCTCGAAGACCACGTGAGCACGGTCCCGGACGCACCGCTCCTCGAGATCGGGGACGAACAGGCGAGGGGGAGGTTCGGGGCGGTCACAGGGGAGAAAGCGAGGATCGGCCCGTTCTCGATCCTGCGCGCTGCCATCGTGGGCAACGGCGCGACGGTGAGGGGCGGGAAGGAGGTATCGTCCACGGTCGCATTCGATGACGGGAGCACGGTGGTGTAGGGGTGTGCGGGATATTCGGGTACACCGGGGAGAAGAGGGCTGCCCCCCTCGTCATCGAGGGGCTGCGGCGGCTCGAGTACAGGGGGTATGACTCGTTCGGACTCGCGGTCCTCGATGACAACGGCATCTGGGTCTGGAAGAAGAAGGGGAAGATATCCCGGGAGCGACCCCCGGTCACGCGGCAGAAGGGCAGGACCGCGATAGGTCACACGCGCTGGGCGACCCACGGGGAACCGAGCGACCGGAATGCACACCCCCACACGGACTGCCGCGGGAAGATAGCCCTCGTGCACAACGGCATCATCGAGAACCACGCGTCGCTCCGGCGGGAACTCGAGGGGAGGGGGCACGTCTTCCGGTCCGAGACAGATACCGAGGTGATCGTGCACCTCGTCGAGGAGGAGTACCGGGGAGGGGACCTGCCGGCCGCGGTGAGGGCAGTCCTCCCGAGGCTGGAAGGGAGCTACGCAATCCTCGTGGTCGCGGATGGTTACGGGGGGATCGTCGCGGCGAGGAACGGGAGCCCGCTCGTCATTGGCCTTGCCGACCGCGCGTGCGTCGCCGCATCGGACGTGACGGCCCTCCTCGGTCACACCGACAGGGTCATCTTCCTCGAGGACGGGGACGTCGCCGCGATCCACCCTTCCGGCCCCGTCGTGTGGAACGGGACCGGGAAGGTCGAAAGATCGGTCCAGGTCGTGGACTGGTCCGCCGAGGAGGTGACGCTCGGGGGTTTCTCGCACTACATGCTCAAGGAGATATTCGAGCAGCCGTCGGTCTTCGCGGCCACCGCGCGCTCGGTCCTCTCCGCGGACCTCGGGGAGATCCTCGATGGCGTCACCGGGATCACGTTCGTCGCGTGCGGGACGTCGTACCATGCCTGCCTCCTCTGCCAGTACCTCGTCGAGGGATACGCCGGCATCCCCGTCCGTGCGGAGATCGCCTCGGAGTTCCGGTACCGGTCGCCACCCCCCGACGACCTCGTGGTGGCGGTGACGCAGTCGGGGGAGACGGCGGACACGCTCGCCGCGCTGAAGAGGGCGAGGATGCGCAACCACCCGACGCTCGCGGTGACCAACGTCCTCGGGAGCAGCGCGACGCGGATCGCAGACCACACCCTCTACATGCGGGCGGGTCCGGAGATCAGCGTCGCCGCGACGAAGTCGTTCACCGCGGAGGTCGCTGTCCTCCTCTCCCTCGCGGACCACCTGTGCGGGGGAATCCTGCGGCAATCGATCCTCTCCGGGCACACGGCAATCGAGGACGCGCTCCTCCAGGATCTCTCTCCCGCCGTGGAGGTATGCAGGAATGCACCCTCGATATTCTTCGTAGGGAGGGGACCGTTCTTCCCCCTCGCGCTCGAGGGGGCACTCAAGATGAAGGAGATCTCGTACATCCACGCGGAGGGCTACGCGGCCGGCGAGATAAAGCACGGGCCGTTCGCCCTCCTCTCGGCGGAGGTCCCTGTCGTCGCACTCTGCCCGCCGGGGGAGACGTTCACCCCGATGCTCTCCAACGCGAGGGAGATGAGGGCGAGGGGTGCACCGCTCGTCGTCGTCGGCGACGGGAGCTCCCCGGACCTCGCAGAGGTCGCAGACGTGCTCGTGCCCCTCCCCCGCGGGGATACAGTCTCCCATATCCTCGCCAGCACGGTCATCCTCCAGCTCCTCGCCTTCAGGACCGCGGAGGCACTGGGACGGGAAATCGACCAGCCGAGGAACCTCGCGAAGAGCGTGACCGTGGAGTGACGAACGGTGCGTGCAACGCGCTCGGTCCCCTCTTCCCGCGTGAATGCTGTGACACGTGGGAGGACATGCGCAACGGGCGGACCCCCCACCATCGTCGTCGTCGGGCCGTCGAGCAGGTTCCTCTCCGGCATAAGCTACTACACGGTCCGCCTCGCAAACGCCCTCTCCCGCCATTTCCGCGTCAGGGCAGTCCTTTTCCGGCACATGCTGCCGAGGAGGTTGTTCCCGGGCTGGAGGCGCGTGGGGGAGGACCTCTGCTCCGTGGCATTCGAGGGCGGCGTGGACGCGGCAGAGCTGCTCGACTGGTACAACCCGTTCACGTGGATAAAGGCAGCAACCATCGCGCGGGAAGCCGACGTCGTGATCCTCCAGTGGTGGACGTCGAGCGTTGCACACATGTACGTCGCGATCCTGTGCCTCCTCCCGCGGCGAGTCCCGGTCATCGTCGAGTACCACGAGGTGGTCGACCCCCTCGAGCAGTCCCTCCTCCCCGCGAGGATGTACGCGCGGTTCCTGGGCAGGATCGTCCGGGTGCGTGCCACGCACTTCGTCGTCCACTCGGACGCGGACAGGGACCTCGTCGCGGCCTCCTACGGTGTCCGGCGGGAGAGGATCACCGTGATCCCGCATCCCCTCTACGACCAGTACCCCCGCGTGGACAAGGAAAAGGCAAGGGAAAGCCTCGGAATCGCAGAGGAGAACGTGATCCTCTTCTTCGGGCTCCTCCGCCCCTACAAGGGCGTGAAATACCTCGTCCGCGCGTTCGAGGAACTCCCCGACGACGTGGCACGGGACACGAGGCTGCTCATCGTGGGGGAGGCGTGGGAGGACAGGGAATCCCTCGCGAGGGTGCGGGAATCTCCCCGGCGCGAGAGGATCACCGTCGTGGACAGGTATGTCCCCGACAGGGAGGTCCCCCTCTACTTCTCGGCCGCGGACATGCTCGTCCTCCCGTATACCCGGGCATCCCAGAGCGGCGTTGCGCACATCGCGATGGCATACGGGCTGCCGGTGGTCGCGACGAGGGTCGGCGGGCTCGCCGAGGGGATGGGCTCCTATCCGGGTGCCTTCCTCGTCAGCCCGGGATCGGTGGAAGAGCTGAAGGGAGAAATCCTCCAGCACCTCCCGGAGAAGAAGACGTATCCACCGCCCACGGAACTCGCGTGGGAATCGGTAGGGGAAAAGTGGATGGATCTGTGCGAACGCGCGAGGAGGTGCCATGCGGATAGGGATCCTCACCGGCTCTGAGTTCGCCGTTCCGGGCGGGGCAGAGAGGCTGGTCGTCGACCTTGCCCGTGCACTGGACGCCGAAGTGGTCGTCCCGGCGTACAGGGAGGATGTCGTCTCTCTCTACGACCCGGGGAGGCGCGTCCGGTTCTGCTCCCTCGGCCACCGGCTCCCCGCGGAACCGTTCCGGCAGGTCGAGGGAATGCGGCTCTTCCGCTCCGCCTCGCTCGAGTACGATTTCGTCGTCTGCATCGACGACATGGCAGTCCGCTACCTCGTCCACGCGGTCCCCCACCTCTACTACGTGCTCACGCCGCGCAGGGCACTCTACGACATGTACTACCACTTCCTCGCGGGAAAGAGCATCCCCGAGAGGGCGGTGTACGTCCCTGCACTCGCGGCCGCGCGGTATTTCGACCGGCGCTTCGTCTGGAAGTACGTGAGGAACATCGCTGCCATCTCCCACACCGTCCGGAACCGCATCCAGAAGGTGTACCTGAGGGACGCGCACGTCCTCTACCCCCCCGTCCACGCCGACCGGTTCACGTGGAGGCCCTCCGAGGGGTATTGGCTCTCCCTCGGGAGGGTGGACAAGTGGAAGAGGATAGACCTCCAGGTCGAGGCGTTCCGGTCCATGCCGGAAAAGACCCTCGTCGTCGTGGGGAGGGTGTACCCGGGGTTCGAGCGGGTCGTGGAGAACGCTCCGCCGAACGTGATCTGGAAGCACGTCCTCGGGGAGGAGGAGATCCGCGACCTCTACTCCCGGTGCGAGGGATTCCTCACCACCGCGATCGACGAGGACTTCGGGATCACGCCGGTAGAGGCGATGGCGAGCGGAAAACCGGTCGTCGCGGTGCGCGAGGGGGGGTACCAGGAGACGGTCCTCGACGGCGTGTGCGGGCGGCTCGTCGCACCGGACCCGCGGGAGATACGCGACGCGGTGAGGGAGGTGGGGGCACGGTCCGATGAGTTCCGCGACGTGTGCCGGAGGAGGGCAGTGCTCTTCGACTACCCCGTCTTCGCGGAAAGGGCCCGCGAACTCGTGGAAACGTGCCTCGGTGCGTCCCGTGGAGGGGCGCAGGACCGGTGACCACGCAGGACCGCCCCCAGGAAAAACGAATTTAAACGTTATTTTTTGGAAAAGGCGTTGTACAAGGTGTTATCCCAAAGGATTAAACGATGGAAAGGCAAACATCACCGTAGGGAAAAACGGGACACGATACCATGGAATTTTCCGGTTTGACGCGATACAGGAAGTACATCGTCATCCTCCTCCTCGCGGCGATGACTGCCTTCTCCGTGTGGGTCCGGATGCTCCCCTCGGCGGCCGCGGGCACGACCGACATCCTCAACCTCGTCGGGAGCGACGACCCGATGTACAACCTCCGCCAGATCGAACAGATGAACCACAATTTCCCGGCATACTCGTGGTTTGAGGCGATGACCCTGTACCCCACCGGGCAGGTCATCCACTGGGGTCCCCTCTTCATCTGGATCTGCTCTGCCCTCTGCCTCCTGGCCGGCGCGACCACGAGGCCCGAGATAATCGCGGTCTCGCTGGCCGTGCCGCCCGTCATGGCCGGGCTGATGGTTCCCCTCATGTTCCTCCTCGGGAGGAGACTGCACGGGACGCTCGCGGGACTCTTCTCGGCACTCGCGGTATCGGTGGTGAGCGGCCAGTTCTTCTTCCGGTCGCTCTACGGGTACCTCGACCACCACGTCGCCGAGGTCCTGTTCAGCACGCTCTTCGTCTTCTCGTACGCGTGGGCGCTCTCGGCCCTCCGGGAGAACCCGGTCGACTTCTCGCGCCGGGAGACGCTCCGCACTCCACTTCTCCTCTCCGTCCTCTGCGGCACCACGTACGTCCTTGGCCTCCTCGTGATGCCGACTATGGTCCTCTTCGCGTTCATCGTCGCCGTCACGACGTTCTTCTTGCTCGTGTGGGGATTCTTCAGGAGGGAGAGGGGCGAAGGGATCCTCCTCCTCAACGCGGTGACGTTCGGGATCGCGGCGGCGAGCTTCGTTTTCCTCGGAATCCACAGGGAAGGTTTCCAGTTCGATTACTACACCCTCGGCCATCCCCTCGCGTACCTCCTCGTCGTCGCGGGCACGGCGGTCCTCTACATCCTCGGGAGGTTCTCGCGGGGGAAGGGCGACGCGTACTACCTCGCGGGCCTCGGGTGCCTCTTCGCGGCGACACTCGGGGTCTTCGCGGTCGCACTCCCCGGCCTTTTTTCCACGTTCGTCGCGAGCATCGACCAGTTCTTCGGCCAGAACCCCTTCTACCTGACCATCCAGGAGGCGCGGTCGTGGACGGTGGGAGAGGCGTGGGAGAACTTCGGCGTCGGCCTCCTCCTGATGGCAGGGGGATTCGGTGTCCTCTGCAAGTACGTCTGGAATGAGAAGAGGGCTGAGCTCCTCTTCGTCCTCGTCTGGACAGTCACCCTCACATTCGCGACGTGGCAGCACATCAGGTACGAGTACTACTTCGCCGCGCCCCTCGCCCTCCTCTCGGGGCTCCTTGCGGCCTGGGCCGTGGAGTGGGGGTGGAGGGACGTCCAGAGACTGGCCGCGTCCCGCCTTGGCATGACGAAGGGTGGAGAACAAGACCGCGAGAGGGTGGATTCGAAGCAGAAGGCGAAGAAGAAGCCAAAACCCGGGGGTGCGCACGCGGCGGTCGATCCCCTCAGGATCGGTGTCCTCGCGCTCGTCCTCGTCGCGTTCTCGGTCTTTGTGTATTCTCAGGTCACGTACGAGCTGCGGGTGGCAACCTCCGGTGCCATCCGCCTGAACCCCGACTGGCGGGAGGCGCTCGAGTGGATGGGGACGCACACACCGGACCCCGGCGTCGACTACCTCCGCATCTACGAGAAAGAGACCTTCAGGTACCCCCCCGAGTCCTACGGGGTGATGTCGTGGTGGGACTACGGCCACCTGATCACGTTCATCGCAAAGCGCATCCCGAACGCAAACCCCTTCCAGTCGGGCGTGGAGGGGGAGAACGGCGCGGCCGCCTTCTTCATGACGGCCGACGAGGAGAGGAACGCGGCGATCGCGCGGAACCGCGGTGTCCGGTACGTCGTCACCGACATCGAGATGGATACCGGGAAGTTCTGGGCGATGGCCACGTGGTACAACGTGAGCGCGGGGATATCGCCCTACACGGAGTACGTGTTCGCACCCGCGCAGGAGGGGGCAGGGACGTACACCGCGGTCGAGCTGTACGAGGCACCTTACTTCGCGACGATGGTCTCCCGCCTCCACAATTTCGACGGCTCGCACGTTTCGGCCGGGAAGGTCTACTACGTCGAGGTGGAGGACGGGCGGGCCGCGTACCCGGTCGTGCGGGGGGCACAGGTGATGGACGCGGCGGCCGCGAGGGAGGCAGCCGCTGCCTTCAACAGGAACGCTCCTGCCGGCAGACGCGCACTCGTCCTCTCCCCGCACATCCTCTCCCCTGTCGAGGACGTCCCCGCGCTGCGGCACTACCGGCTCGTCCACGAGTCACCGACGAACGTCTTGTCCCCTCGTGAGGGCGAGAGCGCACCCGACCTGAAGTACGTCAAGGTCTTCGAGTTCGTCCCCGGGGCGCGGATCGCGGGGGAGGGCACCATAGAGGTCGACATCGTGACGAATACCGGGAGGGAGTTCACGTACCGGCAGGAGAGCCGGGACGGCCTCTTCGTCGTCCCATACGCCACGTCCGGGTCGCCCTACGAGGTGAGGGCGAAGGGGAAGTACCGCATCGCGGGCACGGGGAGGGAGATCGACGTCCCCGAGGAGGCGGTACTGGGAGGCCTTCCGGTCGGCTGAATGAGGGCGCGGTGCTCGGTCATCACCGGGGGTGAATTCGCGCGGCACGACCTCGGGTTGCACGAGGAGAACGCCCGCAGGCTGCAGGATGCACTCGCCGCCGTGCCCCCGCACGTGAGGGTTTACCCTCCGCAACCCGCGTCGTTCGAAGACCTCGCGCGGGTCCACGAGGAGAGGCACATCCGCATGCTCGAGGAGCTCTGCAGCTACGGCGGCAGGAGGTACCTCGACCTCGACACGTACGTGACGGAGGATTCCTTCCGCGTCGCGACACTCGCGGCCGGCGCGGCGATCGGGGCGGTCGGGCGTGCCCTCGGTGGGGAACCGTGCTTTGCCCTCGTCCGCCCGCCGGGGCACCACGCCGAGCCGTGCCGGGCGATGGGGTACTGCCTCTTCAATAACGCCGCGGTCGCGGCGGCGTGGGCCCTCGAACGGGTGGAGCGCGTCGCGATCGTCGACTGGGACCTCCACCACGGGAACGGCACACAGAAGATATTCTACGGGACGGACCGGGTCCTCTTCTGTTCCATCCACCAGGCAGACATATTCCCGTGGACAGGCTGGATCGACGAGGTGGGGGAGGGGAGGGGCAGGGGGTTCACCCTGAACGCCCCGCTCCCGGCCGGCGCGGGGATCGCCGATTACCACCATGTCTTCTCGACGGTGTTCTGCGAGGCACTCGCGCACTTCGAGCCGGACGCGCTCATCGTCTCGGCGGGGTTCGATCCCCTCCACGACGACCCGAAGGGTGGGATGAGGCTCCATCCCCGCGACTTCGCCGTCCTCTGCTCGCTCCTGCGGGAAGCCGCGTCCTGCCCGCCCGCCCTCGTCCTCGAGGGGGGTTACGGCCCGTCGCTCGGGGAGGCGGTCCGCGCCGTCCTCGAGATACTCGGGAGCGACGAGGCCTGTCCCTGCCCCCCCGGACTCGTGCCGCGGGCGAGCACGGCGAGAATCGCCCGGCTCCTGCGGAAAGTGATGTTCTGAAGGGACAAGGTCCGACCCGCGACCCCTATTCCTGCCGCCCCGTCGCCACCCGGTCCTTGTGGTGGTGCGAGACCTCTAGGCCGGGGACGACCACCCTGACGACGGGGAGGGGAGGGGGTTTTAGGTCCACCACGCAGACCCGTCCGGTCCAATGCCGGAGGTCGTCGAGGAGGGCCGCGATGTCCCCGTCGATGAAGGTCGTGCTGCAGCCGGGGATCGACGAGAGGGAGACTTCCGGCGCGGGCGCAAACCACTCCCGGTTTATCCGCTTCATCCTCTCGTACCCCGCGCGAGAGAGGAACATGTCCCGCTGCGGCGTCGAGATCTCCCCCGAGAGGTAGGAGGCCCGGGAGAACGCGACGTCGAGCAGTGCCCTCTCGACCGCGATCTCCGGGTCTGTATGGCAGGACGCCCCCATGACGAGGAGTCCCGGGTCTTTCTGCTGCGTGTCGTCCGCCGCGGCGGCGACGACGGGGGCCCTCGTCCTGCCGTCAAGCAGCCAGAGGTGGATATCGATGCCGGCGGCCGTGAACTTTTCGAGCAATTCCCGCGCGAATCCCCCTGTGTCGACCACGATCTTCCTGCCCATGTCCCTGCGGCGTTCCGCGCGGCTCATTGCATCCCTCTCGAGGACCTCGAGGAGGCCGTGGAGGATGGCCTCTTCCCTCGTGTTCCCGCACGCGAGGCCGACCGGGTCGCTCTGGAAGAGCTGCGCCGCGAGACCGCGCGAGACGTACGGGTGGAAAACAGCGTTGCTCGGGACGAGAACTCCCTCGCCCGCGAGGAGGTCCCACCCCTCCGACCAGTGGAGAACCTCCCCGGCGGGAAGCGGTCTAGGGAGGATGAGCGACCGGGGGTCGATCGCACCGCGGGAAGAGAGGGCTTCGTAGCTGTCCGTCTCCAGCGGCTGTCCCTGGTATTCCCCGAAAGAGCGCTCGATTGCGGCCACCATCGCGGCGACCCGCGCGAGGAGGCGTGTCCGGCCCGTGCCGGGGAGGAGCCGCGATGCACCGCGGGGAGCCCGGCGGCGCCGGGCAGCGAGGCAGGGGATGCCGAGCCTGTCCTTCTTCCCGAGGTCCACGATCTTCTCCACGCCGACGGCATCCATCAGCGGCCTTGCAGCCTTCTCGGTGTCCCGCGGGTGCGCTGCCCTGTGTGTCCCGTCCTGGAATACCTTTTTCGTGCGGGAGAGCCCGGAATTCATGGTAAACCCGTATACACGGGAAGCGTTTTATATTTTCCACGCACCGGTGAGACTGTATGGAGACTCCAAGGGTCGAAGTCGGGATGCGGGTGCGGTACCCGCGGACCGGGACAACGGGCACCGTGGTCGCTCTCACGGTCGAGGGTGGGCAGACGTTCGCGGAACTGGACTCGACCCACCTCCGCTACCGCGTCGACCAGCTCGTCCCCGCGAGGAGCGTCGAACAGGAGAAGGGCGGCGCGATCGAGGACGTGGTCGAGAAGGTACGGAAAGAGAGGGACATCTACTCCGTGTCGGGGTTCCAGGAGGCAATCGCCCGCACGGACCAGAGCTGCGAGGGTGGTGGCTAGTCGGACACGGGGATCGTCGTGAGCTTCACCGACTCCACGCCCTTTTGTGACATCAGCCGCTCCGCGAGTGCCTTCAGCTGGGACCCGTCGCCCCTCACGAGGACGACCTCGAGGCACCTGTCGTGCGTGAGATGGGAGTGGAGCGATGCCTGGATGATGCTCATGAACTCGTGCTGGATGTCCGTGAGGGTCTGGAGGAGATTCCGCTGGCCGTGGTCGTAGATCATGGTGATCACGCCCTGGCGTTCCCCCTTCACGTCTGACATCCACTTGTAGTACGTGATGTAATTCCGGATCGCGTCCCTGATCCCCTCGGACCGGGAAGAGTATCCCCTGTAATTGATGATCTCGTCGAACTTGTCGAGCAGGTGTTTCGGGAGCGAGATGCCGATACGGGCGAGTTCCGTCTCAACTGTCATGCGATGATGCCTCTCTCACACTATCTTCCCAATGCCACGACTTAAAACTTCGTAACACCAGGATTTATTGATGCGAATTCGTGCTACCGGCACGGCGTCCCCGGGGGCATACAGGCTTTAAGAGGTCAGGGTGCAGAGAATTGGGGGAGAAGATGCAGGCAGTCGAGTTCTTCGGGCTCTCCGAGAAGGGGTTGCGGGAGAGGAACGAGGATGCCTTCGTTGCAGCGGACCTCGGGGGCATCCACGTCTTTGCGGTCGCGGAGGGGATGGGAGGGCCCCGCGGGACCCGGACTGCCGCGGCGGTCGCGGTGGAAGCCCTCGGGAAGGGCGAGGTCGCGCGGGACAAGCCCCTCGCCGGGATCCTCGAGGACCTCCTCGGAAACGCGGAGAGGGCGCTCTACACGTTCGAGTCCGAGAATCCGGGCGTCGAGCCGTCGGCCGTCGCGATGGCGGTCGCGGTCCTCTCGGCTGACGGCAGGTGCGTGGTGAGCAGCCCGGGTCCCCGCAAGGTCTTCTTCCTCGCGGAGGGAGACCCGGGTCAGGCCGGGGACGCGGGAGACGGGGGACAGGGACGGTTCGTCGTCCACGATCCCGGCGCCGGGATGCACGAGGCAGAGCTGCCCCCCGGGTACCTCGTCTTCTGCTCGGACGGCATCACGGACTTCCTGAGCGATGCCCGCATACAGGCGATAATTGCCGAACGCGGCGGGGATCTCGAGGGTGCCTGCCGGAAGATAGTCGCAGAGGCATTCAACAACGGCAGCGACGACAACCTCACCGTGGTGCTGGTCAGGCGCCATGGCGCGCGGTGAGGGTTCCCCCGCGGCACTTTGGGTTCTCAAGGAGGAGTCGGCCCGGTGGACAGCATCACCCACGCGATAGTCGCAGTCGCGTGCTTCCACGTCTCGTTCCACGGGCACGCCCTCGTCGCCTGCGTGCTGGGGGCGGTCCTCTCCGACATCGACGTGTTCCTCCACGCGGTCGCGGAACGGAACCCGCACCTCTTCCTCTTCACCCACGGCGGGTTCACCCACACGGTCCCCGGCGTCCTCGTGGTCGCAGCCGGGATCTCGGCGGGCTTCTCGGCATTCGCCGCGGCAACGGGGCAGCCGGGTTTGATCCCGGAGATCCCCGCGGTGGTTTTCGTCCCCGCACTCGCGGGCGCGCTGACGCACGTATCCCTCGATGCCCTCGCCCTCCCCGGGATTCCGCTCCTCTATCCCCTCTCCGAGAGGAAGGTGACGGCGGGGATATTCCCCGGGCCGAGCATCCTTCTCCTCTCGACGAGCGCCGCGTACCTCGCGCTCTCCCTCTCGGTGCCGGGTGCGTCCCGGTGGCTCCCCGCCTACGCGGGATTCGTCGCCCTCGTCATCCTCGCGAGGGGCGTCCTGCGGGCGGTCGCCGTGCACCGTTTCGGGAAGGGGGCGATCCCCACGTTCGACCCGCTGCAGTGGCTCATCGTGGAGGATGCGGGCGATTCTTTCAGGGTCTCCACCGCACGCCTCTTCTCGGGGCCCACCACGGAGAAGGTGTACGCGAAGGGGACGGGGGATCTCCCCGGGAACGCTCCTGCACCGCTCCCCGACCCCGAGGTCCGGCGGTTCCTCTACAACTCCTACATCGTCGTCGCCGAGAAACAGGAGGGGGGGACGCTGTTCCGCGACCCGTTGAGGGAGGATGGTTTCGTCTTCTACCCGCCCCGGCACACGCGCGTCCTGATCAGGAGGGAGGGCGGGGGGAAACACTGATCTCGTATCCACGCCGTCCCCGGGGGCCGGATCGCCGTCCAATGGGTATTAAGTAGGTGTGTTTTTATATAGTAAAGGGAGGTTCGATCGGCATTGCAGGACGTGTTGATTCCCAGCGTGAATATCGGGGTGGTAGGGCATGTTGACCATGGGAAGACGACCCTCGTCTATGGCCTGACCGGGACGTGGACCGACCGCCACAGCGAGGAGATAAAGAGGGGGATCTCGATACGCCTGGGATACGCGGATGCCACCTTCTACCGGTGCGAAAGGTGCGAGGGTTCCGAATCCTACACGACGCATCCTACCTGCCCGGTCTGCGGGGGGAAGGCAGTGCCGTTCCGGTCCGTCTCGTTCGTCGACTCCCCGGGCCACGAGACCCTGATGGCGACGATGCTCTCGGGGTCCGCGCTGATGGACGGCGCGATGCTCGTGATCGCGGCAAACGAGGCGTGCCCGCAGCCCCAGACGAAGGAACACCTGATGGCACTCCAGCTCGTCGGCATCCGCAACATCGTCATCGTCCAGAACAAGGTGGACGTCGTCTCGCAGAAGGAGGCGCTCAAGCACTACGAGCAGATAAAGGCGTTCGTGAAGGGGACGATCGCCGAGAACGCGCCGATCATCCCTGTCTCGGCCCAGAAGGGCATCAACCTCGGGGCGCTCGTGGAAGCCCTCGACCAGACGATCCCCGTGCCTGCCCGCGACCCGACCGCGGATCCCCTCATGCTGGTCGCGAGGTCCTTTGACATCAACAAGCCCGGATCGAGCTGGCGTGACCTGAAGGGAGGGGTGATCGGCGGGTCCCTGATAAGGGGAGTCTTCCACGAGGCAGACGACATCGAGATCAGGCCGGGTCGCCAGGTCCAGGTGGAGAACAAGATCCGCTGGGAGCCGATCGGGACGAAGATCACGACAATCCACAAGGGGCAAAGGAGGGTGACCGAGGCCACGCCGGGCGGGCTCCTCGGGATCGGGACGAAGCTCGATCCCGCGCTCACGAAGAGCGATGCCCTCGCGGGCCAGGTAGCCGGGTACCCCGGGCAGCTCCCGCCGGTGTGGGACAGGATAAGGTTCCAGGTGACCCTCATGGAGAGGGTGGTCGGTGCGACCGCGGAGACCCAGATAGAACCCTTGAAGCACAACGAGCCCCTGATGCTCTCGGTCGGGACGGCGGTCACGGTGGGAATCGTGACGAACGCGAAGAAGGACGTCGTGGAGGCCACGCTCAAGAGGCCGGTATGCGCGGAGACGGGTGCGCGGATTGCCATCAGCCGCCAGGTGGGGGGGAGATGGAGGCTGATAGGGATGGGCGTCCTCCTCGAGTGAAGGTCCTCTTCGATTCGAATGCCCTCATGATGCCCTCGCAGTTCAGGCTCGACCCCTTCGCGGAGCTCGGAAACATTATTGGGGCATATGAACCATTGATACTGCAAGAGACGCTCTCCGAGCTTAGCGGACTCTCCCGCAGCCGCGGGAAAGAAGGGAGCGCCGCCCGGGTTGGACTGGCGTTCGCCCGAAAGTGCCGCGTGGTCCAGAGCGGGTATGCGCAGGGGAGCGTGGACGAGAAGATTCTCAAGTACGCGACGGAGCACGGGTGCATGGTGGTCACGAACGACAGGGAACTCCGGGATCTCCTCCTCTCTGAGGGTGTCCCCGTGATCACCCTCCTGCAGCGGAAGAGGCTTGGCCTGTTGAGGAGATGACGGGGGAAAGCGGCGGATGTACTACAGGATGGAGCTGTCCGACAAGGTGCGGGTCCCGCCGCACCGGATGGGCGAGGAGCTGTCACGGGTCATACTGGACGTCCTCCAGGAGCAGTTCGAGGGGAGCATCGACAAGGAGATAGGGATATTCATCGCCGTCACCCGGGTGATCTCGATCGGGGAGGGGGAGATCGTCCCGGGAGACGGGGCCGTCTACTACGACGTCGATTTCGAGGCGGTCGTGCTCCGCCTCTCCCTGCAGGAAGTGATCGAGGGTATCGTCGTGGAGACCACGAGTTTCGGCGCGTTCGTGAGCCTCGGCCCCATCGACGCGATGCTCCACGTGAGCCAGATCTCCGACGAGTACATCAACTACGACGAGAAGAACGCGAGGCTCATCTGCCAGGATTCAAAGAGGTTCATCGCGGTCGGCGAACCCGTCAGGGTGAGGGTGGTCACGCTCTCGCTGAACGAGAGGGAACCCCGCGACAGCAAGATCGGCCTCACCATGAGGCAGGCCGGCCTCGGCACGGCCCGCTGGCTCGAGGAAGAGATGCAGAAGGAGGCAGAGAAGGCGAGGAGTGGGGAGCGTGGCAGCCGCTAGGAAGAAGCTCGTCACCGTCTGCAGGGAGTGCCACCGCGTCGTGGAGGGCGAGGCGTGCCCCGTGTGCGGGACCTCCAACCTCTCCACGGACTGGGCCGGGTACCTCGTCGTGATCGACCCGAAGAACTCGGAGATAGCAAAGAAGATGAACATCACGCTCCCCGGCAGGTACGCGCTGAAGGTCCGCTGATGCTGCGCCTGCCGGACCAATCCCGCCACCATTTCAGGATCCCCTTCGGGAGGCTGGAGCAGGACCTCGGCACCCTCGTCCCGGAGCTCCGGGACACGGAATTTTATACCGTGGGGGACATCGTCACCCAGAACGCGCTCCGGCACGGCCTCGTCCCCGCGGTGGCCGTCATCGACGGCCACACGATGAGGAGACCCTACGGGAAGATCCCCACGGAATTCCCCCGGGTCTTCAGGGCGAGGAATCCCGCGGGCACGATCACGCAAGAGCTCGTGGAGGCCCTGAGGGGTGCCGTCTCCTCTCCCCCGGCCCTCGTCCTCGTCGAGGGGGAAGAGGACCTCGCCGTCCTCCCCCTCGCGCTCCTCGCGCCGGACGGGGGCACCATCCTCTACGGCCAGCCGTGCGAGGGTGTCGTGGTGCGGAAGATCGACGGGGAGGCACGGGTGGAAGCCCGACGTCTCCTCGCGTTCTTCGTCGCCGAGCCGGGGAACGGGCTGGATCTCTAGTCTCCAAAGGCCAAATTTGCCATTGGGAGAATGGCCGTCGAGCCCCGGCATTTCCCCGGTCGGTGCGGCGGGTGGCGCGGGAGAGGCTATAAATAACTACGGCGCGTATAATAGGAGGATACCGGGTTGGTCATAATGGAGATAGTGGTGGAAAGGGACATCCGGAACGAGCTCCTCGGCCGCAGGGAGATCGAGTTCACCGTCCGCTTCGACGGCCCGACACCGTCGCGCGTGCAGATCCTCGGGAAACTCGCGGCGATGCTGAATGCAAAGGAGAACCAGGTCGCGCTGGATTCCCTCAAGACCAGTTTCGGCATGACGTCCTGCAAGGGGAAGGCACGCATATACGACACGGAAGAGCAGAGGAACAGGACGGAGAGGGCATTCCTGCTCTCGCGCGGCATCCCGAAGCCAAAGGAGGGGGAGGCCTGATCCATGGCCGCGAAGAAGAAGGAAAAGGGAAAGAAGGCCGGCAGGGGTTCGTACTACACGGTCTCCGGGGGGAAGGTCACGTTCTCGCGGAAGTTCTGCCCCCGTTGCGGTCCCGGGGTGATCCTCGCGAACCACCCGGACCGTGCCGCGTGCGGGAAGTGCGGGTACACGGAATTCAAGAAGGCCGCGTCGTGAGAGACCCGGGGAGGCCGGACGATCCTCCCGCGGGGGGAAGGACAAGACCTGTAAACCGCGATGCCTGACATCGGTCCGGTTCTCGGGATCGAGGGGACGGCGTGGAACCTCTCGGCCGCTCTTTTCGACAGGGAACTCATCTCCCTGTATTCTAAGCCGTACCTCCCCGCGCAGGGGGGCATCCACCCCCGCGAGGCAGCCCAGCACCACGCCTCCGCGATGAGGGACGTCATCGCCCGCGTGATGCCCCCCGACGGGCGGATAGCCGGGGTCGCGTTCTCCATGGGCCCCGGCCTCGGACCGTGCCTCCGGACCGTGGCGACCGCCGCGAGGGCCCTTGCGGTCGCGCTCGGCGTCCCGCTCGTGGGGGTGAACCACTGCGTGGCCCACGTGGAGATTGGGAGGTTCGCGACGGGGGCACGTGACCCGATCGTCCTCTACGTGAGCGGCGCGAACACGCAGGTGATCGGGTACCTCAACCGGCGGTACAGGATCTTCGGGGAGACGCTCGACATCGGGCTTGGAAACGCGCTCGACAAGTTCGCGAGGAGCAGGGGACTCCCCCACCCGGGGGGGCCCGAGATCGAGAGGCTCGCGAAGAAGGGCAGTTACGTCGAGCTCCCCTACACGGTCAAGGGGATGGACCTCGCCTTCTCGGGCCTCGTGAGCGCGGCGAAGGACCACCCGGCCCCCCTCGAGGACGTCTGCTACAGTCTCCAGGAGACGGCGTTTGCCATGTGCGTCGAGGTGACGGAGAGGGCACTCGCGCACGCGGGAAAGGACGAGGTTCTCCTCGTCGGCGGGGTCGGCGTGAACGCCCGTCTCCAGGAGATGCTCGCCATCATGTGCGAGGAGAGGGGTGCGACACTCCACGTCCCCGACAGGATGTACATGGGGGACAACGGGGCGATGATCGCGTATACCGGCCGGCTCATGCTCGAGAGGGGTCTCGCGATGCGCCCGGAGGAGACGCGCGCGAACCCCGTCTTCAGGGCCGACCAGGTCGAGGTGACGTGGTGGGACGGCGACACCGTGCCCGCGGGGCGGGTGGAAGTGAGTACGGGTACCGCACGCGGTGCAGAGGCAATCGTCACCGTCGGGGAGGGGGACGTGACGAAGCGGCGCCAGAGGAAGTCGTACCGCCAGCCCGCACTCGACAGGCGCCTCGTCGCGGAGCGGACGAGGGCAGAGGCGCGCCTCATCTCCGCGGCACGCCGGCACGGCGTCCCGACGCCCGTTATCCGCGACGTCACGGAGGACACCATCGTGATGGAGAGGGTGAGGGGGACCCTCCTCAAGGACGACCTCTCCCCCGCAAACCTCGCGCTCGCGGGGAGGGTCGTCGGGAGGCTGCACTCCGCGGGGATCGTCCACGGGGACCTCACGACAAGCAACATGATCTGCAGGGACGGGACAATCGTTCTCATCGACTTCGGGCTCGCCCACGTCTCCTCGGAGGTCGAGGCGCGCGGCGTGGACATCCACGTCCTCTTCCAGACGCTCGAGAGCACGACCGATGACGCCCCCGCCCTCAAGGAGGCGTTCATCGAGGGGTACAGGCAGGAGTTCGCGTCCGCCGACGAGGTCATCTCCCGCGAGCAGGAGATCGAGCGCAGGGGCCGGTACCTGTGAAAATCACCGTCGTCACGAACAATCCCCACAAGGCGAGGGAGATCGCGCTCTTCCTCGAGGGATTTGCAGAGGTTAACAGTGTCGCCCTCGAGTGCCCGGAGATCCGGGACGAGAGCGTGAGGAAGGTCGCGGAGAAGAAAGCCGAGTACGCGTACAGTATCCTGCGCACCCCCCTCATCTGCGACGATACCGGTTTCTACATCCACGCCCTCCAAGGGTTTCCCGGGCCCTACGCCGCGTACGTGCAGAGGACGATAGGAAACGAGGGGATCCTCCGCCTGATGGAGGGGATCCCGGACAGGAAGGCGCACTTCGAGACAGCCATTGCCTACGCGTCGGAGGGGGGGATCCGCGTGTTCTCGGGGAGGATACAGGGCCGCGTGGTTCCCCCGCGGGGGAAAGGGGGTTTCGGGTACGACCCGATATTCGAGTGGAGGGGCAGGACGCTCGCGGAGATGTCGCCCCAGGAGAAGAACAGGATCTCGCACCGGGCCCGCGCTCTCGAAAAGCTCCGCAAGTTCCTCGCCGCGGGGGGATAGGGGGACCGGCAGGCTTTCCCCGCGCGACGCAAACCATTATGTGATCAAAAATGCCTCACTTTAAGGTACTATCCGCGGAGTTGGACCATGTCACGGTTCCCTGAAGCTGAAGCAAGGCTGCTCAACGTGAAGATATGCATGAAGTGCAACGCGAGGAACGCGGTCCGCGCGACGCGGTGCCGAAAGTGCGGGTATCAGAACCTCCGGCCGAAGAACAAGGAGCGGAAGGCCTGACCGGTCAGGCCGAGTAATAGGTCACCTTTTTTCCCCGCTGGCTGTACTCGCCGCGGTATGTCTCGATGTTCCTCTTGTACCCGATCTTCTCGGTGAACCCGAGCTCGCGGAGCTTCTCGCGGACCCGCATCACGTCGGCCTCGTCCCTCCAGTCCCGGGTGTAGACGTAGATGACCCTCCGTTCGTCGCGGGAGTCGGGGTTGGGGCGGGCCGTGCTCACCTTCGACGATATCCCGAGTTCTCCGCGGCACGTCGCGTCCCTCACCTTCGCCCACGCGGAGTCCACCTCGCTCGGCGGGACGAAGATGAGCCACTTGCCCGCGTGCTCGTCCTCCATTTCGCCGGGCGAGACGCCGGGGGCATCCTGGATGATCCAGTGCATCGTCGTGGTCTTCCCGGGGACGACCCCCTCCCCACCGCGGATGAGCGCGTAGACCCCGTCCGGCCCGCCGTACTTCTCCGCCATCGCCGCGCAGAACTCGGGGTAATCGGTGCAGAAGGATCGGAACACCTCGTCGAAGACGTCCCGGAAGTCGACCCGGTTCTCGACAAGGGAGAAGAGAAAAAGTCCCCTCTCGTGGAGCTCGCGGTTCAACAGGTGGAGGAAGAGACCGCAGCCGAGGTCAGAGAGCGAGTCCGGATCGATCTCACTCATACATTAGGGTTGAAAAGACCGACTAAAAAAGGGTATGGGGACTCTCACGCGCGGAGGAGGGAACACGCGATCTCCGCCGCCCGCTCGCCGGAAAGGAGCATGCCGCCGAATACCGGGCCCATCCGGTGCTCTCCGGCGACCGCGTTTGCAGCCATCCCGCAGGCCACGAGCCCCGGGAAGATCTCCCTCGTGTGGGACAGGATCTCCCCCTCCGCCCGGGCCGCCCACATGAAACCCTCGCCCCGCACGCTGACGCCTCCGCCTTTCCGCTCGACGAGGCGGGCGAGGACGGCGTCGTGCCCCGTCGCGTCCACGGCGACGCCGCAGCCCACGGTGAGGGGATCGATGTGGAGACCGGCGATCTCCACGGGCGTCCAGTTCAGGACCAGCCCCGAGAGCCTCCCGTCCCCGCGGATCATCACGTCCTCGACGGAGAAGAGCGTGAAGAACTCGACGCCCGCGTCGCACGCGGCTGCGGTCAGCTTCGAGACGGCCTCGACCGAGGAGGAGACGAAGTAGCCTTCCCGGTATTTCGTGTACCGGATGCCAAAGCGGTCGAGGATGCGCCGTGCCTCCTCCTGGACGACGATGCGGGGGAACATCATCCCCCCTCCCCACATGCCTCCCCCCACGGAGAGCCTCTTCTCGATGAGGCCGACGCGGTGGCCCTTCTCCGCGATCAGGGTCGCTGCCGTGAGGCCGGACGGGCCCCCGCCGACGACGGCAACGTCCATGTCCATGTACTCGAGGAACTTCTCGAGCTGCGAGGACACGATGGCCCTGCTGATAGTGATCTCGTCGATGTCCATCGGTTTCTCCATTGTATCCGCCTGCTCCCGCAAATTCCGTCAATCACCGGATAACCTGTCAGAATGTCGCCTGGGGAATATTTATAGATTTTACAGGGGAAATATGTAACTTATGAAAGTGTGGAAGCGCGATCTCGGACTCACGCTGAGGATCTGGCTGACCCTGTTCCTCCTGTTCCTGGTCTACCTCGCATTCCTCGCGGTGCTCTCGATGCTCGGGATAGGCTTGCCGTTCCTGTTCATGTTCGTCCTCCTGATGGCGGCAATCCAGTACTTCTTCTCCGACAAGCTCGTCCTGTGGAGCACGCGGGCGAGGGTGATCGAGAGGGAGGAGAACCCGGAGCTCTACGCCATGGTGGAGAGGCTGGCAGCGGAGGCAGACCTGCCCATGCCCCGGGTCGCGATCATGCAGTCCCCGGTACCGAACGCGTTTGCCACGGGCAGGAGTCCCCGCCACTCCGTCGTCGCGGTGACGGATTCCATCCTCCGGCTCCTCTCGCCCCGCGAACTCGAGGCAGTCCTCGCGCACGAGCTCTCGCACATCAAGAACCGGGACGTCCTCGTGATGACGGTCGCAAGTTTCGTCGCGATGATCGCGGCCCTGATCATGAACAACTTCCTCTTCGCGAGCATGTTCTCCCGGCGCGAGGACAACCCGTGGATCATCGCGGGGATCGTCGCGGTCGTCGTGTACTTCGTCTCCCAGCTCCTGATCATGGCCCTCTCGCGCTACAGGGAGTTCTCCGCGGACCGGGGGAGCGCGTTCATCACGGGGAGGCCGCGTGACCTCGTCTCGGCGCTCGTGAAGATCAGCGGGAGGATGGATTACGTCCCGCCCGAGCACAAGAGGATCGTCGAGAGCGCAAACGCGTTCTTCATCATCCCGGCCCTCTCGGGCGCGACTCTCATGGAGCTCTTCTCCACGCACCCGCCCCTCGAGAAGAGGATCGCGGCGCTCGAGAGGGTCGAGCTCGAGATGCGGGGCTACTGACCGGGGAATACCTGTCCATCTTTTTTTTTCCTGCAGCACCACCCAGGATTCCCACGGATCCCGGCACGCGAATCCCACGAACAAAAAGCATAATACGCATCGTTTCCAAATTTCAAAGGCTCCTTGCATCGATGGTCTAGTGGCATGACTTAGGCCTTCCAAGCCTATAGCCCGGGTTCGATTCCCGGTCGATGCACTGGGGCTCGTGGTCTAGCTGGCTATGACGTCGCCTTCACACGGCGGAGGTCAGGAGTTCGAATCTCCTCGAGCCCACCTTCTTCTGAAGAAAGCGTGAAGTGTGCAGGCTGAATCGTGCTATTGACATTCATGATGAGAGCATTTAGGAAACGCGGGGCAGTCACGACGCTGCTGCGCAGGAACTCACGCGATGCGGCGGAGAGCGTGAAGGTGGCAGGGAGGAGGTGGAAGTGGTATTAAATTGGATGGTGATTACTCAATTAGCCCCTCCCCAAATCACCACTCAGTCAACCGTTGTAATTGAATCTATCGAGGTTTTCGAAAAACCCCTCTTCAAACCACAAAAGCTATATCTCAGCCGATCAAAAACTCCCCAATGACCTTCGAAACATTCGGGCTGCACGAAGCATACAAGAGGGTACAAAAGGTTGGGGACCGCCTTTCAGAATTTGAATCGATAATTGACTGGGACCAGTTTCGCCCGATACTTGAAGACCTCTACAAAAACAAGAAAGGCAAAGGCGGGAGGCCAAATATCGATCCTGTCGTGATGGTCAAACTCCTCGTGCTCCAGAAACTCTACAACTTCTCAGACCCCGAACTGGAACGCCAGGTGACGGATCGCATCTCATTCAGGAAATTCATCGGGTTCCACCACGGAGTTCCTGATTTCTCGACGGTCTGGTTCTTCCGGGAACGTCTCAAGGAATCAGGCAAATACCAGGAAATCTGGGATAATTTCCAGGCACAGATCGCGGCCAAGGGTCTTGCAATCACTCGTGGAGTCATCCAGGATGCAACGATCATCACCGCGGACCCGGGGAAACAGTCTTCAGAGACATCACCGCGCGAAGAGGGGAAAACCCGGAGAAACAAGGACGGGACGTGGACGAAACGGGGAGATACACCATATTTTGGATACAAACTCCACGTGCTCATTGACAAGGAGAATCACCTGGTCCGTCGCATTGAAACGACGACTGCATCTGTCCATGACAGCCAGGTGGACCTCTCGATGCCCGGGGAGACAGTTTACCGCGATAGGGGATATTTCGGAGTGAAACCCCGTGCCTCGATCGATAAAACCATGAAAAGGGCTGTCCGGGGTTGTCCGCTGACTATCAAGGAGAAGCGCAGGAACCGTGCGATCAGCAAGACACGGAGAGTTATTGTCCGGGTCTTCGCCGTAATCAAACGGACATTCCACTACGATCACGTTCTCGTGACGACTGTGGAGAGGGTGCATGTCAAAAACGTGTTTGCATCGTTTTTGTTCAATCTGGTCCAGTTGAGTACTCTCAAACGAAAAGGAGCTTGGTAGCGGGAGCTATCGAAGACTTCTTAAAAATCGGAAGAAAATCCCGATAATTTGGTGAAATCTTTAGGGAATTCTCCCATTTTGAGTTCTCAAATTTCGAGAGAGCGTTTGCTTTCTTTCGATGTCACTGGTTTTTCGAAATCGTCGATTGTATGAGGCTGGGTTGGTGCCATAGCAGGAGGCACTTCACTCGAATGGATATTGTGATCCGCCTCTATCATGCTCAGAGTCTGAAAAGTGCAACGACTTTTGCATTGACTTCTGCTTTAAGGTCATCATCCAGTTCTCCGATCTCACCGATTATCAGGTCTTTCAGAATCGTTGCAATCTTATCCAATCTGATCACAGAATCGACCTTGAGGCCTGTTCTCGAAAAACCTGCGTGAGAGGAGTTTATTATAATGCCGGATAAACCAGTTCTCTCGTGAGTTTTTGACGAAATAAAGGCGACAACAACATCGCGATCCCCCTCGTGGAGGACGAGCGCTGGTCGAAGTTTGGTCGCGGTGAAATCGGTGAAGGGAAACGGTATCAGAACGATCTTCCCCTTCATCGGTACACAACCCTGATATCCCTGACAGTGTAGAGATCAGGCTCCTCCTCCAGAAAGGCAGAGAGTGACCGCTCGGAGAGCTTCATCATTGCAAGGGTCTCCCTCTCGTGAAGGAGAGTCTCGATCTTTTCGGCGAGCGCTCTGATGCTTTCTTTGATCTCCTTGACGTCAGTTTCGATGCTGGTCATAGTGTATCCTCACGGGGATTATGCAGGTGATTGGTCTGGTATGCCATCAATCTTTGTGTATCTGTGGTCATTCGACAATCAGGTTATCGTAGCTCTTCTCGATGCACCTGCACTCAGCAGGACACCGGCGATACGCCTCGACGATCTCCTCGTCGGTCGGATAAATCTCAACCACCCCTGCGGGTTTGATCCTGAGGTTGCTCTTCCACTTCGCAATCGGGTAACCTAAGGGGGAGTCGATATCCGCATCCGAGAGGTAGTTCAGGAAATTCCTCAACTCTCGCATCTGCTTATCGTCTTCGATACCGGAGAGGTCCAGAGGCCTGGTTATCCTCCTGCTCCTGAGTACCTTCCTGATCGCAGCGAGGTAATCCTTCACGGTCTGCTCCGATACTCTCTTCCTTAGCCACTCGGTAAACCGCCTTTCATGTATCCGGAAGAGCTGGTGCATGTCCTGCGTCTCGCTTATCTCCTGTGCTCCTTCCTCTGCTTCTGCTGGGATTTCTTCACCTGCGGCTTCTTTCCCGAATTCCTCGGTATTCATTGCCTGATTTCCTTCTCGCCTCGCCTTCACACAGCGGAGGTCAGGAGTTCGAATCTCCTCGAGCCCACTTTCTTCTGAAGAAAGCGTGAAGTGTGCAGGCTGAATCGTGCTACTGACACTCGTGATGAGAGCATTTAGGAATCGCTGGTCATTCGTGACGCTGCTTTGCGCGAGAAATGAGGCGGCGTTGCGGGGAGCGCGAAGGGGGGCGCCAGTGGAAATGCGGGGGACTTGCGGTTTAGGGTATTCCGAGACATTCTCCCCACCGCGTGCACGGTCGGGTCTCCCGAAAGGCTCATGGGGACGACAGGTCGCGGGAAACACCAAATCGTGCACGCGAGATTTTTGGAGGAAAACGAGGAGCATTTGTGGATTATTTCCACAACCAGCCGAAAATCCCCTTGTCTTGCCTCTCCCTCTGGGCAAGCTGCTGGATCCGGGCCTGCTGCTGCTCCATCTCCCGGAACTGCTCCTGGAGTATCTCACGGACCTCGGGATCGCAGTCCTCGCACTGTGCAATGAGCTCGCGTGCCTGCTGGATCCGTTCCTGGTTGCGGACAGCCTCCTGCGCGAGCAACCTCGCAGCCTCCTCGTCTCCCCCGGCGAGGAAGCGGACGAACATATTCCGCGTCTCGATCCGCTCTTCTGCCCTGACCTGGGCCTGGAGGGAATTGTTGAATTCGCGGGCAAAGGCCGAGACCTGCGGACCTATCCCGCCCAGCATCTCCCGGGCCTGTCCCTCGTCGAGAAGAGTGTGGACAAAGGCACTCACGTTGCTGTAACGCGAGTGGACGCGTTGCTGCTCCGGAGGCAAGGTCGCGTGCAGGCGATCCTGTTCCTGCTTGCGATCCTGAATCTGCTTGTGGAGCTGGGCGCCCCTCAATGCCCTCGTCTGGTTCCGGAGACGTTCTTCCTCCCGGATCCGGTCCCCCGAGGCGTTCAACTGCGCTTTTGATTGGCTCTGGACCTTGTCAATGTTCTGTTGTTGGGACTGTTCCTGCGGCCTATCCTGTACCTGAGCCTGTTCCTGAGCCTGTTTCTGGACCTGCTGCCCCGCCTTCCCGCCGGGTCCGCCCGCGTTCCCCGCAACGGCGACCACGACGATCGCCGACAGGAGGATGGAGACAAGGAGTACCTTTTTCACATCCACATTCGATCCCTCCCGGTGTAATGGGTGTCATGCTCCCGTATTTCTCCTCCCATAAATAATCGTGGAATGGGGGTAGTTCTCCATTCGAAGTACTGCGATCCACCCCGTGAGTTCGCGGTTGGCGCCACGGTCTCACCCGTCCTGGCTCTCCCCCTATTCACCGGCACTTGTCTCCAGGTACCGGGGAAAGTTCCAGAAGAACTTCCAGTGGAGGAGGAGGTGGAGAACCAGCAGTGCGATGAAGAGGAGACTAGAACTGTTGTGCACGGCGACCCACTGGTTGCGGGGTATGCCCAGGAATTGCATCCACCCGCTCCCCCGTCCACCGGGTGGCAGGACAAAGGAGAGCACCAGCCCCGAGAGAGCGGATGGAACGAGAGTAACCAGGCAACATACATCCACTAGTGCATTGATGACGACCCGTTTCATGCGATCCCGGTGGAATCCGGGTAATCATAGACATTTCCATGATTCCCCGACTCACCGTTATCCGGGTCCTTTCCAGAGACGGTCCAGGATTCATTCAGATTATGCCCGGATCCTCGAGGATGCTCCCGCGTCAAGAATCGCTCTATTACCTTTCGACCATCGCGTGGCGACTGGGAACAATCCTCCCCGTTCCACACCACGGTCCCACGAGGAGGGGGCGTGACCGGCCGCGTCACCGGGGGAACGAGGAATTTCCCGCCGAAAGGGAAATTCCGAGCCGGTCCGTATCGATCGCGAGGGTACCCGCGAGGGGTGTGACCGGGACGCGGGCGAACCCTACGGCATCCGGGTCCTCCGATGCGGGGATCGCCCGGGTCCCGCGATATCGGGCGGGATAGCCCGGTAGCCGTACACAGTCCCCGGCAAAGAGGTCCTTCCCGGGACGGGACGTTGGGGTGAGGTCCTGCCCACCTCGTCCCATCCGCACCCGTCCACCCCGGCCTCCCTCCCGGCAGAACATTATATGCTATGGCCCGCAAGAAAATACTACACCGGTATGGAGGGTGGTGTGTTCTCCCTGGGAGGTGGGAGGCTCGCGTGCATCTTCGCGTGCCTCGCCATCCTCGTCCTGTCGGCATCTCCGGCAGCTGCCGATACGCCCGCGGAGAAGGCACAGAACCTCGCGAGGAGGGCAGACGACCTTGTGGTCCAGGGGCAGTTCCTGGAGGCGCTCGACCTCTACGAGGAAGCACTCGACCTCGACCCCTACAGCAGCCAGATCTGGAACAGGTTCGGGATCGCCCAGATGAAGGTCGGAAGGTTCCCCGACGCGGTTGAATCGTTCCAGAGGGCACTCGAAATCGACCCGTACTACACGATTGCCTGGAAGAACAAGGGCGACGCGCTCCAGGTCCAGGAGAAGTACCAGGCGGCAATCGAGGCGTACGACAGGGCGCTCGCCATCAACGCGAACGACTTCTACACGCTCTACGAGAAGGGCGTCTGTCTCCAGAAGATGGGGAAGCCCGAGAAGGCGATGGAGATCTACACGGAGGTCATCCGGCTCGCGGAGAGGGAGCTGCGGCGCAACCCGAACGAGGCGAAGTACAACGCGCTCCTCTGGGCCACGATGGGGGACGCCCTCGCGAGGCTCGGCCGTTACCAGGAGGCCATCGACGCGTACGGGGAGGCCATCGCGGTGAACCCGAAGATGGGGCGGGCGATCGCCGGGCTCCAGCGGGTGAACGAGACGCTCCTCCGGGGAAGGAGCTCGCCCGAGATCCTCCAGACCCCCGTCGTCCCCGAGACGAAACCGACGAGGAAACAGACGACACCCCTCCCCTCCCTCCTCCCCCTCGCCGCGTGCGCGTGGGGGGTATTCTCGCGTTCGTGGGCGCAACGCCCGCGACGCCGGGATTTCCCGACCGATTGACACCTCCCCGTGGGAAGATGACCTTCTTTCACCTCATCCTCACCGACGACTGCAACCTGTGCTGCAGCTACTGCCGGGGGAGGATCCACGCCGGGGTCTCGGACATGGCATGCGGGCGGGACGTCGAGATCGACACCGATCTCCCCCCGGATCTCTCGGTCGACCTGCAGGACCTCTACTCCTTCCTCGGGAGGGACCGGGATGCATGCCTGACCTTCTACGGCGGGGAGCCCCTCCTCCGGATCCCCCTCGTCATGGAGATCATGGACAACGCCCCGGTCCGGAGGTTCATGGTCCAGACAAACGGGCTCCTCCTCGCAGACCTCCCGCCCGCGTACCGCAACAGGTTCGAGACAATCCTCGTCTCGCTGGACGGGACAGAGGAGCTCACCGACAGCCACAGGGGGGAGGGGACGTACCGGCGGGTCATGGAGAACCTCGGGGAACTCGTGCGGGGGGGGTTCCGGGGAGAGGTCATCGCGCGGATGACCGTGGGAGAGGATACGGACATCCACGAGGCGGTGTGGGCACTCGCGGAGAACCCCTCCATCCCCTTCTGGTCGATCCACTGGCAGCTCGACGCGGAGTTCTCCGGCGACGCGGCGGCACGGAGGTTCTGCGAGTGGGCGGAAGAGAGCTATAACCCGGGGATACGGCGGCTCGTGGACGACTGGGTCTCGTGCATGGAGGAGGGCGGGAGCGTCCGTCGCTGGTACCCCTTCCTCCAGACAATGGAGGACCTCCTCTCGGGCCGGGAGAGTGCCCTCCGGTGCGGTGCGGGCCATGCCAACTACACCATCATGACGGACGGGCACATCGGCCCCTGCCCCGTGATGGTGGGGATGAAGGGATACTACGTCGGGCACGTCGCCACGTCCGACCCGTGCACCCTCCCCCGCGTGGAGGTCGACTCGGAGTGCCGGGCCTGCCCGATCCTCGGGTTCTGCGGGGGGAGGTGCCTCTACGCGCAGGTCGTGCGGCCGTGGCCGGACGGGATGCGGAGGGCCGTCTGCCGGACCGTCGAGAACCTCCACGCGAGCCTCTCGGGCGTGCTGCCCCGCGTGAGGGAATGCATCAGGAAGGGACTCGTAAAGATAACGGACTTTTCCCACACGCGCTACAACGGCTGCGAGATAATCCCGTGATCCCTCACCTGTGGTATGCCTCGCCGCTGTTGATCCGGCAGGCCCTGTAGATCTGCTCGAGGAGGACGAGGCGCACGAGCTCGTGGGGGAACGTCATCCGCGAGAGCGAAAGCCTCTCGTTTGCCCACGAGAGGACGGACGGGGCAAGGCCGAGGGGTCCCCCGATGGCGAAGGTGACCCGCGGCTGGCCGGAGATCTCCCAGCTCTTCAGGCGATATGCGAATTCCTCGCTGCTCCACTGCGCGCCGTCCACCGCGCACGCGACGAGGATTCCCGTCCCGCCCGCGGCGGCGAGGATCCTCTCCCCTTCCCTCGCGAGGAGAGACTCCCTCTCCCTCTCTCCCAGCCGGGGTGGGACCTTCTCCTCCTGCACGTCGATGAGCTCGATTCTATGGTACGGCGCGATCCTCGCGCAGTATTCCCGCATCCCTTCCCGGATGTACCCCTCCCTCGCGCGCCCGACCGCGACGATCCGGATCTGCATCACCCATTGGTGGCCCTCGGGCGGAAATCAATGTGGGGGAAGGGGGATCCCCACTTTCACCCCCCACGGCGGGTGTTTATAGGCCACGTCCCCGACACAGGGATCGTGGAGGCCGGGGGAAAACCGGCCTCCCTCTGCAACCCTCCATGAGCCACCTTGATTCGTGAAGGACCCGGCAAACTCCCCCGTTTTTCTCGGGTCCTCCAGTTTCTCCTGATGGAACACGCGGACACTTCCGGGGGGGTTTTGGGTCCTCCCCGAGGCCCGTCCCGCAACCGGCCGATGGGAGACCGTCAACGGCGGGTATCAGGCGATCTCTGACCTCGCCGCGAAGAAGACCGGCCCGCGGACGTCGACCTTCTTCTTCCTGTCGGTGATGTCCCGCATCACGTGGTCCGCGATGCGGAGGTTGACGTCGCTAGGGAGCTTTGCGACCTTCACCTGCACGTGCGTGGGTCTCCCGCAGGCGGCCGCCTCCTCGATGCGGGCCGCGGCGAGGAGGCTTACTGCCCTGAGGTATGAGATCCCGCAGGGGACTCCCTCTGACCGGACCCTTGCCCACTGCGGCGTGTCCGGGACGCCGAGGACCGACCCGTCCCACACGAAGACCTCGTTTTCGCACGCGGGGCCGAGGAGCTTTGCCCCCTCCTCCTGCTCCTCGACCCAGACGCGGACCCTTTCGCCGGAGAGTGTCCCCTCGTAGGCGAGGAACGAGCAGGGCCCCGTCTCCGCCGCATGCTCCCTCGCGGTGCGGGCGATCGCGCGCGCGAGCATCCTCCCCTCGACGGTCGCAGGCTCGCTCCGGACTGTGACGCCGCGTGCAATCTCGAGGTCGGTGAGGGGCCGGGGGTGGAACTGGGGGTACACGAGGGCGCGCATGTCCCCCGCGCCGGTCACGATCATCGCGAGCCGCTCCACGCCGAGCCCGAGGTTCATCACGGGAACGCCGATCCCGTACTCCCCGAGCGCGGACGGGGAGTACATCCCGAAGGTGGCCACCTCGACCCAGCCGTGGACCGGGTGGCGGGCGTAGACCTCTGTCTGCGTCCCGGGCATGTAGTACTTCGACCTTTTCTCGTCGGGGCGGAACCGGAATTCCGTGAATCCGAACGCGGAGAGGAGCGACTCCGAGACGGCCTTCCCCTCCTCGTTCGTGACATCCTCGCCTGCGACCACGCAGGAGGCGGAGTGGTAGCTCACGAGGCGCGTAGGCCCCTCCTCCTGCTCGCGCCGGAAGCACCGGTCCACGGAGAAGAGCCGGAGGGGGAGGGGACTCCGCTCCCAGAGTGCGGCGAGCGTGAGGAACCACCCGCTCGTCATGTGGCTGCGCAGCGTGGAGCGAGAGGCACGGGGGGAGAGGTCCCGGAACGCCGAGAAGACCTTCTCGTAGATCTCCACCGTGAGCCCGTCGTCGATCCCGAGGGCTTCAGAGGTCGCGTGGACGAGCTCGTCCCCGTCGATGGCCGACCTCTTGTAGTCCTGGAGGATCTGCCGGAGCCGCTCCTCCTCTCCCGGGGAGACGGGCCTGCCCGTGATGGCCGCGATACCCTCCAGTTCCTCCTTCCCAATCCCCTGGTTGGGCCGGTCGAGCCCCCCGAGGTAGAAGACCCTGTCGAGGACCGCCCTCGCCTCCGGCCCGAACTGCCTGAACACGTCCTGTTCCTCGACGATGATGGGGTTGCAGGTCTCTGCGAAACCGAGGCGGAGGTACGTCTCGCGGAGGCGGTGGACCATCTCGAAGACGGGGTGGGGACGCGGGTCGGGGTACCGGAGCCTTGGATACGTCTCTCTCTCGCGCGGCGGCGTGAGGACCGACGGGCCATCGTGCCACGCCCGCTCGAAGTTCTCGCGGGACCTCGCCTTCCAGGCGGCCGGGTCGAACCTCATCCCGCACGCTCCATGCAGACGACCCGGCTCGCCGCGTTCTCGTCCTTGACGCGGTAGTCGCACCCCCGGGCAATCTCTCCCGCGAAGGCCTTCACGTGCGCAAAGCTCGGCATGTTCTCCCGATCCATTCTCCTTCTACTGTATCCGAGGAACATATATCCCTTCACTTCCACGAAGGTCGCCCCCGAGTCCTGGAGCATCCGTGCGTAGGAGAGGGGGTCCTTGTCGTTGTACCCCCGCACGAGGGTGATCCTGACGGCCGACCGGCGCCTCCCGAGGAGCGCGAGACTCTCCATGATGTCCTCCCAGAAGTCTCCCTCCGGCCGACAGAGGCGGAGGTACGTCTCCCTGTCCGGTGCGCAGAGGGAGACGTAGGTTTGGAACGGCCTGCACCGCGAGAGGACGTCGGGATTCGTCCCGTTGCTCACGAGGAACGTGGAATACCCGTTCTCGGCGAGGAGGTCGACGAGCGCGGGGAGGTGAGGGTAGAGGGTCGGCTCGCCGGAGAGGGAGATCGCGACGTGGCGCGGCCGGAGTGCCTCCTCGAACCGCGCGGGGTCCACGTGGGGCGAGGGCTTGAACCCCGAGAGCGCCCTCTTCTGGAGGGCGGGGATGCGCGCGCAGATATCGGCGGGCGCGCAGTCCCTCTCCCCGGCGTAGACGTGCTCGAACGACCTCCAGCAGAAGAGGCACCGCTGGTTGCACCGGAGCGTGGGCGTCATCTGGGCGCACCGGTGGCTCTCGATCCCGTAGAACTGGTGCTTGTAGCACTGCTCGCCGCCGCGGAGCGCCTTCTTGCACCAAAGGCAGGGCTTGAGGGCAGCAGATGACCCCTCGGAGAAGAACTGGTAGCCCTGCTTCCGGAGGGCGTCACATGGTGGAGAGGGGTTCGATGCCAAGGGACTGCAATGCCTCCGCGAGCGTGTTTCTGGCCGCAAGGACGAGCGTGAGACGGGAGTCCCGGAGGGTGCCCGTGCTCTTTAGCACGGGGACGTAGTGGTAGAACGTGTTGAAGAGGTCCGCGAGGTCCCGGGCGTACACGGCGAGGAGGTGGGGTTTGAGCTCCCGGACGACGTTCTCGACGACGAGGGGGAACCGGATGACGTGGCGGGCGAGGGCGAGCTCGCGGGGATCCTCGAGTGCGAAGGCGTGCCCGAATTCCCCTGCCTTCTCGAGGATGCTGCAGGCCCGGGCATGGGCGTACTGGATGTACGGCCCGCTCTGGCGCTCGAAGTCGAGGGCCTCCTCCCAGTCGAACACGGTGCTCTTGTCGGGGGATATCCTCACGATGTCGTACCGCACCGCGGCGAGCGCGACCGACTGCGCGATCCTCCGCCTCTCTTCCTCCGGGAGTTCCGGCCTCCTTTGGGTCACCTCCTCGAACGCCCGCCGCGTCACCTCGTCGAGGAGCTCGTCGGCGGAGACGAACTTCCCGGCCCGGGTGCTCATCGACCCCTCCGGCAGGGACACGAACTCGAAGAAGACGATCTCGGGGGGCCGCTCGCCGAGGAGGCGGAGGGTTGTCACGAGCTGCGCGCCGATCAGCTTGTGGTCCGCGCCGAGGACGTCGATGACCCTGTCGAAGTTCCGCGCCTTCCAGACGTGGTACGCGATGTCCCTCGCCGCGTACACGGTCGTGCCGTCGCTCCTGCGCAGCACGTACTCCTTCCCAAAGCCGTGTGCCGAGAGGTCGAGCCAGAGCCGCCCGCCCTCTTCCCGGCACTCCTCCATGTGCGAGAGCCTCGAGAGGACCCGCTCCGTGTCGCCGTTCCGGACGAAGTCGCTCTCCCAGATGAACCGGTCGTGCCTCGCGCCGAGGCGCGAGAGGGTCGTCCTGAACCCTTCAAGGCACGCGGTGACCGCCGACCGGAACTCTCGGACGGTCCCGGGATCGCCAGCCTCGACCGACTGCATCAGCCGGTCCACCTCCGCGACCAGCTCGGGCCGCTCCTCGAGCGCCCTGTTCGCGGCGATGTAGACCCGCGCGACGCGGTGGTCGCCCTTCTCCCCCGGAATCTCCTCCCGGGGGACGTTGCGGAACCCCCAGACCACGATCGCGATCTGGCGTCCCATGTCGTTCACGTAGTACTGGACCTCCACCGGGTAACCTGCCTTCCGCAAGCACCGCGCGAGCGTATCCCCGATGACGGTGTTCCTGATGTGGCCGACGTGGAGGGGACCGTTGGGATTTGCGCTCGTGTGCTCGAGGACGACGCGCTCCTCCCGGGCGGGGAACGAGCCGTAACCGGGCCGGGTGGCCTCGGCGAGGCATTCCTCGAGGATCTCCTGCCCGAGGTGGAAGTTGAGGTACGGCCCCGCGGCCTCGACCCTCACGCCCCGGAGCTCCCCGCGCCGGGAGAGGTTGGCCGCGAGGTCCCCCGCGATCGCCGCGGGAGGTTTCCGCATGGCCCGCGCGAGCGAGAACGCGACGGTGCTCGCAAGGTCCGCGTGCGGTCCGCCGTCCGCGAGGGACACGTTCTCCTGCCCCGTCACCTCGCGCAGCGCGGATCCGATCCGCGAGTAAACATCGAGGAACGACATCCTAGTACCCCGTCCTGTACCGTAGAATCGCGGCGATCCCGCCGAATGCCGAGGCGAGCATCGCCCCTTCCTCGAAGTCGTCGGAGATGATCTCGACCCGCGTGCTCGTCTGGTCCGCGAGCCTCGTCAGCTCCTCGATGATGTCCGTCTCTTCCTCGACGACGAGCGGCCCGCCGCACGACTTGCAAGTCTGGGCCGAGACGATATCGGCGATCGTCTTTCCCGGCTCGAGCTGGACGGTCCGCTCCCCGGAGTGGCCGCACGCCTGGCAGCGGACCTTCACGCGCGACTTCCGGAGGGAGGCGGAGAGGAGGAGCGTGTCGACAGAGCCCATCGCGAGGTTCCTGCGCACGCTCTCCTCCCCGTACGCGGCGAGCCCGTCCTCCTTCACGAGCTCCCGCAGGAACCGGTTCATGAGCTCCTTCTCCTTGATCACCTCGACCCCCTTGAGTGCGTCGCGCGCGGCCTCCACGAGCTCCGCGAGCCCGCTCTCGTTCGTGTAGGCGACGTCGAAGAGGCCGATGATACGCTTCTGGATCTCGTGGTGGAGGTAGTGCCCCGCCTCGAACTCCTCCTTCGTCGGGCTCGGGCCGCCGATCAGGACGCCCTTGAACCGCTCGTAGAAGTCCTTCTCGGCGAGGAAGGTTGCGCTCGCCCGCTCCCCTATCTTCGTGTAGAACTCGTGGATGGCGATCTCCCGGAGTCTCTGGAACCTGACGCTCGACTGGCCCCCCTTCCTCTGCTTGCCGGGGACCGTGGACGTGACTCCCCCGACGGGCTCGATCCGGTTGCCCCGGAGGAACCCCCAGTACGCCTCGCGGCGGTCGAGGACGAGGAGCCCGTAGACGTTCTTTTCCTCGAGCATCTGGAGGAGCGGTTCCAGCTCGAAGACCGAGCTGCACCGGTACATGTAGAGGTTGAGGGGTTCTGGTGGCTCGATGATCGTGCACTCGAGGTCCGTCTTGTCCCCCTGCAGCTGGACCGTGCCGCAGAAGATCGCCATCCCGTGCGGCGGCGGCGTCTTGTAGTACTTGAGGCGGGAGAGGATGGACGATATCGCGCTCTGGACGTTCGTCCGGGTCTGCTTGCTCTTGATGTTCGCGCACTGCCCGAACTCGTCGCGGAGCTGGGCGACGACGTCGTGGATCTGCTTGTCAGGCGGGATGTAGAGGGATATCAGCTCTGTCCCGCTCCCCTGCTTGGACTGGAGTCTCTCGAGAGTCCTGCGGAACTCGTACTTCCTCCGGCCCTCGTCCATCTCCTGTACCTCGGTCATCGCCCTCTCCCCGTCGCCCAAACTTCAATACATTTCAACCCCCGGTCCCATAAATTTGCGCACATTCCGAGAGGATCGTCCGGTGCACCAGCTCGTTTGACCCGTGGGTCCCCTCGAAGGGGAAGAACGCCTTCGGCTCGGGGAGGGCATCGAAGAGCGCGCGCCCCTCGTCGAAGGGGATGACGGGGTCCTCGGGCGCGTGGAAGATCCACGACGGCCGGCCGGAGAGGGAACCCGCGAGGGTGACGGGGTCGACGGAGAGGAGGAACCGGCGGGCGTCGCCCGTGTACCTGTCCCCCGCCCGGGAGAACCCGGACGTCGAGATGCCGATGTACCCCGCGAACGCGGGATCCACCTCCGCGGCGATCGCGGCGTACCTCCCCCCGTTGCTCTCCCCCACCGCGTGGACGGGGATACCGTACGTCTCCTGCAGGAACCTGCGGGCGGCAATCACGTCGCAGATGGAGAGGTAGTACTGGGGCCACTCCCCGGACCTGAATTTCCCGAAATCGCGCGCGAGGTCGAGGGGGTACCCGGGGGTCTCCCCGCCGTGGCCCCGCACGTCGAGGACGAGGAAGGCGTAGCCGTTCTCCGCGTAGGAGCGGGCGATCTCCACGTACCCTTCCTTCCTCACCCCCGCGCCCGGCGAGAGGACGAACCCTGCCCTCGGGGCAGGGGGTACCGCGGCGACTGCGTAGACGTCTCCCTGCCCCGACGAGAAGACCACCCGCAGGAGGGTCACGTTCCCGGAGACCGAGATCACGCTCGCGTTCGCCGTGCAGGGGGGGCACCGGAGCGAGAGCCTGCCGGATTCGTCGACGGAAAAGTTGCCGCCGCGGGGCGGGATCTCCCCCACGCACCCCGCCGCGAGGATCCCTGCCGCGAGGATGACGGCGGGGAGGATGCAGGGAGCAGCGCCCCTCATGCCCCGCCCGCCGCGCACCGGAAGACGAGGCAGATCGTCTTTGCGTCGTTGATGCGGCCATCCCTGACCATCGCGGGGAGGTCCCCTGCCCGTACCTTCACGACCTCGATCACCTCGTCCTCGTCCTTCTCCCGCTTCGGGGCGGGACGGAGACCGCGGGCCTCATACAGGTATATCACCTCGTCCGTGAACCCCGGCGTCGTGTAGATCCACCCCCGCGGGACGAATTCAGCGGCATCGTACCCCGTCTCCTCGACGAGCTCCCTGCGGGCGGCGTCGAGGGGGTCTTCCCCCGGCTCGAGCGTCCCCGCGGGGGCCTCGAGGATGTACTCCCCGACGACGAACCGGTACTGCCTGATGAGGCAGCACGACCCGTCCCCGAAGAACGGGAGGACCGCGACCGCGTTCCCCGGGTGGACGGAGACCCTCTCGACCCTCCTCCCTCCGGGGAGGACGTACTCTTTCCTCTCGACGGAGAGCCTCTTTCCCCTGTACAGCTCTGTCATTCGCCGCTCCTGTAGGGGAGGGGATCCCGGACCCCGAGCGCCGCGAACGCAGCGCGCCGGAAGTGGCACGCGCCGCACACGCCGCACGCGATTTCGTTGTCCTGATAGCACGACCACGTGTGCTCGTACGGGACGCCGAGCGAGAGGCCGAGCGAGAGGATCTCCCTCTTCGACATGGAAATGAACGGCGTGACCAGCCTGATCCGGTCCCCGCTCCGCGTCCCCGTCGCGATCACCTTCCGGAACGCCTCGATGAACTCCGGCCTGCAGTCCGGGTACCCGCTGTAGTCCTGCGACTGGACGCCGATGAAGATCGCGTCCGCGCCGCGCGACTCCGCGTAGCTCGTCGCGATGGAGAGGAGGTTTGCGTTCCGGAACGGGACGTACGTGTTGGGGATGCATTCCCTCTCGGGGCTGTACGGCTCGACCGGGATCGCGTGGTCCGTGAGGCTGCTTGCGCCAAAGACCTTCAGGTAAGAGATGTCCACCTCGAGGAACTCCTCCGCGCCCACGAGGCGGGCGATCGTCCTCGCCGCGGCCCGTTCCCGTACCTCGGTCCTCTGGCCGTAATTGACATGGAGCGCGAGGATGCGGTACCCCATGTCACGCGCGACGTAGGCGAGCGTGGACGAGTCCATCCCGCCGGAGAGGAGGCACACCGCCCGCATCGCCCTACATCACCCCGATGACCTTGTGGATCTGGAGCTGGAGGCGCGCGGGGAGGTCCTCGTCGATGAGGAACCTCGCGATCCCGCGGGGATCTGTCCCCCACACGGGCGAGAAGAAGACGTGGCCGCGCGGCGAGTACCTCCTCATCACGTCCGCGGCGTACTCGCAGTCCTCCCTGTCCCTGACGACGAACTTGAGTGCATCGGCGTCCGTGAGCCGCGGGACCAGCGAGAGGTCGCTCTCCTCGCCGGAAGACGGGCACTTCACGTCCATGCAGATCGAGGCATAGGGCTGGAACGGCGAGAAGTCGAGGGTACCGTTCGTCTCGATGTCGATTGTGTACCCGGCATCGGAGAGGTCCCTGATGAGGGAGAGGAGGGGAGGACCCTGGAGGAGGGGTTCGCCGCCCGTGATGCAGACGTACCGTCCCCCGAGTCTCCTCACGTGGGACAACACCTCGTCCCCATCCATCTCTTCGCCCCCCGTGCGCGCAGGCCGCGTGTCGCACCAGGCGCAATCGAGGTTGCAGCCCGCGAACCTGACGAACGTGCAGGGCATCCCCTGGCGTATCCCCTCACCCTGGAGGCTCCTGAAGATTTCATGCACTCTCATAGGTCACTTCCGCGTAGCACGCGGGGGATTCCCACACCCTGACGCGGGTGATGCGGGCGTCGAGTCCCTGGCGCGTGCACTCCTCGCGCAGGAGCCCGGCGATGAGGGCAGCGAGGTTCTCGCTCGTCGGCTCGCCCTGTGTGGTGATCACGGGGTGGAACTCCCGGACCGCGGCCACCATGGGGTCGTCGCGGTTGAGGATTATCTGGTGGTCGAACCTGCAGACGACTTCCTTTACCATGTTGAAGTCGGCGACCATCCCGCTCCTCTCCCCCGGGATCCCCTCCATCCAGACCTCGACCTTCCACCGGTGCCCGTGGAGGCGGTTGCACTTCCCCCTGTCGTGGAGGAGCCTGTGGCTCGCGTCGAACTGCACTTCCTTGAAAAGGCGGAAGATCATTCAGAGAATGTTGGGCAGAACGGGATATAATATTATTAGCAATGGGGTCCAACAGGATAAGGCAATCGTGGACGTGTGCAAATGTATAAATCGCCTCCGCGCGTTTATATATACCACACGGGGACATGACCGTCCACTCTCTCCAAGGAGAACACTGACGAGGGTATTTCATGGGTAAGGGCAAGTTTGCAGCGAGGAAGCTCATCAAGGACGCGAAGAAATTCCGGTGGAGCGACCCCAAGTACGTGCGCAGCCACGGCGGGGTCAACATCAAGGCGGATCCCCTCGAGGGTGCACCGCAGGCCCGCGGGATAGTGCTCGAGAAGATCGGGGTCGAGGCCAAGCAGCCGAACTCCGCGATCCGGAAGTGCGTGAGGGTGCAACTGATCAAGAACGGGCGCCAGGTGACGGCGTTCGCGGTCGGCGACGGCGCGATCAACTTCATCGACGAGCACGACGAGGTCGAGATCGAGGGCATCGGTGGCAGGCTCGGGAGGTCGATGGGGGACATCCCGGGCGTAAGATACGTCGTGACGAAGGTCAACAACGTCTCCCTCCGCGAGCTCGTCATCGGGCGGAAGGAGAAGCCGCGCAGGTGATGCGGGATGGCGGAGACAGAGACCCCCGCACGCCTCCTCTTCAACAAATGGGACCTCGGGGAGGTCCAGGTACCGGACCCGAGCCTCGTCAAGTACATCGGCCTCACCCCCGTGATCGTCCCCCACACGACCGGCAAGCTCACGCGGCAGGAGTTTGCCAAGGCACACATGCTCATCGTGGAACGCCTCATCAACCGGCTGATGCAGTCCGAGATGAACACGGGGAACAAGCAGCTTGCCACGCGCATCGTCCGCGAGGCGTTCGAGATCATCCACAAGAAGACGAAGAGGAACCCGGTCCAGGTCCTCGTGGATGCCATCATCAACGCCGGGCCGAGGGAGGAGACGGTCCGCCTGAAGTACGGGGGGATAAACGTCCCGAAGTCAGTGGATACTGCCCCTCTCCGGCGCGTCAATACGGCCCTCTTCTTCATCGCCGAGGCCGTCTACAAGGCCGCGCACAAGAGCCGAAAGCCGGTCGCCCAGTGTCTCGCCGACGAGCTGATCGCGGCCTCGAAGGGGGACGCGAAGGCGTACTCCGTGAGCAAGAAGGAAGAACGCGAGCGGATTGCAAAGTCCGCCCGATAGAAAGGATTCAATCCCTTTTTTGTGGTGTTTTATGGCCCGAGGCAGAAAATCAATCGAGAAAATGGCAGAATTGATGAGCGACCCGACCCACATCAGGAACATCGGGATCGTCGCCCACATCGACCACGGCAAGACCACGCTCTCCGATAATCTCCTCGCGGGTGCCGGGATCATCTCCGAGGAGCTCGCGGGCAAGCAGCTCTTCATGGATTCCGACGAGGAGGAGCAGGCCCGCGGGATCACGATCGACGCGTCCAACGTCTCGATGGTCCACGAGTACGAGGGGCAGGAATACCTGATCAACATGATCGACACCCCCGGCCACGTGGATTTCGGGGGTGATGTGACGAGGGCCATGAGGGCGGTGGACGGCGCGGTCGTCCTCGTCGACGCGGTCGAGGGGCCCATGCCGCAGACAGAGACCGTCCTCCGGCAGGCGCTCAAGGAGGGTGTCCGCCCCGTCCTCTTCATCAACAAGGTCGACAGGCTCATCAACGAGCTGAAGGTCGACGAGATGGAGATGCAGATCCGGCTCGGGCGGGTGATCGACAAGGTCAACAAGCTCATCAAGAGCATGAACGAGGAGGCCTACAAGTCCGGCTGGCGGCTCGACGCCGCGCAGGGAACGGTCGCGTTCGGGTCGGCACTCTACAACTGGGCAGTCTCGGTCCCCTTCATGAAGAAGAGCGGCGTGTCGTTCAAGGACGTCTTCGAGAAGTGCCGCAGCGGGAACATGAAGGAACTCGCAAAGAGGAGCCCCCTCTGCGACGTCGTGCTGGACATGGTCGTCAAGCACCTGCCCAACCCCCTCGAGGCCCAGAAGCGCAGGATCAAGGTGATATGGCACGGTGACCCGGAGTCGCCGGAGGGCAGGGCGATGCTCAACTGCGACCCGAACGGCCCGGCGACCCTCATGATCACGGACATCTCGTTCGACCCCCACGCCGGCGAGGTCGCGACGGGCAGGCTGTTTTCCGGGAGGATCCGCCGGGGGACCGAGATGTACGTGATGGGGACCGCAAAGAAGGTCAACCGCCTCCAGCAGGTCGGCGTCTTCATGGGGCCGACGAGGGTCGAGGTGGAGGAGATCGTGGCAGGGAACATCGCGGCCGTGACCGGCCTCAAGGACGCGATCGTCGGGTCCACCGTGACCACGCTCCAGGAGATGGTTCCCTTCGAGTCCCTCAAGCACTACAGCGAGCCCGTCATGACGGTGGCCGTGGAGGCCAAGAACATGAAGGACCTCCCCAAGCTGATCGAGGTGCTCCGCCAGGTCGCGAAGGAAGACCCCACCCTCCAGGTCACCATCAACGAGGAGACGGGCGAGCACCTCATCTCGGGGATGGGGGAGCTCCACCTCGAGATCGTGACGGGGCGCATCAAGAGGGACAAGGGGGTCGAGATCGTCACCTCCGAGCCGATCGTCGTGTACAGGGAGACCGTGACCCAGAAGGCAGGTCCCGTGGAAGGGAAGTCCCCCAACAGGCACAACAGGTTCTACATCGAGGTCGAGCCCCTCCCCGAGGAGATTGTCAACCTCATAAGGGAGGGCAAGGTCTCGATGAACCAGACGGCGCTCGAGCGCAGGGACATCCTGATGGCGGCGGGGATGGACAAGGAAGAGGCGAAGAATGTCCGGGACATCTACGGGTACAACATGTTCCTCGACATGACGAAGGGTATCCAGTACCTGAACGAGACGATGGAGCTGATCATCGAGGGGATCCACGAGGCGCTCGACGGCGGCCCGCTCGCCGACGAGAAGGTCCAGAACCTGAAGATCCGTCTCGTCGACGTGAAGCTCCACGAGGACGCGATCCACCGCGGCCCCGCGCAGGTCATCCCGGCCGTCCGGTCGGCGGTCAAGGCAGCGATGCTGATGGCAGGCGACACCCTCCTCGAACCCGTCCAGAAGATCCAGATAACCGTCCCGACCGAGCAGATGGGGAACGCCACGGCCCAGATCCAGGGCCGGCGCGGGCAGGTGCTCGACATCCAGAGCGAGGGAGACACGGTGACAGTCATCGGGAAGGCGCCGGTCTCCGAGCTCTTCGGGTTCGCCGGCGACATCCGGTCCGCGACGGAGGGACGGGCGATGTGGAGCACGGAGTTCGCGGGGTTCGAGCTCGTTCCATCGAACATGCTCAAGGAGACCGTTGCGAAAATCCGGAAGAGGAAGGGGCTGAAGGAACAGATCCCGACGCCCGCGGACTACCTCGCGTGAAAATTACCTGTTTTTCCTTTTTTGGATCCCGCGGTGCAGCGGCAGACGGACTTTTCCCCCTTTCATTCCCTCGTTGGGGGACCGCGGGCACCTCCCCGCGCCCGCGAGAGCACCAGATAAACCACGCTCCCGCCGTGAGATACCGAAAGCGGTAAACGAATCGGGGGTCAACCGGTTATCCGTGGAAGGCAGGAAGATCAAGGTCGTCGTCTTCGGCGCGTACAACGCGGGGAAATCCACGCTGATCCAGACGCTCGATCCTTCTTCCCGCCACGTCGAGGCGCACACGGAGGACGGCGACACCACGGTTGCGCTCGACTATGGGCGCGTTTCGGTCGGCACGCACCAGGTCTACCTCTTCGGCACACCCGGGCAGGACCGGTTCGCATTCGTCCGCCAGATCATCGCCCGGGGGATGGATGCCGCCCTCCTCGTCGTCGATTCCTCCGTCCCCCCCGACGAGTTCACCCTCCACCTCTATTCCGCCCTCCTTGAGCGGAAGGTCCCCCTCGCGGTGCTGCTGAACAAGTGCGACCTCCCGCACGCGTGCCCGCGGGAACTTTCGGGAACGTTCAGGGACGCGATGGTCTTCTGCGTGTGCGCGCAGGACAGGGAGGCGGTCAGCGAAGCGCTCGGGAGGTTCGTGGAATCGTTCGCGGGGAAAACGGGGGAGGCGAAGTGACGGGGGGAGGAGGGGGAAGCGTCCCCCTCACTTCCAGACGGTGACCGGGTCGATCGTCGCGTCGATCAGGAGGTCGAACTTCATCTCCTTCGTCCAGCCCGCCTTCTCGAACATGTTCATGAAGCAGACCCCGATCTTCAGCGCCGACGGGTACTTCCCGATGGCGCCGGCCACCTGCCCGAGCGTCACCGGGACGTTGGGCATCGAGAGCCCGCCCATCACGACCACGGCAGCGGGGTCCGCGATGGCTGCAGCGCCGGAGACCTGCATCCCGACGTCCGGGACGAGGGCGATCTTCCGGGCCTTCGACTCGTCGACGTAGGGGACGAAGACCTGGTCGAGCTCGAGGCTCCGGACCGCGAATCCGAGGAGCTCGACGAACGGCGTGCACGTCCCTGGGCACCCGTAGTACACCACCTGGTCACCCTTCTTCAAGCCCTTCTTCTCGATGAAGTCCCGAAATGGCCGGAGCATTCCCGGCACTCCCTGGAAGACCTCTCTCTCTGCCATCTCGATTATGCTCCTTTGAGTAAGAATTGAGCCACCGGTTCATATGAAGGTATGGGAAAATCGCGGGGGCCGGAGAGAAAAAGCGATGAAAGGGAGGAATCCGGGGGAAGAGGACGGCCCTACCCGTGGCCTAGCCCCATCCCGGGGAGACCGGTCCTTCCACCCCTCACTCGACGACGACGAGGAGGTCGAAGGTCTCTGTCTTCTCGATGAACGTCAGGTTGACGGGGGTGCCCCACATCTGGATCGTCGCGACGTCCGGGACCTCCTCGGCCTCGAATGCCACCCGGAGCCCGTCGGCGTGGAACTCTTCGCCGAGGGCGAGGGGCAGGTAATTCCTCCCGTCGTCACCCGCGATTCCAAAGAATCCGCCTTCGAGCGGGACGTGCACGATGGTCCCGGCGGGGACCCAGGGCCTGCGGTACTCGGCGTGGAGGGGGAACGCGCCCTTCTCGCCCGCGGAGACGATCCACCTGTGGGTGCCACCCACCCCCACGAGCCTCGTGTCGGGAGCGAGGAACTCGTCCCTCGCGACCGCGAGGCCCGGCGGGACGCTCATGTTCCACGTGTACCCCGTCGTCGGGTTCTCGGGGAGCTGCACCGCGAATTCTGTCCCCGCGGGGAGAGTGACGTTCTTCCCATTGTCGCCGGGCCCAAAGACGGGCATGGTGGTCTCCTGTGCGGGAGAGGGGGTGGGAGGCGGGGTCGGGAGCCCCTCCTGACCCTCCTCTTCCTGCAGGCAGCCGGTCGAGAGAACCATGCAGACAGCGAGGAGGACGGCGGGGACCGCGACGAGGATGGAGCGTGTCATATCTCTGATTCACCTTCGTGGTAGAACATAAGAAGAACCCCGGAGGATATACGTCTTCCTATCGCTGCGGGAAAACCTGCAGTCATTGCGCAACGAAAAAAGGGGGGAATCCGCCTACTTGTAAAAAAAGGTTTATTTCGGTCCGAGGTAGGGGTTCCGCAGGGCCTTGTTCACGCCGAACTTCGCCCTCTCCTCGATCGTCTTCTGGTTCTTCGTGATCTTCTCGTTCGCGAGCTTCGTGACGAGCTCGAGGCCCGGCTTCACCTGCTCTATCGGCTTCGTCTCGAAGCAGCCGGCGGCGACAGCCTTGTTCCAGATGTCATCGCCGTTGCGGGTCCTCACGAAGACCGTGCTCCAGCCGTCCGGGCTCCCGACCGAACCCGTCGAGATGTCGGCGAGGTTCGCGACGTAGTCGAGGCAGACGTGGCACGCGGGCTGCTCGTACTTGTGGGTCACCTTGAGCGGCAGCTGGACGACCTGGCCGCGGTACCCGTAGACCCAGAACTTGCCCTTCCCGATCTCCATCTTCTTGACGGCCTCGAGCTTCATCCCCGCGTGGTCCTCGACGAGCTGCTTGATGCTCTGGTACGGGAAGTTCTCCATGCAGAAGATGCCGATCGCGAGCTTGATCTTGTCGTCCACGTCCCTCCACCCGAACGGGTAGAGCTGGCCCTTCCTCACCGCCTGCATCTGGCACGGCGTGCCCACGATGCCGATCTTCTCGAGGCCAAAGCTCCTCGTCGCCTCCTTGATCCAGGAGACGTTGGGGCTGATGTTGTACTTGGTGCCACCCGAGGTCATCAGCTCCTCGACGGTGGTCGCGATGAACGGGCGGGGCCTCCACGGCTCGTCGCTTGGGCCGGCCACGATCGCGCCGTCGATGATCCCCTCCTCGAGCGCGAACTTGAAGAGCTGGGTGACGATGCCCCCGTCCTGTGCCCTCTTCAGGATCTCCTTGTCAGTGCTGCGCGCCGAGACACAGAGTTTGTACTTTCCGAGTTCTCCTGCCATTTTCTCTCACCTCACTTGAGCGCCGCCCCGATGGCGTCCATGATGGCCTCGAATTCGGGCACCACGTCGAAGTTGAAGAAGCTCCTCGGGCACTGGGCGTAGCACGCACCGCACTTGATGCACATCTCCCTGTTCACGTTGGGCTTCCCGTACTCGTGGGTGATCGCCCTGACCGGGCACGCGGCCGCGCAGGACCCGCACCCCATGCAGAGGCCCTGGTTGACGACGTCGTACATGAGGTCGCAGCCACAGGCCTCGGTCCCGCGCTCGGCAAGCTGCATCAGCGGGGCGAGGTACTTCTTCGCGAGCTCCTGCTGCTCCTTGTTGCCCTTCAGGAGGAGGTACGCCATCACGCACACGTTCCTGATGAGCTGGGGGCACGGAGCGCACCCGGGGATGTAGACATCCACCTTGATGAGATCCCCGATGGGCAGGTACGACTCGTGCTGCGGCTGGTTGGGCTGGCCGCCACGCGCAAAGCGCGTGATGTTCCCGTAACACGCGCAACCGCCCACTGCAACGACGATCGCTGCCTTCTCGCGGGTCTCCTTGATCTCATGCACTGCAAGCTTGTCCTGGATGCACACCGACCCCTCGACGAGAGCGACATCCATCTTTGGGATGTGCCTCACGTCGGCGAGGGTGAGGCCATAGACAAGGTCGGCGTATTTGTCAAGAATCGTTAACAATCCACCATAGTTGTCTGCGAGGGATACCAGACAGCCCGTGCACCCGCTCATGTGCACGTGGCCAACTGTAATCTTGTCTGCCACAGGCTTTTCCTCCTTTTTTGTCGTTTCAGCCTTCTTCTCCACACCAGTGACCGCCGCGGGCTTCGCCTCCGGCTGCTCGCTGGTGCTCTTCTTTCCGAAGATTCTCGAGAGTAGTCCCATAATCCACCCCTATGAGGGCGAGTACTTCGCGCACTGCCAGGGGAACCGCCGATCTCACCTCATCCGAGAGACCGATTTCAAATTCCGCCACGCGTCCGGGCTGGCACCCGATAACCGTGATCTCCATCTTGTCCTTCAGCCGCTGGAGGGGTTCCGTGAGGTCCCACGAGTGGGCATCGCGGTAGCTTCCGGGCGGGAGGTCATCGGCAGAGAACCGCGCGAGCTGCCCGGGTTTTCCACCGAAGTCCACGGTGTCGACGATGATGAGCCTCCTCGTCACTGCGGGGTCGAGCAGCGTGAAAACGAAGTGCGGGCCCCCGAGGCCCGCGTCGATGGCTTTCACATTGTCGGGGAGGTCGATGCGCCGGAGCTCCTCGATCACCGCGGGTCCGAAACCGTCGTCCGCGAAGAGCGGGTTTCCGCACCCTGTGATCACGATCTCGGGGTAAAGCATGCCGGGACTCTCACTGGATGAGCTTCTGGGCGATGACTTTCCTGTCCTGGTCGATGACGATCATGTGCGTCGCACACGACACGCACGGGTCGTACCCGCGCACGACCAGTTCTGCGACCTGCCACGGGGCTCCCGTGAGTGCACGGCTGCACGTCGGGAAGTTCCAGGTGGTGGGGACGAGCATCTCGTAGTAGAGGACCCGGCCGTCCTTGACCTTCGCGAGGTGGACGTCGGTGCCGCGGGGCGCCTCGTTTGCGGCCCACCCGAGGGAGCCGTCACCCTGCGGGATCTTGTCCGCGACGACCTTGCCGCTCGGGTTGTACTCGTCGAGGGCGTTGAGGATGGTGTAGCAGCAGTCCGTGTACTCGAGCTGCCGGGCGATGTGCTGCCCCCACGTCCCCTTCTCGTCGAAGTTCTTGAACCGCACAAGGCGTGCCCGCGGGCCGACCTCGACGGGTGCACCGTCGTACAGGGGCACTCCCGTGCAGGCCTCCATCTGGGGGTTGACCTTGGTCCCTACCGGGGAGGTCCCGCCGATGGGGTAGCTTGGGTCCGCGAGGCTGACTTCACCCTCGCCCATGTACCAGTCCCACGGCCTCACGTCGGTCCACCTGTTGGGGTCCCACGTAGGGTTCTCGTCGAGGTTGCTCGTGCCGTACATGGGGTGGACGGCCATGTACCCCTGGTCGTGGTACCCGAGGGTCTTTGGCAGGGGTATCTGCTTCCCGCCGACCTCCACCCAGTCCCTCTTCTTCATGTTGTTGATGACGGCGAGCATGAACTCCATCTGCTCGCGTGCGAGCACGAGCCCTTCCTTGGCGAGGTCGTACATCTTCGTGACCGCCTGCTTCGTGCAGGCCTTGTACATCCCCCCGACGCGCGGGTTGCTCGGGTGGACCGCCTCTCCGCCCGCGATCTCGCCGATCGTCTGGCCGATCTCGCGGAGCCTCACGATCCTCTTTGCAACACTCCGGACCGGTTCCTGCGGGGAGAACGGGTTGATCTTCGTGTCGGTGCCCGGCAGGTAGAAATCGGGCAGGATCAGGATGTTGTGGAGAGCGATACTGTGCAGCCTGTTTGCGGCCTGCAGGATGATGCGGAGGAGCTTTGCGTCCTTAGGGATCTCGCAGCGGATCGAGCCTTCCATCGCCTCGATGCCGGCCAGTGTGTGGGCGATCGGGCAGATGCCGCACACGCGCGATGCGATCTTCGGGACCTGGTCCATGGTCTTGCCGATGGCCAGTTTCTCCACACCCCGGACGGGTGTGATCGAGAGCCAGTCACCACGCTCGATGATACCGGCATCATCGACCTTCAGGACGAGCTTCGAGTGTCCCTCGTGCCTCGTGGTTGGAGAGATCTCTACTATCTTCGACAATGTAATCGCCTCATGGTATTTGCGTGTTCACAGAGCGATACGGGTGTTGTTCCACACTCACCTCCCGCGCGGGGAGATGGTTGACCGTACGATGTACGTTCAGAAGATTTTGGTAACCTTCTATTATTTATCTCCTCTGCAATGACTCGAAGCCCACAATAAATCGCTATAAAAGGCGATCGGGGCAGTCGGCCCACTTAAAGGGCACTCCGTGAGGGCGGCAGGGCGGGGGAGGGGTGCCGGCGGGCCGGGCACGGGCCCCCCCTGGTACCCGGATCTCCCCCGGAAAAAGGTTTATTCGGATCGCCCGTATGCGCTCTCTCCCGGAAGATGGGGGGACGACACCTGCCGCGCGGAATCCCCGTGGCGATGAAAAGAGGACGTTTGGGATGAGATTTTCTACGTCCCCCTCGTCCTAGATTCCCTGGGAGTCCCCGTTCAGCTCGACGAAGAGTTCTGCCATCGTCGCCTTGCGCTCCGCGTACGCGTCGTGCTGGTGGATGCTCTCCTCGTTCGTCTGCTTGATGGTGACGAGCGAGTCGCCGGGGAGGTAGTGGAACTCGTGGATGACCCTCTTTGCGATCTCCCTCACGCAGTCCTCCACGAACCGCGGGTTCTTATGCGCATTGAGGACGACGTAGCTCTCGTCGCTCCGCTTGAGGAGCTCGTAGATCGAGGCACTCATGGACTCCTTGAGGATCGCGATGATCTTCTCGAGCTTCACGTGCTGGTCGTCGTCGATCTCGATGCAGAGGAATCCCCTGCCCCTCTGGTTGTGGGTCGCCATCGGGACCTCCTTGAGGAAGAGGTCTATCTTGTCGTCCGGGATCCCGAGTCCCTGGAGGACAGATATCGCCCTCTCCTTCATGATATCCTGGGCGCAGGGGCATGCGGTCATCCCGGTCACCTCGGCCCCGATGCTCTTGCGGACGATGGGCTCGCGGAACGTCCGGCGGGCGATGGCACGTGCGTGGACCGTGACGACCTCGTGGCAGTGTGTCCGCGAGATAGGGGTCTCCCTCTTGACCATGAACTGGCTGTTCATCAGGACTTCCGTCCTGTCCGCGTACTCGTGGCGGTCGAGGAGCTTGCGGGCAACGACGCTGCAGAGGTTCTCGATCTCATTTACCTCGCCGTCGATTGCCTGCTGGAGTACCTCGTCTATCACCTCGAAGTTCCGCGAGAGGTTCGCGCCCTTGAGGCTCCCGGGAAGGTCGACGAAGACATCGAAGTTGGAGATGAAGATGACCGGCCTCTTCTCCGGCCGCGAGACCTCGACGAGCTTTTTCACGTTCTTCACGCCCACCCTCGTGAGGTTGATCCGCACGTCGGGTGGCGTCGACTGGATATCGGGGAGTTCACGACCGGATCTCTTCATTGTGCCCATGGAAATAGGACATCTCTCCAGGTCTGGTGTGGAATGTAATTTTTCCATATAATATTTAAGTTTAAGTGCTCTGGTACCGATAGTTCTGGGATGGAACCATGATGGAAAAATATTACGATTCTGACGCCGACCTCGGCGTCCTCGCGGGGAAGAAGATCGCCGTCATCGGCTATGGGTCGCAGGGGAGGGGACAGGCGCTCAACCTGAGGGACAGCGGGCTCGACGTCGTGGTGGGCCTTCGGCCGGGCCGCTCGTGGCAGGCCGCGACTGCCGATGGATTCTCCGTGTACCCCGTCGCCGACGCGGTGAAGATGGCCGAGATCGTCCAAGTCCTCGTCCCCGACGAGCACCAGGCGGCGCTCTACCGGGAGGAGATCCGTCCCCACCTCTCCGAGGGCAAGTGCCTGATGTTCTCGCACGGGTTCAACATCCACTACGGCCAGATAGTCCCGCCGCCCGACATCGACGTGATCATGGTCGCGCCGAAGGGGCCGGGGCGGATGGTCAGGAAGATGTACGAGGAGGGGAAGGGAGTCCCCGCGCTGATTGCGGTCCACCAGAACTACACGGGCCGGGCGAAGCAGATCGCGCTCGCGTACGCGAAGGGGATCGGTGCGACGCGGGCGGTCGTGCTCGAGACCACGTTCCGCGAGGAGACCGAGACCGACCTCTTCGGGGAGCAGGCGGTCCTCTGCGGCGGGATCACGTCCCTCATCAAGGCGGGGTTCGAGACCCTCGTCGACGCGGGATACGCGCCCGAGATGGCGTACCTCGAGGTCCTCCACGAGACGAAACTCATCGTCGACCTCATCTACGAGGGCGGGTTCACGAAGATGCGCAATTCAATCAGCAACACGGCACAGTACGGCGACCTCACGAGGGGGCCGAGGGTGATTGGGCCCGAGACCTACCTCGCCATGCAGGAGATCCTCAGGGAGATCCAGACGGGAGAGTTCGCGAAGGAGTGGATCCTCGAGAACATGGTGAACCGGCCGGTCTTCAACGCCCTCACGAAGGCCGACGAGGAGCACCTGATAGAGAAGGTCGGAAAGGAAGTGAGGGCGATGATGCCGCAGTTCCGGGACGCCGAAAAAACCTGAAATAATATCTTTTTTATTACTCAATTTAAGCAATTTTCCTACATCCAACCAATACTTTAACAAAATCGTCAAAAAAAAAAATTTAACCCCCTCCATTTCTCTCACCCAAAATACGCATGATAATCACCTTAATTCACAATACACAAGAGATTCACGCGCCTAGTATAAAAGTACATTTCGAAATATCTCTAAATCGAAAAATACGCAAGAATAAATCGTAAAATTGATCGTACTCGGAGGGGAATACATATTTGGTGAAACGATGCATCCCCCTCTGGTAGTGGATCGCAAGGACCCAAAATGGTTTCTCCTCGAACGAGTCCTGGAACTCGTCACCAGTCGTCCCGCCCAACAGGTATTTGCGAGAAACGAGATTGAGCCCATTCCCGCAACTTTAGATGCAATCGCGATCGTTCTCACCGCGATGTTCTTCTCTTGTGATTGTTCCTTTGTCATCCAGGAATTGGTAAATCGCAGGAGACTCCGTAAATTCCTGGACATTCGCACGGTTCCCACAGTCGATTCAGTCTATAAAACGCTGAGCAGGTTCGATGAAACCCAGTTCATCTCCCTCGTGAACGGGATCCTCAATTCCTGCTGCACGAGGAAGAGGAGATGGAGGAAGAACACGTTTATCGTGGATGCAACCGCGATTACCCTCGATTTGAACTGGTTCAGGAAAAAGTATACGAAGAAACAGCTGGAGAACAGGGACTACGCGTGGGGGTATTGTCCTACCCACGGCCACTATATCGGCTACAAACTCACTCTCGCACTCGACGCGCATTCCCTGCGGCCGGTCTGTTTCCTTCTCCATCCGGGATCTCCCCACGACTCAACCATTTTCCGCGAGATTGTGAGTGAATTGAAAAGGCGCAGAATCGTCCGGATCGGTGATACAATCGTCTTTGACAAGGGTACTACGCGTACGATAACTACGTGGAGGGAATCTTCGAGTTCGGCATCGTCCCGGTGATTTTTACAAAGAAGAACTTTTCATTGTCCAAACTGCTCAGGAAACTCAATTTTCCCCTCTGGATTTTCGGGAGGTCTGATACGAAAGAGCACGTCCAGAGATACACTTCCCTTGCGCGCCGGTTGGTGATGTACCTCCGCGATGAGATCCACCTTGTGGAGAAGAGATCCCTCATCGAGGATGTCTTCAAAACGGCGAAAAATGCATTCGGATTGAAGAGGATTCACAAGTATAAGACGCGATCTGTGAAAAAGACGGTCTTCCTGAATGTACTTTTACTCGGAATCGTTATTTCTCTCGGATTTGGCGATAAGATTCAATTACAACGGTTGGCTGAGTGGTGATTTGGGGAGGGGGCTAAAAGAATTTCTCTACCTGCGAAATGTGGGATATGTCTCGGGTTAAAGTTATTTCAAGATTCTAGAAATTAATGGAGAGTTTTTATAAAACCTCTTTAACTAAAATTATCAGAACTTTCTTATTTTTACCATCCTACTTGTATATATTGCCTAAAAACGATTTTTGTTATTTTTTTCTTGACAATTTTTTCAATACGCAAAAAAAGAATAGTAAAAAATGGGATTATATTATTAATAATAGTAGTGGGATTTCGAATAATAAAATGGAAAATTTTCTTTATTAGCTTTAGTATATAGTGCTTCTTGCCCTCCATGAAAATGCAATAAAGAAGATCGACATAATAATGAGAATATGCAAAAGGCTTTATTTTCCAATAGATATTACAAGAATCATTTTTAAAAGTTTTATCAAGATAATGCTTGTAATCATTTACCATTAATCTCAAATTCCGGGAGGCATTTGAACTATGTCTTCGATACAAAATAAGTGGTTTCTGAACATATCCAATGGGATAGTTTTGTGTTATTCTCGTATAAAGGTCGTAATCTTCTCCTCCACGTAGTGACTCATCGTAAAGTCCAACTTCAAATAATACGCTTTTTCTAAACAAAGGATATCCAATATGACATCCCCTGCGCCATAATACTTCACCACATATCCACCCTTTTGAATACTTTTCCTTTCCGATTATTTTCCCCTGTATCACTCCTTTTTCATCAATTACATAAATATCAGAGTGAACTAGTCCATAATCCGGATTCTTTAAAATCTCATTGTATAATTCCTCTATGCGCGTTGGTAACATAACATCATCAGATGCAAGTAATGTGATAAACTCCCCTAGAGAGGCAAGAATACCATCATTTGTCGTTTTAGAAACTCCATAATTTTTATCGTGAATAATAACACGAATCCTCGGGTCTTTTGAGGCATATTTCCTGATTATATCCATTGAATTATCGCATGAACCATCATCAACAATAATAAGCTCTATATCTGAAAAAGTTTGATTCAAAGCGCTCTCTATACATTCTGGTAAGAATCGTGCATTATTATAAGATGGGATCACAACACTGACTTTGACCATCGTTACCGCAAATGAAAAACCAATTTATTTTCAATATCTAATAAACATTAACCCCATCCATTTCTGTCACCCAAAATCTACTTGATACTCTTTTCAATTCAAAATACACAAGACGATTTCGAAAAACCTGTGACATCGAAAAAAGGAGAACGCTCTCTCGAAATTTGAGAACTCAAAATGGGAGATAGCCCCCTCCATTTCTCTCACCCAAAATACGCATGATAATCACCTTAATTCACAATAAACAAGAGATTCACGCGCCTAGTGTAAAAGTACATTTCGAAATATCTCTAAATCGAAAAATACGCAAGAATAAATCGTAAAATTGATCGTACTCGGAGGGGAATACATATTTGGTGAAGAGATGCATCCCCCTCTGGTAGTGGATCGCAAGGACCCAAAATGGTTTCTCCTCGAACGAGTCCTGGAACTCATCACCAGTCGTCCCGCCCAACAGGTATTTGCGAGAAACGAGATTGAGCCCATTCCCGCAACTTTAGATGCAATCGCGATCGTTCTCACCGCGATGTTCTTCTCTTGTGATTGTTCCTTTGTCATCCAGGAATTGGTAAATCGCAGGAGACTCCGTAAATTCCTGGACATTCGCACGATTCCCACGGTCGATTCAGTCTATAAAACACTGAGCAGGTTCGATGAAACCCAGTTCATCTCCCTCGTGAACGGGATCCTCAATTCCTGCTGCACGAGGAAGAGGAGATGGAGGAAGAACACGTTTATCGTGGATGCAACCGCGATTACCCTCGATTTGAACTGGTTCAGGAAAAAGTATACGAAGAAACAGCTGGAGAACAGGGACTACGCGTGGGGGTATTGTCCTACCCACGGCCACTATATCGGCTACAAACTCACACTCGCACTCGATGTGCATTCCCTGCGGCCGGTCTGTTTCCTGCTCCATCCGGGATCTCCCCACGATTCTGTCATTTTCCGTGAAATCGTGAGTGAATTGAAAAGGCGCAGAATCGCCCGGATCGGTGATACAATCGTCTTTGACAAGGGATACTACGCGTATGATAACTACGTGGAGGGAATCTTCGCGTTCAGCATCGTCCCGGCGATCTTCGCTAAGAGGAACTTCTCATTACCCAAACTGCTCAGGAAACTCAATTTTCCCCTCTGGATTTTCGGGAGGTCTGATACGAAACAACTCGTCCAGAGATACACTTCCCTGGCGCGTTGGTTGGTGATGTACCTCCGCGACGAGATCCAACTCGTGGAGAAGGGATCCCTCATCGAGGATGTTTTCAAAATGGCGAAAAATGCATTCGGTTTGAAGAGGATCCACAAATATACAACGCGATCTGTGAAAAAGACGGTCTGCCTGAATGTACTTTTACTCGAGCTCGTTATTTCTCTGGGATTTGGCGATAAGATTCGATTACAGCGGTTGGCTGAGTGGTGATTTGGGGGGGCTATTACTGTACTTTTAGCCGGGGAGCACAGAAACCGCGCAGATGTGTATTATCTCTTCATATTCATGTTAGAATTTTCATTGATTTGAAGGATGGTTATGGAGAGGGTTAATACCATTTTGAGTTATCATATTTGGAAAGGGCCGGATCTTTCTCTCAATATCATGGGTTTTTCGAAATCGTCGGTTATCTGAGTGGTGATTTAGAGAGGGAGCCACACCTTATTATGAACGGCACATATTAATTTAAAGAATTGTTTTATGAAATATGTAATAGATTGTTGTATTCCAATACCAAATAAATATTTCTTTAAATAAATTACAATTTTTCATAATATACCCCTCTCTTATTATTTCAAGCTCAGGATCATAATTCGATAGATATTTTAACCAAGCCAAATTACACGAATAATAACTTGGATTAGGAACGATTTTACTGTTATCAAAGTAATGTCCAAAAAAAGTACTTCTAAATTCGTGCGAAGATTTTTTAAAACCATCTATAGAATCTTTCAATAAACTCTCTACTAAATATTTATCTGGATCAGATTCATCAAGTGATCTATACAAGTCATATACCCCCGCAATTGCAGCCAAAGAACCGTCAAGAACTTCATATTTATAATGAGGGTATTCCTTTAACCATTTTCCTCCATTTTTTTGTTTGATAAATGGGACAGATGAATTCTCTTCAATTAATGCGAGTATGGACTTCTTTGCTCCTTCATAAAATCTTGTCTCATTGGAAATTCGATATCCCCACAAGAAAGCAGATGCTGCTTGTCCTTGAGCCATGGATGAATACCATGGTGCACTCTCATTATTCGTCGGCCAGTCAAAATTATAGGGATGGATTATATTACCTTTAGGAGTGATATTTGCATTTAACAATAAAAATTCTAAATTTATTCTCATTGAATCATACGCTTCTTCATTTGTATAGGCATATGGTGCAATTGATAAAACATATTGAGATATAGTGACCGGATTATATTGTTTTCCAATTGTCCCTCCGTAATCATATACTACGACCCCTTTATTATCAAAAGTTCGTTCACTTCGAATTGTTGAAAAGTTTTCAGATGGCAGATAATAATAACCATCTTTTGTTGGTAGAGAATAACCATTTAAACTACAATAATCCACTTTTTCCGAAAAATCAATTGCTTTTGGTAATGTTACAGCGAGAAAAAATAATAAAAAAATGAAAATTATAATAATAATAGATTTTTTCACCCTCAGTCCCCCCTCCACCACTTCTCCCCAAACCTCTTCTCCACGATATTGTCCCCTTCTCCGATGGGCTCGAGGCCGAACGCCCGCATGTCCGCGTCCACCATGATCTTCACGAGATCCGAAAATTTCACCCGTGCCTTCCAGCCCAGTTTCCGCTCCGCCTTGCGCGGGTCGGCCACGAGGGCATCCACCTCTGTCGGCCGGAAGTACTTCTTGTCGATGACGACGTGCTCGTCCCGCTCAAGCCCCGCGTACTCGAATGCCGCGTCGAGGAACTCCTGTACCGAATGCGTCTCGCCCGTCCCGATCACGAAGTCATCGGGGCTCTCCTGCTGGAGCATCATCCACATGCACTCGACGTACTCGGGTGAATACCCCCAGTCCCGCCTCGCCTCGAGGTTCCCGAGGGCGAGGACTTTTTCTTTCCCCGCGAGGATTTTTGCAATACCCCTCGTGATCTTCCTCGTGACGAATGTCTCGCCCCGGCGAGGGGATTCATGGTTGAAGAGGATGCCGTTGCAGGCAAACATCCCGTACCCCTCCCGGTAGTTCCTCGTCATCCAGTAGGCGTAGAGCTTCGCACACGCGTACGGGCTTCGGGGGTAAAACGGGGTATCCTCGTTCTGGGGCGGGGGTGAACCGCCGAACATCTCGCTGCTCGAGGCCTGGTAGAACCGCACGTCGGGGTTGCTCCTCCTCGCCGCCTCGAGGAGACGCGTCGTCCCGAGGCCGGTGATGTTGCCCGTGTACTCCGGTGTATCGAAGCTCACCCGGACGTGGCTCTGGGCTGCGAGGTTGTAGACCTCGTCGGGCCGAACGCGGTGCATGACGGTCGAGATCTGGTCGGAGTCCGAGAGGTCTCCGTAGTGGAGGAAGAGCCCTGTCCCGCTCGACGCGGTTCCCGCGATCTCCGTCTCGGGGAAAATGTGGGCTATCCGGCTCAGGTTGAGAGTGGATGACCTCCGGACGAGGCCGTGGACCTCGTAACCCTTGGAGAGGAGGAGTTCCGCGAGATACGATCCATCCTGTCCCGTAATCCCGGTGATCAAGGCTTTTTTCATGGTTTGCCCCGCACGTGGTGAGTTATATCTGACCGGAAAGGGGATATAATTTCCCCACAGCGGTGGCGATTCTCAAAAACAGAACGTGCAAACGGAATGGTGAATTATTTAAATCCGCGAGGATGATAATTGTACTCAGTGTCCCGGTGGGGTAGTGGATATCCTAGAAGCCTGCGGAGCTTTTGACCCGGGTTCAAGTCCCGGCCGGGGCGTTTTCCTTTTCGGCAGTTTTTAACGGTTATTTCACTCATCCCCGAGGGGAATGCCGCGGTGCAGTCCGGCCCTCTTCGCGGCCTCGACTGCAGCGAAGAACTCGCGCGGCGAGAGCCTCCTCGTCAATGCGTCGTAGCGTGGATCGTCCTTGAACATCCGAACGCGGCCGCACGGGTGGTACTGGTCCATTATGTTCACGTACGCGTCGATCGAGACGTTCTCCGCGATGAACCGGAACACCTCTTCGCTCTGCGCGAGGTTGCCGGGGAGGACGAGGTGGCGGATTATCAGGCCCCTCGTGGCTACGCCTTCGACTGTGACGAGGTCGCCGACCTGCCGCTGCATCTCGACAATTGCATCCTGCATGATCTCGACGTAGCGGGGGGCGTCCGAGAGTGCAATGGCGACATCGTCCGACCCGTACTTCGCGTCCGGCATGTAAATGTCAAAGATCCCGTCGAGGATCCGCAGCGTATCGACAGAGTCGTACGTCCCTGTATTGTACACGAGGGGTACCGTGAGCCCGTCATTTACCGCAATGGTGAGAGCACGGAGGATCTGCGGGACAAAATGGGTCGGTGTCACGAAGTTGATGTTGTGGCATCCCCGCTCCTGGAGGAGGAGCATGGTCCGAGCGAGGTATTCGCAGCTCACCTCCCTCCCTATTCCATCCTGGCTTATCTCGTAATTCTGGCAGAAAGCGCACCGCATCGTGCACCCGGTAAAAAAGATCGTCCCCGAACCGTGGAATCCCACGAGCGGCGGTTCTTCCCCAAAATGCGGGCCGTATGATGAAATCTTCGGCATCTCACCCCCGCCGCAATACCCCGTTTCCCCACCGAGCCTGTCCACCCCGCACCTCCTCGGGCAGAGGCGGCACGAGGAGAGTATTTCCCACGCGGCATCGACGCGGTGCTCCAGCTGGCCCGATTCGTGGAGTCCCACGTAAGAGGCAACCGGGTTCTCCTGCCACACTGCCATGCCTTCTCTCCCAAGAGTCCGTCCCATGCAGGGATATCCCCCTCTGCAATCAGGGTTGTTCTCCCAAAAAGAATATGGGGTGTGGTGCACACCGGTGTATTGTCGGTTCATTGTGCCGAGATACCCGTCGTTGTTCCGAGGTGGATGGAAAGATGGTCAATCTGACACCCGAGATGAAGGAGACATTCTCCAAGATAAAGCTATTCCCGGTGGCAACCGCGTCAAAGAACGGTATCCCGAACGTCGTTCCCATCGCGTTTGTCTCGCTGGTCGCCGATGATACAATCTGGCTCGCGGATAACTACATGCACAAAACACTCGCAAACGTGATGGAAAACCCCCACGCGGCGATCTACATCTACGACGCGGACGCGAAGAAGTGCTTCCAGGTAAAGGGAACGGTGGAAGTGAAGACTTCGGGTCCCGATTACGAGAAAATGAAGAAGATGGTCAACGAGAAGAAACCGGGGTTGCCGGCAAAGTCCCTCCTCGTGATGAAGGTCACGGAAGTCTACGAGTGCAATCCCGGTCCGCACGCGGGCAAAAAACTCCTCTGAGAGATTCCACGCGAACAGGTAGTGAAGGGATACATTTCCCCTTTTTTTTCAAGGTATCTTCCTAACCGTTTCTCTCACCCGGAAAAACGGGCTCCGCGCGGAAACTTTCTTTTAAGCCAAGATTTGGGCATTTTAATGGTTTTGAGGAGGTATTCGAGCCGAGGATTCGCGCCATCGAGGGAAATCGCAATTCCCAGAAAGGAAATCCGGTTTTGGGATCCCACCCGCCTCGGCTTACCCGATCCACAGGGGGCATGGAAATATGTTTTCACGAGTGAGGACAGACCATGCGGGAAGTACTGATTCTTCCAGGAAAAAAATGAATCAGAGTAATCGGACCACGTGAGACTACTTTGGCCTTGACTTCCCCTCTTTTCGCCCCTGCCTGACGAGACGTGCCTGAATGCCATAGTAGGCAGACACCCCAATGGCATGGCACTGGTCGATTGTCGTCGAATCGAACGAGACGAGGTCTCCCGAGTAGATACCCTCGGGCGACGATCTCCCGAGGACCCTGCAGCACCCCTTGTACATCTCGACCTCGACCCGCCCCGTCACCCTCTCCTGCGACCTCTCGATGAACGCGTTGAGGTCATGGAAGAGCGGCTCGTGGACGAGGCCCATGTACGCGAGCTCCGCCCACTTCTCCTCGACGATTCGCTTGAACGAGAGCTCGTGGCGCGTGAGGGTGAGGTGCTCGAGGTCGCGGTGCGCGCACAGGAGCACCGTCGCGGCCGGGTGCTCGTAAATCTCTCGTGCTTTCAACCCGAGGATACGGTCCTCGATCATGTTGTTCCGGCCTATCCCATGCCGGCCTGCACGGAGATTCAACTCCCTGATGAGGTCGTAGGGCGCGTACTCCACGTCGTTTAGCCGGTGGGGAATTCCCTTGATGAAGTCGATTGCAATGACCTCCGGTGTTGCGGGAGCGGACGAAGGGGACACCGTCCACGCATATATCTCCTCGGAGGGGTGGAACGCGGGATCTTCGAGAGCACCTCCCTCGATGCTCCTGCTCCAGATGTTCTCGTCGACGCTCCACGGTTTTTCCTTCGCCGCGGGAACGGGTATCCCGTGCTCCCTCGCGTACTCGATTTCCCACTCGCGCGTGAGGTTGAGGTCCCTCACGGGGGCGATCACCTCGAGCCCCGCCATCCGGAAGACGAAGTCGAACCGGAACTGATCGTTCCCCTTCCCCGTGCACCCGTGGGCAACCGTCCGCGCCCCCTCGCGTGCGGCGATGCCGACGACCTCCTCCGCGATGAGCGGCCGGGCGAGCGCGGTTCCCATCGGGTACCCCTCGTAGGAACCGTTCGCCCTGATCGCGGGGAGGATGTAGTCCGTGACGAACTTTTCCCGGGCATCTATCGTGTAGTGGACGTCGGCGAGTCTCTGCCCCTTCTCTGTCGCTGCCCTGATCTCCTCGTCGCGTTGGCCCACGTCGACGACGACCGTCACGACGCGGTCAAACCCGTACCGTTCCCGCAGGAGCGGGATGCAGACAGACGTATCGAGCCCGCCGGAATAGGCAAGGACAACAGTTCCCTTTCCCATCTCTCGTGCGCTCCTCCAAGGTCTCTTTGCGAACTTGATACCTATTCATTGCCCTTCGCCGGGTAATAAGGCTGCGTCATCGTGATGGAGGGAAATCCCGCCGGGATTAAATAGCGGGAGAGGATGGGTTCTTCGGAGGTGCTTGAAATCCCGAAACGGATTAAAATGGGGAGTATCGTGCGCGGAGGCACGCGAAAGGTGCCGGGGAGTCGCCGGGGAACGGGACTCGTCGTTTCGGCGAGCAGTCCGTTATTCGGGCGGAAACGGAGAGGAGGATTTCGCGGTCATCCCCCCCGCGATACGCGGTTGGAATCCCGGCACTCACATCGTCCCGATGTAGTGGGAGAGCGGCTCGATGGTGACCTGCTGCTTTCTCATCGCCTCGATTGCCATCGTCGCTGCCCTCGCTGCCTGAATGGTGGTGATGTACGGGACTCCGTAGTCCACCGCTGCCCTCATGATCTGGTAGTGGTCCTGCCGGGACTGCTTGTCAGCCGGCGTGTTGATTATCAGCTGGATCTCGCCGCCCCTGAGGAGGTCGATCGCGTTCGGCGAGCCTTCCTGGACCTTCCGCACCTGTTCTGCAGGGATGCCCGCGTCGTTGAGGTACTCCACTGTCCCGGCTGTCCCGAACAGGCGAAGCCCCATCTCGTGGAGCTTGCGCGCGATGGGGATGACCTCGTCCTTCTGGTCCTTCGAGATGGAGATGAAGATGTTGCCCTCGAGGGGGAGCGTGTTGTCCGCGGAGACCGATGCCTTGTAGTAAGCACGGCCAAAGTCGTAGTCGATGCCCATCACTTCTCCCGTGCTCTTCATCTCGGGTCCAAGGACAGTGTCGACTCCCGGGAGCTTGTTGAACGGGAGGAGGACTTCCTTCACGGCAACGTGGGATATGGGTCTCTCCGTGTACCCCAGATCCTTGATTTTCTTCCCGATCATCACCTTCGCGGCGATCTTCGCGAGGGGGATTCCCGTTGCCTTGCTCACGAAGGGAACTGTCCTGCTCGCCCGTGGATTTGCCTCGAGGACGTAGACCACGCCATCCTTGACCGCGAGCTGGATGTTGATGAGCCCGACGACACCGAGCGCGAGCGCGATCTTCCGCGTGTAGTCCTTCACGGTCTCGATGACGGGTGGGGAGAGGGACTGGGTGGGGATGACGCACGCGGAATCGCCGCTGTGGACTCCCGCCTCCTCGATGTGTTCCATGATCCCCCCGATCAGGACCTCTTCCCCGTCACAGACAGCGTCCACGTCAAGCTCGATCGCGTTCTGGAGGAACGAGTCGATCAGGACGGGGTGGTTCCTGCTCACCCTGACGGCCTCCTTCATGTAGCTCTCCAGCTCTATCTCGTCGTGGATGATCTCCATCGCCCTCCCGCCAAGGACGTAGGAAGGCCTGACGAGGACGGGGTACCCGATTGCCGCCGCCTTCTCCCTGGCCTCGGAGAGGGAGTAGGCCGAGCTGTTCGGGGGGGTCGGGATGCCGAGTCTCCCGAGGAGGAGGCTGAACCGGTCCCTGTCCTCGGCGATGTCCATGGAATCGGGGGAAGTCCCGAGTATCCGCGTGGGCAGACCGAGCCTCTTTATCTCTTCGTGGAGGGGAACGGCGAGGTTCACCGCGTTCTGCCCGCCGAACTGGACCATGACACCGAAGTAGTTGTCCTTGCGGAGGATGTTGACGACGTCCTCGAGAGTCATGGGTTCAAAGAAGAGGCGGTCGGACGTGTCGAAGTCGGTGGAGACCGTCTCGGGATTGTTGTTCACGATGTGGACCTCCACGTTCTCCTCGCGGAGGGCCTTGACCGCGTGGACGGTGCAGTAGTCAAACTCTATTCCCTGTCCGATGCGGATGGGCCCGGACCCGAGGATGAGGACCTTTGGCGTCTCGGTCCTGTGGATCTCGCACTCCTGGTCCCACGTCGAGTAGAAGTAGGGTGTGCGCGCGGGAAACTCCGCTGCGCACGTGTCCACGATCTTGTAGGCGGGATCCCCCGCGATGCTGCGTATTTCGTCCGCCGGGAGTCCAGTCAGCGCGGCGATCTCCGAGGCAGTGAATCCGTACTTCCTCGCGAGAAGGATATCCTCCCTCGTGGGAGAATCCCGCAGCCGCCTCTCCACGTCGACGATGTTCTTCACCTTCTCGATGAAGAACGGCGAGATGTGCGTGAGTTCCGCGATCTCCGCGACGGAGAATCCCGCCCGCACGGCGTCAAAGAGCGTGTGGAACCGCTCGTCGGTCGGTCGGGAGAGGATCATCCGTATCTCCGCGGGGTGCGTGTGGGGTTCCACGTCGGTATCGAGGGAACGGAGCGCCTTCTTGAACGCTTCTTCCACGCACCTCCCGATCGCCATCACCTCCCCCGTGCTCTTCATCGAGGTCGTCAGTGTCCTGTCCGCGTTCCTGAACTTGTCGAATGGCCACCGGGGTACCTTCACCACGATGTAGTCGATGGCCGGCTCGAAAGACGCGGGGGTGCACCCCGTCACGCTGTTCATTATCTCGTCGAGTCGCAGACCGATCGCGATCTTCGCCGCGACGCGGGCGATTGGGTAACCGGTCGCCTTCGAGGCGAGGGCGGACGAGCGGGAGACCCTCGGGTTCACCTCGATGACGCGGTACTCCCCGTCCCTGTACGCGAACTGGATGTTACAGCCTCCCTGCACGTCGAGTGCCCTTATGATCTTGATGGCCGCGGTCCGCAGCGTCTGGAACTCGTCGTCCCGGAGGGTGAGGATGGGCGCGACCACGACGCTCTCGCCGGTGTGGATTCCCATGGGATCCACGTTCTCCATGCCGCACACGATGATGCAGGTGTCTGCTGCATCCCGCATCACCTCGAACTCTATCTCCTTCCACCCGACGACCGACTCCTCGACGAGGACCTGGTGGATGCGTGAACGCGTGAGACCTATCTCGATGATGCGTGCAAGCTCCTCCTTCGTGTGCGCGATCCCGCCGCCGGTTCCCCCGAGTGTATATGCGGGCCTCACGATCGCGGGGAGCCCGACGGTCTGCAGGGCCTCCTCGACCTGGTCCAGGCTGGTGAGGATCATGCTCCGGGGGACGGGTTCCCCTATCCGTTCCATGAGCGACCGGAACTTCTCGCGGTCCTCGCCGTGGTAGATTGCCTCGAGGGGTGTCCCGAGGATCTCGACGCCCTTGAGGGCTCCCCTCTCGGCAAGTTCCGCGGTCATGTTGAGACCCGTCTGCCCCCCCATGCCGGAGAGGATCCCGTCGGGCTTCTCCTTCTCGATGATCTTCTCGATGATTTCTGCCTTGATCGGCTCGATGTAGATCACGTCTGCCATTTCCGGGTCGGTCTGGATCGTCGCGGGGTTGGAGTTGACGAGGACGACCTTTACCCCCTCTTCCCGCAGGGCGCGGCATGCCTGCGAGCCCGAGAAGTCGAACTCGGCTGCCTGGCCGATCTGGATAGGGCCCGATCCTATCAGCAGGACCTTCCTGATGTGGGGTTTCTTCGGCATCAGGAGAGCCTCCGGAACATCGTGTCAAAGAAGGGGATCTCCGTGTCCCTAGGCCCGCCATGGGCCTCGGGATGGAACTGGACGCACGTGATCTCGAGGTAGGGGTCCTCGAAGCCCTCGAGTGTGCCGTCGTTCACGTTCGTGTAGATGACCGAGCATCCCTCGGGGAGGGTCTCTGCATCGACGGCGTAACCGTGGTTCTGGGTCGTGATGGCGATGCTCCCGTCCTTGTACCTCACCGGCTGGTTCGTCCCCCGGTGCCCGAATTTCATCTTGTACGTCCTTGCCCCGAGACCGATGGCACAGATCTGGTTGCCCATGCAGATGCCGAAGATGGGGACTGTCCCCGCGAGATCCTTCACGCAACGGATCGCATGCTTCGCGCGGACGGGATCCCCGGGTCCGTTGCTGATGAAGAGGGCGTCCGGGGAGTGTTCCATGACCTGGTCAGGAGTGCAGTCGTGGGGGTAGACATAGATGTCTGCATCCCTGTGCCTCAAGCTTATGAGCATGTTTTTCTTCAGGCCGAGGTCGATGAACGCGATCTTCTTCCCCTTCCCGGGGATGTGGTACGGCTCCTTGCAGGAAACATCGGGGATGAGCTCTACTTCCGAGAGGACTGGAGTCTTCCTCGCGAGTTCTACAGCGCGCTCATGGTCGTCGGTCCCCACGACGAGGCCAGCCCGCATGGTCCCCTCCGTCCGCGTCCTGATGGTGAGCATGCGGGTGTCTACGCCCTCGATGCCGAGGAGGGCATTCTCCTCGAAGAAGTCCCGAAGCGAGGGGAGGGTCTCGGGAACGGGACAGACCTCCCTGACCACGCACCCACGTGCCCAGACCTTCGCCGACTGGAAATTCATCCTGTCGACACCGTAGTTCCCTATCGTCGGGAAAGTGAACATGAGGATCTGCCCGTGGTAGCTAGGATCCGTGAGCGCCTCCATGTAGCCGCCCATCTGGGTCGTAAAAACGAGTTCCCCCGCGCACTCCCCTTCCACCCCAAACCCTGTCCCGGCAGCATACGTGCCGTCTTCGAGGCCCAGAACCGCCTTCATGGTTTCCATATATGGTATGCAAGGGGAGTTTTAATATGTGTCGAGGGTCGAAACGGGAAGTGTAAATCCGTTATTTTAATGCGCAGTCACCCCTCGATTGCGCGGCGCCCGAAGGGACCCCTCGCCGACACACCCACCACCGTGAAAGTCTATGGCTTCCACAGGAGTCCCCACGATGGTGCCTGACGGTATTCCCGGGAGGTTTGGGGGGGGGCGGGGGTGATCCTGCTCCCACTAGATAGATGCTAAAAAGAGAGAGGCATCTTTCTTTCACACTCTTCATCACGGTCGCCGTGACAGCACACGGGGCGAATTGACGAGACCGCGTGAACAGGTGCGGCCAAACCCATCGCAGTCTTGAGGTTTTACGCTCGCCTTTTCTCACATCGGGCACCATCGGTAATAGTGTGAAGGACACCGCCGCAGTGGCCAATCGCCACCAAAGAACCACTCACAAACAGGTAACCGTCACCTCGACACGGGAGAACAGGCCTTGGGAAACCGTCTCAAGCGCACGTGGGGATGCACTATCATCATCTTCCCCTTTCACACTCCGTAATGTGACGATGTGTCATCTTTTTTTTCTAATCAAAAGATTTAATGCATTCCTAATGAAAAATTAAAACGATATATAAGATTTTTTGCAAAACAAAAAGATTAAAGAATTCAAAATGCGATTATTTCAGGAATATGGTCGTCCCAACGAAGGTGTTTTTCACGAAGGGCGTGGGTGTCCACAAGGACAAACTTGCATCCTTCGAGCTCGCACTGCGCAAGGCCGGGATCGAGAAGTTCAACCTCGTGTACGTCTCGAGCATATTCCCTCCCAATTGCAAGATAGTCTCCGTGGAGGAAGGGTGCAAGCTCCTCGAGCCGGGCGAGATCACGTACTGCGTGATGGCGAAGAACGAGACGAACGAGCCCAACAGGCTCATATCCGCGGCGATAGGCCTCGCACTGCCAAAAGACGCAAACGAGTACGGCTACCTCTCCGAGCACCACGCGTTCGGGGAGACTGCCGAGAAGACCGGCGACTACGCCGAGGATCTCGCGGCCACGATGCTCGCGACAACGCTCGGGATCGAGTTTGACATCAACAAGGCGTGGCAGGAACGCGAGCAGATCTACAAGGCGAGTGGGAAGATCATCAAGACGACCCAGATCTGCCAGTCGGCGCAGGGGGACAAGAACGGGCTGTGGACGACTGTCATCGCCGCTGCGGTATTCATCACGAAATAATCAGATGTACTTGATCATCCCGTTGGCAGTCTTCACGCTTATTTTTCCTTTTTCCGCGGGGTAATACACGATCGTCCTTCCCTGAACACCACCGGTCTCCTCTGCGACGATCTTTATGTTCAATCTTTTGAGGTGCACCTTCACCGCCTCGATGTTCCTGTCACCGATGTTGAGATTCCCGGAGAACGACTGGAACATGGACGCCCCCCCCACGATCTTCGACACGAGGGAGTCGGTCCCCGATCCCTGTCGCTTGATCTCCCTGACGAGGAGCTCGACGGCAGTATCGGCGTACTTCGCCGGGCGGTCACTCCGCCCCTGGGACTCGGGGAGCATGATGTGCGCGAGCCCCCCGATATCCCTCGCCTGGTCGTGAATCACGAGTCCTATGCAGGAGCCGAGGCCGATCGCGGACATCGGTGTCCTGCCGACGAAGTACTCTCCGATTCCAACCATCACGACCTGTTCTTCGGGGGGCTGCATTCTTTCCCTTTCACTTCATCAGGTTTTCGAGCATGCTGATGATCTCGTCCAGCATCGGCCTGTTCGGGAGTAGGAAGAGGTTACTGTGGATTTTGTACTGGTCGCTCTTCAGCTCGGTCTTGAATATGACGACCTGGTTGAATTCCGTGTAATCCTGTGCGGCGAGGATCGACTCGAATGCCGCGTGGGGCATGTCGATGACGAGGGAAGGCGGTGAAGGGAGCATGACGATCGAGAGGAGGGTTGCAGTGGCATCGAGGAACGCGGATACCATGATGTTCCCTATCTCGAGCAGCGCGCTCTGGTCCATTTCCGTGAGGTCCCTCTCGAGCTCGGTCATCCCGAGCATCGCGTTCGTCAGGCGCACGACAGAATTTTTCGGGATGTGGAGGAGCACGTATCCCCCGCCCGAGACCTCCCCCGTGATCTGGAAAATGACGAGGGCCGCCGGTTCGTCCCCCACGTACTCGTGAACCTTCCCGATATCCACCACGCGAATCTCGGGGACTTCCATCTCGATATTCGTCATGAGCATTGTCGAGAGGGTCGTCGCAGCGTGGGCCGCCCCGATATTCCCCAGTTCCCTCAATGCATCTGCTTGCTGGCTGTTGAGCATCTCACTCTCTCCTCTTTTTACGCTTCCCTTATGATCGAACTCACGTCAAGGACCGGGACGACCTCGCCATCCCCGGGGATCGTGACCCCCGAGATCCCCTTGATGGTTCCCACGACCTTTGAAAGTGGTTTTATCACGACTTCCTGCTGCCCCTCGATTCCGTCCACGGCGATGGTCCTCTTCCTGTTCTGGTGCTGGAGGACGACGAGGATATCCGTTCCGCGCGAGAGACCGAACATGTCATCGAGCCGGTCGAGCGGGATCACCTCGTCGCGGATGACAATCGTCTCCCTGCCGCCTATCGTGTGGATGTGCTCGGGGACGAGTGCCGCGACCTCCACGACGTTGTGGATGGGAATCGCGCACCTCCTGCCATTGATCCGCACCATCATCACGTTGACGATCGCCATCGTCGGGGGGAGGAGGAGTTCGAACGTGGTCCCCTCGCCCTCGCGGCTCTCGACCTTGATTGTCCCGTGGAGGGCCTCGAGTGCCGTCCTGACGACATCGAGACCCACACCCCTGCCGCTGATGTCCGTGATCTTCTCCGCGGTGCTGAATCCCGGGTGGAAGAGGAACTCGATGATCTGTTCCCGGCTCATCGACTCGGCCTCTGCCGGCGTGACAAGCCCTTTCTCGATGGCCTTTCTCTTCACCTTGTCGACGTGGATTCCCTGACCGTCGTCCTGTACCCTGATGATGACGTTGTCCCTATCACGCCGCGCGGAGAGGATGAGCGTTCCCTTCCGCGGTTTTCCCGCAGCCTCGCGCACTTCTGGCAGTTCGATCCCGTGGTCGATCGCGTTGCGGATGAGGTGGAGGAGGGGATCGTTCAGGCCGTCCATAACACTCCTGTCGAGTTCCGTGTCCCCCCCCTCCACGATGAATTCCACTTCCTTTCCCTCCCTGTGGGCGATGTCCCTGACGGTCCGGGGGAACCTGTTGAAGATGTGGGAGAGGGGGATCATCCGGATGTCCATCATCAGGGCCTGGAGGTCGGAGACCGACCTCCCGATCATGTTCAGCGTCTCGTCCAGTTCCTTGATCTGGTGCGCCCGCGCGATCTCCGTGATCCGGCCCTTGTTGATGACGAGGTCCTCGACGAGGTTCATCATCGAGTCGAGCCTGCTTATGTCGACCCGTATGTTCCTGACTTCGCGACTTTTCTCGACCTTCTCGGGGAGTTTTCCCGCTTTCCGCTCGTCCACGGTGGCAGGGGCCGCAGGTGAGGGGGGCCTCGGGGCAACCGTCTCTGTCCTGTCCCGGGACCTGATGGTGGCTGAAAGGACGTCGGTCGTGGCCGCGATAGTCCTGAGGGCATCGATCCCCGCGTCGCTCGTGATCTCGACCTCGAAGCGCCGGCCGAAGTCGCCGTCCTCCACGACCGACCGGTCGGGGGTCACCCTCTCGATCGTCCCCACCGCTTCGAGGTTCTGGAGGATGACCATCGCACGGAGGTTGGGGTTGTCGCACGTGTCCTTGAGCTGGATCGTGAGGAAGTACTTCTGGGAGGCCGTGGAATCGCTGCCTCCTTCAATGCCGGGGGCGGTACCACCTCCCGTCGCGGGGGACTCGTACTTTTCCTCCGGCCCTCCCCCTTCTCCCCTCGCTATCCAGTTCTTCAGCTCTGCCACGAGTTCATCGAGATTCTGGGGAATTCCCGGACCGCCGCATTCGATATCGTCGAGCATTGCCTCGATCTGGTCGGACGCGACGAGGAGCGAGTCCATGAGTTCACGTGTTATCGCGAGCCTTCCGCCCCTTATCTCCTGGAACACGTCCTCCATCGCGTGGCAGAGCTTCTCCATCCCCTTGAAGTCCATCGAGGCAGACATTCCCTTGAGGGAGTGGGCGGCCCGGAAGATCTCCGCGATTGCACTTTCTGACGCCTCGGTCTCGAGGAGGAGGAGGTTTTTCACGATGATCTCGTGGTTTTCCCTCGACTCCGCGATGTAGAGAGACCTGTACGCATCAAGTTCCGACATATGCCTTTAGTTCACCATCCCTTTCACGACCTTCGCGACCTCCCTGCCGATCTGCGAGAGGGGGAGGACCTTGTCCACGCAGTTCCGGGAGAGGGCAGCCCGGGCCATGCCGTAGACGAGGCAGTCCTCCTCCCTCGCGACGATCGTCTTGCCCCCGTGCTGCTTGATCGCTGCCATCCCCTCGCCGCCATCCGATCCCATCCCGGAGAGAATAATGGATATCGTTCTCTCCCTGAATGTCGTTGCAGCAGAGAGGAACGTCTTGTCCACCGCGGGCCGGACACTGTGCACGGGCGGGGACTGCGAGTGGATAATCCTCCCTCCCCGCGTGCCGTTTTCCCCGATGTGTGCCGCGATGAGCGTGTGGTACCCTCCCTTCGAGATGTAGACGTTCCCTCGGAGGAGTACGTCGCCGTTCTCGGTCTCCTTGACCGGCATGGGAGAGATTCTGTTCAAGCGGGTTGCGAGCGACGCGGTGAAGCCCCCCTCGGGCATGTGCTGCGTGATGACGACCGCGGCAGGGAGGGGGGATTCAATCGACGAGAGGAGGACGTCGAGCATGGGCGGCCCGCCCGCCGATGCCCCGATGACGACGAGCGTGTCGGCGATTGCGGCCGGCAGGCTCTCCTTCCGCTTCACGTACGAGATCCTGACGAGGTTGCGGATCTTCTCGATGAGTTCCCGTCCGATCTCCCTCACGGCACCCGGCTCCCGCGGCTTGAGCATGAAATCGTCCGCGCCGAGGCTCATCGCCGTCCGCGTCATCTCCGCGCCCTCGGAGGTGAGCGAGGAGAGCATGAGAACTTTCGGGAAGTTGGGGACCTGCGAGCGCCTCCTCAGTACTTCGAGGCCATCCATCCTCGGCATCTCGATGTCGAGCGTCATCACGTCGGGCGAATACTCCCCGATTTTCTTGAGCGCGTCGACACCGTCCACCGCTGTCGCGACCACGTCTATTTCGGGATCCTTCTCGAGCATGTCCCTGATCATGGTCCTCATGAAGAGGGAATCATCAACGACCAGAACCCGGATCATCGTCTCATGAATTCAGGACGTTATTGATCTCTTCGAGAACCTTGGGTGCCTGGAACGGCTTGACGATGTATCCCCGCGCACCCGACTTGATCGCGAGCTTGACCATCTGTTCCTGTCCCACGGCCGTGCACATGACGACCTTCGCGTTGGGGTCGAACGCACGTATCTCCTTTAAGGCCTCGATCCCGTTGACCTTGGGCATCACGACGTCCATCGTGACGAGGTCGGGTTTGAGTTCCTTGTACTTGGCGACTGCCTCGTCACCGTCGCCCGCCTCGCCCACGATGTCATGCCCACCGGAAAAGAGGATATTCTTCAGGAGTGTGCGCATGAAGAGGGTGTCGTCCACTATCAGAATTCTCCCCATAGAGACCACTATAAAGGTGAATACGAAGAATTTATATATTTAATGTTGCAGGGAAGGGGAAAACACCACGTTGCTCACTGCGTGGGGGGTTTCACGGACTCGGTGATGAACCTGACGCCCTTGGGGGTGAGCTGGACTTCCCGCCGCACCTGCGTGACCTCTGCCATCCCGAGCTTGATGAGCTTTTCGTAGATTGAATCGAGGTTCTTGTAGGGGATGTTGAGCATCTTCTCGATCGCGTGGGAATCCATCCCGCTGTAGACGAGCATCCCGACCTGGGCGGCGACCGGGTCCAGCTCCTCTCCCGTGACCTCGAGGTCCTTTGTTGCGTCCTTGAGGAAGTTGAGGAGTATCTGGAGTGTGGAGAGGGGGCAGAGGACGTAACTTGTCACGACATCCGAGTTCTCCATGTGGTCTATCTTCAGGACATCCACCTGGTTCTTCTGGACCTCTTTCTTCGTGAGCTCCATGCTCGTGACCTCCTTGAGGCCGACCGAGACCTGCTTGTTCTGGCTCACGAACCATATCGTCGACTTGAGGACCGCGATTGCCCCTTTCTCCCACGTCGCGTTCGTGACCATCACGCCACCCCTCACTGCGGGGGACATGAAGTATGCCATGAGCCTGTAGGCACTGCACGACCTGACGATGTACTGTTTCATCACCGCGAGGACCTTCTCCACGCTCGCGATCCTGTAGGTGGACGGCGGGTCCCCCTTGACGGTGATGATGAGGACGTTCTTCTTCTCCTCGAGGTCGATGACCGACTTGTAGGGGATGGATGCCTTGAAGGGCTCCACGATGGTCATGGCATCCTGCTGGAGGTCGACCTTGCCGACGACCCATTTCCCGTCCTTTTCAAGCTTGACTGGAACCAGTGCCATGTCCGTGCACGCACCTTTGGGTCACAGTTTCCCTGATTTCCTCGGTTTCAGGAGCTCCTCGAGTTCTTTCTGGAGGTCCGCCGCGTCTATCTTGAGATCCTTGAGATCCCTCACGAGGCTCGCGTATTCACCCTTCTTCTTGGCCTTCACCTCGGTCTTGAGGGCGGCCATGAGGTCGTCGTCCTCGCGCTTCCCCGTGCCGAACGAGAGCATCTCCATCTCGGGCTCCGGCGCCGACGGAATGGATTTCGGTTCCGCGCCCGTGGGTTTCGGGGAGGGAGGAGCTGCACTTCCCTTGGCAGGGGCAGGCGGACTCTTCGCCGGTGCGGCAGGTGTTGCGGGCTGCGAAGGCGTCGTATCACCCTCGATCTCTATCCCCTCGAGGTCGATTGACTCGATATCAACCAGGTCTTCGGATGGGAGGGGGACCTCCATCTCGAGCTCGTCCTTGTGCGCCTCGAGGATCTCCTTCACCTCGTCCGCGTCGTTCGTCTCGTCGATGGTGATGGACTCCTCTTCAGCTGCGAGCGAGAGGTCCATCTGGGTAACCTGTGATTCTCCGGAGGCAGGTTCCGAATCGGAGATCTCGACCGGTGCGGGAATATCGATGCCGAGATCCTCGTCACCCGGGATGGAAAACTCGGGGGCTTCCTCGATTCCGGAAAGGAGGTCGGGATTCAGGTCCTCCCCGACGAGGGCTGCAAACGGGTCCTCCTCTTTTTTCTTCTCCACCGGTGCGGCCTCGGGGATCACGTCCTCGAGCGATGTGATTGCCTCGCCCTTCACGGTCTTGTCGAGCAGTGTATCGATCTTCTTGGACTTTTCCTGCTCGCCCGCGCGGGATGAACGGGTTTTCACGAGGTCTTTTCCAAGGAGGGCAAATGCCTTCTTGAGGGAAGAGAAGAACTCCCGCAGGCCCTGCGCATCCTTCCGTGGCGAGGGTTTCTTCTCTTCCTTCTCTCTCCTGAATAACGGTTTTTTCGCAGGCTTTTCACCGGCCGGGACGACCTTTTTCTCCCTTTTCAGCGAGGGCATCCTCACCGTTCCCGTGACGAGGAGGACGAGGAACGCGAGCGCGACGGCACCGAGGAGGAGGTAAAAGAAAGGGAGGTCGAAGAGGAGCATCAGTGTCCCGAATGCCATGATGACGACGAGGAGGATTACCCTGGTTGTCGATTCCTGCATCGCTCTAGATCCCCTGGAACGTAGGAATATTGAAGAACATACCAACTATTACCGGCGCGACGATATAAATGATCCCCGTGACGCCGAGGAGGAGGCTCGCGAAGAAATAGTAAATGTACCGGTCTCCACCCATCACGATCTTCCCTGCGATGATGTTGGAGAGCGTGAGGATCGTGATCATGATGACCGTGTAGACTCCCATCTCGTACTGCGGGAAGTTCACGAAGAGGTTGATGCCTCCCGCGAGGGTCCCCGAGATGGTTCCGGACTGCGTGATGGCAGAACTCGCTGTTCCCATGGAGGAGATGACACCCCCTATCGCTTCTGCCATCCTGATCATGATGTGGAAGAGGAAGAGGAATATCCCGACCATCATCGCGTGCATGGGAATGAGGAGGATGACGAACCCCATCGCGAGGTGGTTCCTCTTCTCCCGCAGGAGAACCTGTTCCAGCATGGAGGAGCCCACCATCTGCCCGATGATGTCGGGCTTTCCCCCCAGTTCCACGGAGTCGCGGAAAATGTTGAGGTACTTGTAGATGAGGTTGCTCCCGCACTCGTAGATGAAACGCTGCCACACGAGTTTCTCGTCGAGGCCGAGGTTCAGCTTCGAGTAGACCCCATTGATGAAAGGCTCGAGGTTCTCGAGGGATTTCCTGTCGATCTCGGCGAGGGCATTCCTTATCGTGACGCCCTTCCCGCCCATCACCGCGCCGAGCGACCTGATGAAGGTGGTGAACTCCGTGTCGCGGACGATGATGTTCTTGTCGTCGAGGTACCCGATCAACCCGAGCGGGAGGAGGAGGAGACCGACCATGAGCATCGAGAGGCCGATGTTCGCCGTGAGGACCGCGAGGAGGATCGCGGCCACTGCGGCGATGGGAACGATCTTCTTCTCGAGGCTCCGGATCAGGTTCTGTTCCCTCGAACCCTTCTCGAGCTGGTGCGTCTTGTCGTCCTGCGGGACGGACCTGTACATCGTCACTATCCCGAAGAAGGAGACGGCGATGACGATGGCGTAAGAGGAGACGAGCGTCTGCTGGATGTCGTCGGGCGCAAAGATCGCGACCGAGATCATCATGATGATCCCGATGAGCGTGGCCGAAAAGAGCATCGCGATGTACGCGTCGCTCCACTTTTTCAGCATCTCCAGCCCCTGTTCGTACGCGTTCCGGTAGACGCTCCTTATGGTCGCAAGTTCCCTCGTGAGGAAGTCCTCGTCCGGGACGCCCGACTCGATGGAGTTCGAGTACCTGTGGAGCATGCTCCGCAGCATCTCGTTCTGGACTTTTTCCGCGATGAGGGAGAGTGCCTGGACGTAGCTGTAGTTCCAGCGCTTGACGAAGAACTCGACCCTCTCGATGTACTTCGTGGGGACGTACTCTTTCCGCGCGGCGGTATAGGCGAATATCTCCGGTCTCGTCGCCTGCGCCGTGGTGATGGAGGCCATGTACGTGACCATGAAGAGGAGGTCTGGCCCCATCCTCTTGTTCTCGGATATTTTGGATATCCTCTCTTTTATGGAAGAAAAGAGATCTTGGAAGGGGAGTTTTCCCGCGTTGGCCCGCCGGACCTTTTCCCCGAATGCTGTCAGCGGCATCTACATGGAGTCGATATCGATCTTGAGGAGACCCTGCTTCTTGATCTTCGTGATCATGTGGTAGAGGTCGTAGAACCCGGTGTAGCCCGCCTTGTGGAGCCTCTCGAGGATCCGGGCCCTCTTCTCCACCTCGTCGTAGATCAGGGCTTTCTTGTGCTCCGGGATGCCGAGCATTGTCGCGATCTTGTTCTCGAGGAGGTAACTACTCCCTTTCCCGGTGAACTCGTGGGTGTCGGTGACGGGATCCCAGTGGAACATCTCGACGAATGAGAACCCCTGGGTCTCGGGGTTGTACCCGACGAGTTCGTTCACGCTCAGCATCCGGCGGACCGTCTCCCCTGTCGGCCTCTTGACCGCGCTCTGGATGACCACGATGTTGAGGTTGTCCACGTACGTCTTGGGGATGTTGATTGGGTCCCCGCAGAGACGCTGGATGAGTTTCTCCACGGACGCGGCGTGGAACGTCGAGAGGACGGGGTGGCCGGTCTGCATCGCGCCAAAGGCGACGGCCCCCTCGACTCCACGGATTTCACCCACGAGGATCTGGTTTGGACGCTGGCGGAGGGCTGCCTTGAGGAGGTCGAACATGGTGACGTCAGATCCTTCCCCTTCACCTCTCCCCTTGCCCTTGGAGACCTCGCGCGTCCAGTTCTTGTGGGGAACCTGCAGTTCGGGCGTGTCCTCGATGGTCACGATCTTGTTCTCGGGCGGGATGAAGGTCGTGAGGGCGTTGAGGCTCGTCGTCTTCCCGCTGGCAGTCTCCCCGCTCATGAAGAGGGACATCCCGTTCTCGATGCAGAGCCAGAGGTAAGCGGCGACCATGTAGTCGCACGTCTTGAATTCGATCAGCTTCAGGATACTGATCGGGTCGTCCATCGCCTTCCTGATGGTGAAGTTGCTCCCCTTCCGGCTGATCTCCGTGCTGTAAACGATGTTGATACGGGACCCGTCCGGGAGGGTCGCGTCCACGATGGGGTTGCGGTACGTGATGGGCCTCTTCGTCCTCTCCGCGAGCTTGATGACGAAGTTGTCGAGGTCCTCGGTGTTATCCCACCCGACGACCGATTTCAGTCCCTTGAAGATCTTATGCTCGACGAAGATGGGACCGACCCCGTCGACGGTGATATCCTCGATGTACCTGTCGTTGATGAAGGGTTTCAGGAGCCCCACGTCGATTTTGTCGCGGATCACGAGGTACTCGATTGCCCGGTACTCCTGCGGCGTCACGATGATCCTGCCGTCGGGGGTCTGGGGGACGTTCGCGAGGGCAAGGGCCCTGTGGGGGTTCTCCTTCGCGGTGAGGTCCTTGTTGAGGAAATCCTTTATCTTCGCGACGAACCCCTTGTTGTTCGTCTTCCCTGTCAACAGGGGGACATCTTCGCCGGGTTTCTTCACGTAGAGGACCTGGCTGATGAGGCGCTTGAGCACTTCGGCCCGCTCCTCGTCGGTGACCGGGTCCTCCTCGAGGGCATCGAGCAGGTCGACGAGCTTCACCTCGACTGCAGGGAGGAGGTCTTTCACGCTGTGCATGAAGGAAGGGTCGACGGGGATGTAGTAATTCCGGACGTCGTTAGGGTCGAAGAAGATGTGGACGAAGACCGTGTCGTCCGCCGGGTAGATGAGGTTTGGATCCGATATGGACTTAAGATCCCTTTTTAGCTCGGAGAAGAAGAGCGGGATCCCGTATTCATCGACGGGGAAGATGTGGAGGTACTCGAGGAGGTGCGGTGCCTTCTTCACGTATTCCTTCGCGTTGACCGGCAGCATCCGGTAGAGTGCACACCCCTCGATGTTGTTCACGCAGTCGTTGTCCTCGGTGTTCTCTGCAGGCTTGAAGGGAAGCGTGAGAGCTGCCGTGAGCGACGCCATGTGATCACACCTTTGCCATCGATATGGGGATGATCTTCATGCCGTACCCGGGGTGGACCTCGAACGAGACCAGGTTGCCCGTGGTCTTGCGGGCCCCCCGCACCTTGATCACCTCGAGGACCATGACGTACTTGTCCCCGATGAGGGCCTTCTTCATGAGAAGGTGTGCATCGCAGATGGAACGTATCCTGATGAGGGTGTCCTCCTCGAAGGCGTACGTGTGGAGCGTGATGAGGATCGTCTTCCCATGGTCGACGAGGTTCTTGCAGTTGGTCAGGAACGAGAGGATCGATGCCTGGTCGGTATACTCCGTGAACATCGTGAGCGAGTCGATGATCGCGACCTCTGCCTTGCTCCGGCGGATGTGGTTCACGATGCGGTGGAGGATACCGTCCATCTCCTCCTTTGTCCACTTGAAGCCGACCATGTGGAGGTGGAAGAGCCGGATGTAGCCCCACGCGAAGTAGTCCGATATGTCGAGGCTCATGGACTCCATCTGGGTGAGGAAACTCTTTGCCGTGAGCTCTGTCGAGTAGAGATCGACGCGGAACCCCTGTTTCATCGCCCCCCACATGATCTGCTGGGTGAGCACGCTCTTCCCCGTGTCGTTCTCGCCCTCTATCAGGGTGAGTGACCCGAGGGGAAGGCCGTCGGCTATCTTCTTGTCGATCTCGCTGTTGCCTGTCGAGAGGATATTCTTGTCCTCTCCCCCGAGGAGACTCGAGAGTCCTTCGCTCACTGACCCTGCCATGGGTGGTACTGAATATTATATCGTAATATTGATATAAAGTGATCCTTACCGGACGTGAGGACAATCCGGGGACCGCATCTCAGATTTCGTGGGAGAGTGCCACCCCGTTGGGTGTCACTATCTTGAAGTAGGATGGGGAAATACCTGCATACCTCACGGAGATATTGATGGTCTCGCCGGGATCCCACTGGTTTGGGTAGATGAGATTGTCCCTTATCTCTTCTATACTCCAGCTCCCGACCTGTGGATAGTCGCTGTAGGGAAACCGGAACCATTCCCGCGAGATCTCGTCGGAGACGAAGACATCCATGTAGCGGTAATCCCTTATGGGTTCCCGCCCGTTGTTCCCGAGCTCGATGTACACGGTCCCGGGCGAGAGGGAGCTGTCGACGTACTGCACCGACGTCCCGAGCATCTTGAGCTGGATTTCTGTCATGTCCTTCTGCGCCGTGGAGACGACCTCGCTCGTGACAAGCGTGCTGCCCGCGAGGACGTACGCGGTGACGATGATGACGATGATTCCAAACGCGGTTGCGACGAGGGATGCAGCGGCCATCGGAGTCTTCCCTTTACGCTAACTCGAGAACTTCGAGAAGCTCATCTCCCTCCTCGCCCCGTTCGGGAGGACGATTGCCACGTACACGTCGTCGCTCCCCGCGAGGTACGAGCCGATATCCGTCTTCGTGAGCGTCAGGGTCTCGCCCGGGTCCCAGTAGGAATTCCCGAGTTCGGCCCTGTCGTACAACCCCTTGAGCGACCACCGCTCGAAATTCCCGGGGTTTCCGGCGTAGAGATCGCCGTTGTCCAGCTCGTTTGCATGGATGCGTGCCGACCCGACGTTCTTCACCCACACTTTCACGGCTGTACTGTTGGCAAAGGTATTCACGATCCTGAAATCCGTCCGTATCTTCGTCTCGGCCTGTGTCGTGACAGACCCGAAAGTATCAGCCGTCCTGTAGATGGCGGGAAATATCGCGTTGATGAGGACGCCTGCGGCTATCACTGCACTGATGAGAAAGAGGGCGGTGACGATGGTCTCGCTGGACATCTCGCCTTACGGTCTGTCGCGCGAGGGTAAATACTCTTGTTCGCTGGCATCCTCCCTGCGGTGCCTTCCGGGGGTGAGGAACCTCTGCGTCTCGCGCTCCTCCCTCTTCTCCATCAGGACCTCTATCATGTCGCGGTCGAGCGTGGAGTCGGACGGGTTGAGGATGTGGTTGAGCTCGTACAGCTCGGAGACGAACTCGTCTGCCCGTATCTCGTGCAGTTCCCCGATGCTGGTCGGCATGAGCCTCGCCATGTCTTTTACGAGCTTGCAGTTCTTGTCCGAGATGTAGCCCATCGCGTGATATGCATCGAGCATCAGGTCGACGCGGTCGTGCCCGTACCTCTTGACGTTGCGGGAGGTCCACTCGAAGAGCCGGAAGACCTTCTGGAGCCTGACCTTGTCCCCTGCCTGTGCCTTAGGGGTCTCTTCCTCCTTCGGGAGGGACGCAAGCTGGGACTTCAGTGCAGCGAGCAGGTCGACCTCGGATTTCGACGGCTGCACCGACGGGTGTGCCGCATGTGTTTCGGGTGCAACTGCCATTGATTGGGAGGAGATGGAGGGACCTTGGGATTCCGTTTTCGTTTCTGGAACTTCTAATTTCTCTCCCGGAGCACCCTTCTCCTCTCCCTTCTTCGTCTCGGCAGTCGACTTTATGGCGCCGGCAGCGGACTCGATGGCACTCGACGTGTCCCGGAGAACGCTCGCCATCTTCGCGGAGACGTCGCCTTCAGAACCCATGCCGCCGGTGGAAACGATCGGGTTCTCGAGGTCGTTCATCCGCTCACGGATGTCTATGAGCAGTCGTTTAATGGAGGTCTTCAGCAGCTCGACCTCGTCCTGGAGCTTGAGGAGCTTCACCTCCGGGTCGTCGGACGAGGCAGAGGCGATGATGTGGTCGACCTGTGACTGACTGACTGCCATGGTTTAGATTCTATAGGGAACTAATAGTTAAAGGTTACTTTTGGTGAAATATTATTATAATTTAATTATTTATATAATTAACCTGTATCAAACAATCTTTTATGTACTCAGTGGATGAGACTGTCAATGTGTAAACCATTTTACTGATTTAACCATCCTATTTTGTCAATGAATCTATTAATTAATATCTAAATATAAAAATTAAATAAAGGAAAAATGGAACTGTTTAAGTCCCGAGGATGTTTACCACGTCGATACCCGCAGGAACCCTCCGGACAATGGGATATGCTGCTCCATTTGCAGGCTGGAGTGTGACGGTAAATGGAACATTCCTTGCTGCAGTTGTGGGGACCTTTATACCGATGATAAACTGTTCGCCGGGTTCAAGGAGATTGTCCCCGTCATCATTGACCCTCTCGATGATGCCCCACATCGGCGTTGTTGCATCTTTAAGTTGCTCTTCAGTAATGGATATACTCGTAGCTGGATCATATCCAGGTGGACCGTAACCTGCGGGTGATGCATCTCTCGGCTGTCCACCCCAGCGGGTTGTCTCATCTGTATATTCCACAATAACCTTGGTGATGTCGACTGCAGTCCCTCCCGCAGTATTTCCAATTGTGAATTTGATGTAGGAGATATTTTCAGCGTTTGAAGTTATTGCGATCCCATACACGGATCCAATGACCTCAAAACTTGATGTTGCTTGTTTCGTTGCCGAATACACGGTCTCCTGGCTCTTCTGCGTTGTGAAGAATCCGGCACCAAGGACCACGTATGAGAACACCGCGGCCACGACAACGAATGCGATCAGGACGATTGCGGCCTCGAGGCCCGTGAATGCCCTCTCCAAATCATTCATTCTTAGGGACATCTCAATACACCTCGTAGTAAGAATTCGCAGTAAATCCTGCGGGCGCGTGTTTCTGGAGGAGTAAGGAAGCACCTACATCAGGCTTGATCTCAATTGAGAAGAGATCATTTGTCCCTATGAGCACATCCTCTGTAGGTACGGTCGTATCAATTGTAACCTTCCACATTTCGTCGGTCTCCAGCAGATGATCATGGTCACCGGTGATCTCGATTCTTGAAATCTTCGGACTCGAGCCCGTGGCATTCTGGTCAATGTAGAGGACATCCTGTGCCGTTGTTGTCAGGTGATAGGTAATTTTCGTGAGATCCATCGGTGAGGCACCCGCAGCCGGTTTCAGGTTGAAGCTGATGGTTTTTACGTATGTCCCATTTGAATCAATTTGCAGGACCACCGGCCCGGACTCCGCGAGGTTCGCGCTCGCCTGCTTCGTTGCCGCGTACACGGTCTCCTGGCTCTTCTGCGTCGTGAAGAACCCGGCACCGAGCACCACATACGAGAACACCGCAGCCACGACCACGAATGCGATCAGCACAATCGCGGCCTCTAGCCCGGTGAACGCGTCGTCTTTCCTTCCTTCGTTCTTCATAGTCTACACCTCACGGGACTAACGGATCCCTCCAGTTAGCCCGTAAGTGTAGATTAGCCTCCTTATTTATAAATATTTGCATCGTCCTACCCGTATCGGACCGAAAAGCATGTTCCGTGGCACCACGGGCCGGGGGTCAAATCAAAAATTTTATATGGTGTTGTTGAGCGCCTGTATCGCCCTCGGGTCGTCGATCTCCTCGAGTGCCCGGATGACACGCAGCCGAACCCCCGAATCCTCGTCGTTGAGCGCCTCGATGAGGGGCTCGACCACGCGGGGATCGTTGCACTTCGAGAGGGCACTCACCGCACGGAGGCGGACGCTCCTGTCAGGGTCCTTCAGCGCGGCGATGAGCGTGTCGATGACGCTGTGGTCCCCGATCCGGCCGAGGGACTTGATGGCCTCGCGCCGGACAAACCGGTTCTCGTCCTGCATCGCACGGGTGAGGGCGGGGAGGGCCCTCTTGTCCCCGATGAGCCTGAGGGCGACTGCGGCCCCCATCCTCACGTGCCAGTCGGGATCCTCCATGGCAGAGAGGAGGTGGGGGAGTGCCTTCTCCCCCATGTCCCCGAGGCCCTCGGCCGCCCCCTCCCTCCCGTACCGGTCCTCGTCCTTGAGTGCATTGATGAGCGGGACGATCGCCCGCTCGTCGCCGATCTTGCCGAGTGACTTTGCGGCCTCGCGGCGCACGTACCGGTTCTCGTCGGAGAGGAGGCCGATCAGGGGCTCGACAGCCCGGCTGTCCCCGAGGTCTCCGAGGGCCCTTGCCGCCTCCTCCCGCACCTCCTCGTCGGGGCTATGGAGGGCGCGGACGACATCCTCGAACGCACCCTCGAACTTGATCTTCGCCCGGATGGAAGGGTGCTCCATCGCCTCCTCGAATGTCTCTCCAAGACCGGAATGCTCGAAGAATCCCCGCAGGAAAGATTCGACGAGTGTCCTGTCCTTCGCGTACAGCGCGAGTGCAACGAAGATCGCGATGTCCATCCCGGCATTCAAGAGGGAGATGAAGGGGTTCTGCACGATCCCCTCGAGGAAGAGTACCGTTGTGAGGAGTAGTATCGCGGCGATGAGGAGGATCGTGATCTGGAGGCCGCGGCGCGGGTACCAGAGCGCGAGGAGGATGATGGGGATGAGGTAGAGGTGGGGGATGAGGGGGTAGAGCGACGTCGCAAAAGCCTGGTCGCGGGAGACGACGAGGAAGAGGGTGAAGACAAGGGAGGTGACTGCAAACGTGGCGATGATGAAGAGTTTGACGGTGTCCCTCCTCTCATGGAGCGTATGGTGTGCGGTAGCGAGGAGGCGGGAGGAGCCGGACATGGTACAATCAGAGTATGCTCCAAGGTAACATAAAAACGGAACGGTGCGCTGCAAGACTGCGAGATCTCCTCCCGTGCGGATACGCTGGACCACGTTCGTGTGGTTTTCCGGTCACGAGCTGGAACAATGGAACCATTCTCCAGTGAAGAATAGGCATTCTGGTAAATTCTCCTAAAATTTTCGAAAATAGGGTCCTGCGGCGGGTGGAGCGGGAACCCTAAACCTATATTGGAGGAGAACGATACATGAGAGTCAAGCTATGGACATCATGACCATCCGCCCCTGGATTTTCTTCTACCTCATCTGTTTTGTCGCTTTACTCCTCGCGACGACATTCATCGTCCAGGGAATCACGCCCCTTTTCTGGATGAGCTCGACCCTCATCATCGTCGTGGTGGGTTTCAATTTCATCCTCATCTTCAACGAGGTGAGGGAACACCTCAAGAGGAAGGAATTGATGCAGCAGATATCGAACAAGGACAAGAACAACAAGGGAAAGAAAGAGTAGGATGGATGGGGACGAGGCCCGCGGGTCAGGGGACGTGACAATCCACCCGAACGTTCACGAGGTGCGTTTCTGGCAGAACCTTGTGCACCTCCGCCGGATGGTGGCGCACATCAGGGAGAGGGACGCGGTGATATCGGCACTCTCCCGCGACGCGTCGCTCCCGGAAAAGACGAGGGACGATGCCCTCTCGTTCCTGAAAAAAGAAAGGGAAGAGAATCTCTCCGCGTTCCACGACTTCCTCGCAAACTTCGTCACCACGAGCCTCCGGGGTCTCCACCGGACGGACATTTCACTCCAATTCTCGTTCGAATTGGGCGGTTCGTATCGCGTGGAGGAATCCGTCCTCCACATCGATGGGAAACCCCTCTCCCTCCCTCAGGGGGAAGGGGAGAAGCTTATCTCTCTCCTTGTCCCCGTGCTGTCCAGCGAAGATCCGTGCGGAGCTCTCCTCTCCTTCTACAAGGCATGCGAGGAGGCACACGATCGGGGGGCAAGGTTCGGTTTGGAGAGCTGCAGGCTTGAACTCTTCCGGGAGGTATATCCCGGAAAGTCATTCCACGCGACGCTCAGGCTCCCCGCATCTACATTCTTTGGCGAAAAGAACGGCGAACGGTAGAATGGGAGAGCCCTCGGGGATACAGTGACACGTTCTCCCCGGTGGGAGGTTAGGTTTATCATATCACCGATCGGTAAGTGTGCTGAGAGATGATGGACGAACTGGTCATCTACCTTGTCATCGGGATTCTGATGTTCATCATCGGTCTCGTCGCGGGACACCTCGTGATGAGTACGTATTATTCCCGTCGGTTTCTCGCAATCGCGAAGGAGTGCGAGCGGGCAGATTCCATCGTGCCCCTGATATCCGAGATGGAGAGGGAATCCTGAAAAGCCGGGGTGGCAGGAGATGGTGGACGTCACGGCCTACATCGTCATCAGCATCGTCACACTCTGTTTTGGTCTCCTCGTGGGATTCCAGGTGGCCCACATCATGTATGTCAGGCGCCTCACGCGCCTTGCCAAGAGGTGCGTGGACACGGGGACGATCGCGCCGGTCCTCGTCGAGATCGAGATTGCAGAAACCCCGGAAAAATAGGGCGGACTCTTACTCCCGCGTTTTTTCTGCCTCTACCTGTTTCAGCATCATCCTCTTCAATTTCTCGCGGCAGCTCTCCCCGAGGTCGGACCACGGGATCGCCTCGAGCTCCACGCCTTTCCCGGTCTCTTCCTTCGTCATGTCCACGGCCATCGCGAGGGTACGGTCGAGTGCTTTTGCCTTCTCCCAGCACTTTCTCGCCTCTCCGTCCCTGCCGAGCCCTCCCTGGAGGGTGATTCCCTTGAATGCCCAGACGTCGGCATTGTGGGGAACGATCTCGAGGGCCTTATCATAGTACTCTACCGCCTCCTCGTATCTCTGGTCGTGGGCGAGCATGTCTGCCTTCAGGACGTACCCGTCCGCGAGGTTCAGGGAGCGATCGACCTTTTTCCAGAATGACTCCTTCTTTTCCATGATTCGGGAACCGGCACTCCTACAGTAGTGGGAGGAATGGTGCATATAAGGATATGCATCCCGTCCGTGGGCAATGCAACCACGTCTCCCCCGTGACAATCGGTGCGCTTGGACGGGTGGTCCGCGTAAATCAGATAGTAAATAGATAAATAATGGCAGCATCAATCCCTCTTCCAGATGAGAAACGCAGGGACTGCAAGTCTCCTGATCGTCATCCTTTTACTCGGTACTTTTTTTCCCGGGTGCATCACTCCCCCGCGGGAGAACGGGGTTAGTAAGCCCCACGCCGGGGACTCGACAACCCCTCCCCTCCCGACTTCAACCCCGACGGAGACGAGAGTAATCGATACCCGGTTCGTCACCCCTGCGACCCCCCTCATTACGCCAAGCCCGGTGACGACCCAGGTTTCACTGAGCAGGATCCCGGAACCCCCTGCCGAGCAGGTCCCCTCCAGGGTCATCTACCGGAACGAGATCGCGTTCCAGAACACGGCGACGGCGTACTCCGTGACGGTGGAGAACCCCCCGCTCTCCATCGAGATGTGCATCAGCCCCCGGATGGTCACCCGCAACATATGGTACGAGAGCAGGTTCACGACGAGGGACGACGTGTACACCCAGAAGACGGTCATCAGTCCCCAGGCGTACCTCGAGGTGAGGGTCCGAGACAAGGCAACGGGAGAGGTGGTGGCGAGGGACGGGTTTGCGAAAACCTACAGCATCGATACGTACAAGGTCATGACCGTCCGCTCGTACGGGGAATACATCGTCGAGTTCCTTGGAAACGACCTCAACGTGACGGTCCAGATGAAGGTCCCTGCCGGGCCGGAAGAGGCCGCAACGCCGGTCGCGACGCTCTCATGCCCGCCGTGAGAGGTTCCGGAGATCTTCGGGGGTATTCACGTTCGTGAACGTCCGCAGGCCGGGGTCCATTCCCTCGAGGCTGCGGGCATCCACGAACACCGCGCGGAGGGACTGCGCGAGTGCCCGGAGGGACGGGGGGTCTTCCCTCTCGAGGCACGAGACGAGCGCAGACCTCCTGTACACCGCGTGGAGCGGTTCGAGCATCTCCTCGTTCCACCGCGGGATGACCGCGTCCCCCTCTCCGATGAGCGAGAAGAGGTGCCTGACGACACCCGGCGAGATGCACGGCATGTCGCACGCGCACACGAAGAGGAGGTCGCCGGATGCAGCGAGTGCACCGGCATGTATCCCTCCCACGGGCCCTCTCCCCTTCCTGATGTCCTCCACGCACCGCACACCTCCGAGCCCGGAGAAACGCCTGCACTGGGAGGCGTCCTTCGCGACGATGATTATCTCGTCCGTGACCTCCCCCAGCCTCTCCACCAGCCTCTCGATGAAAGTGTGCCCGTCGACCGAAAAGAAGTATTTCTCCCGTCCCGCTGCCCGCCTCGCCTCGCCACCGGCGAGGATCACCGCCGACCGCCCTGTCATGCACGCCTCCGCGGTGCCTTTCCCATCACGTCCCGGGCATCCTCGGGGAACGGGTACGCGAGAGGCAATCCTGCGCGATGCATCCGAATCTCATTATCCCTCATCTCGGAAAAGCCCTCCTCCCCCTCTCCTCCATCTCGAGGAGCAGCCTCTTCAGGTCGGGATCGGGGGAAAAACCCCCTAGGCCATCCTTCGAGACGACCCTGTGGCATGGAACGACAATGGGGGTAGGGTTCCTCTTCATCGCGAGGCCCACGACGCGGGGCGAAACGCCGACAAGCGATCCCACCTCCGCGTATGTCCTCGTCTCGCCGTAGGGAATCTTGCGGACTTCCCGGTAGATTGCGGAGAAGGGATAGTCCGGCGAGAGAGCGATGCTCGAGAGGCCCTCGAAGTCCTCCCTGTATCCCATGCAGTACCGCCTGACCTCTAGGGGCACGGGCCCCGCGAGGGGCAGGCGCGAGAACCTCACCCTCGAGACGAGGGTGCCCGTCCAGTGGACGTGGACGTGCCAGAGACCGAGCGGGCACGATCCTTCCATCATCTCCATGACCTCAGAATGTGCTGGAATTCCGGGAACCGGCACGGGCGGAGTTCTTCCCTCATCCACTCCGAGAGCCCACGGTTGACCCTCTCCTCGAGGAACCTTCTCTCCCCGAGGATGAGCACCCCGCGGTCCTCGGGAGACCGGATGACCCTCCCGAGTGCCTGCTGGGCCCTGTTCACCGCGGGGAGGGTGTAGCAGAGGAATTCCCCTTCGTCACCGAACTTCCGCCTGTAGTAATCGATGATCATCTTCCTCACGCGCGTGAAAGGTGCGAGGGGGAGGCCTACCACCATGGCGGCCCTGAGCAGTTCACCCCGGTAGTCGAGGCCCTCGCTCCACTTCCCGCCGCACACCGCGAGGAGGAGGCCTGATCTCCCCGTCGAGGGGAGCGCGAGGAAGGAGCGGAGCGCCTCTTCCGCGCTGCGCGCGTCCCGTGGCTCCACGAACACGCTCTTTCCCCCCAGGTCCTGGCCGAGGCGCCCCGCGAAGTGCTCGAGGAATATGTAAGAAGGGAAATACACCGCGAGGTTCCCGGGCAGGCGCGAGAATTCCCTCACGTAATTCTCTATGAGCCGGAGGTTCGATTCGTTCTGCCGCATCGAGTACGCGGTCGTGATGTCGCACGCGCAGAGGACGAGCCTGTTTTCCCGGGGAAACGCGTTGGGCAGGGAGAGGGTTCTCGCGGGGAGATCGCCGAAGTAGAGGCGGGCATAGCTCTCGACGGGCGAGAGGGTACCCGAGATCAGGATGCACGCGTGGTGGGCGCAGGCGATCTCCCTCAGTCTCACGCCGGGGTCGATGCACCTCACCTCGAGGGTAACCTTCCCCTCTTCGTTCTGGAAGAGCGTGAGGAAGGAGGGATCGGTCGCGGAGACCGAGAGGGAGAAGAGGAATCGCGCGAGCTTCTCGGTGGCACTCTCGCGGAATTCGCCGTCCTGCATGTTTCTCTCCCCTATCCTCCTCGCGATCTCCACGAGGTCGTCCACGATCGCGGTCGTCTCCGTGTAGAGCGATCCCTTCACCACCATCCTCTCGAAGATACGGGGGTCGAACCAGTCCTCGGCTCCCGGCGAGTTCTTCAACCCTTCCATGAACTCGGAGATCCTCGTGATAACGTGGGAGAGGGCAGTAGCAGTCCCCTTCCGCCGGGACGCTCCTGCCATCTCCTGCATGGCCTGCACGAGTGTCTCCCCGTCGATTTCGACGCTCTGCGCCGCCGCGACCGCATCGCCGCAGTTATGCGCCTCGTCGATGAGGAGCACTGTATCGGACGCATCGAGTTCGAGCGCCCCAAAGAGGTTCTTCGCGATCTCCTCGTCGAAGACGTGCTGGTAGTTGAGGAGGATGACGTCCGCCTTCTGCGCGGCGAGGACCATCATCTCGTAGGGGCAGACGGGATCGGCCACATCGCGGAGATCCTTGGGCCAGACCGTCTCCCTCGCCACGCGGTCTGCCGCAGTGCGGAGTTCGGCGGACGGCGACACGCGGAGCCCGCCCTCCGACCGGCTAAAAACCCTGCTCGCGATGAAGTGGGGACAGAGGGTTGGCCTCTCGGGATCCATGCGGCGCAATTGCTGCCTGATGAAGGGGTCCCGCGAGGGCACGAGCGACCCCCTCTCGGCCCGCTCGCGCATGAGCGTCGACGAAAAATTCTTGAGGCCCTCGCACCGGCGGTACACGTCGCCCTCTCCCCCGAGGGGACACATCCCTCGCTTCCCGATCAGGTAGGCAACGCGGATACCGGGCTTCTTCTTCCGTATCAGTGCCGCTTCCCTGATGAAGGTGGAGAGCTGGCTCACGGTCCTCACGGCAACGAGGACACGCCTCCCGTCCGCGCCCGCGAGGAGGGCAGAGAGGATGCTCGACTTCCCGCTCCCCGTCGGGGCATCGATAAGGGCGATTCCCCCCTCCCTCGCGCACGCCATGGAGAACTCGAGCATCCTCCGCTGGTGCGGGCGAAAGCTCTCGTAGGGGAAAAAATCCATGAGCCCCGTCATCCGTGGAAGGTTTCACCCCTGACTCCTTTTTATTATCGGGCAGGACCAACCTCTTGCCATGGCCATTCACCCCATCGAGTACAGGTACGGGACAGAGGAGATGCGGCGGATATGGAGCGAGGATTTCCGGTTTTCCTGCATCGTCAGGGCGGAAGTCGCGCTCGCACGTGCACTCGCCCGGCACGGTCTCATCCCGCAGTGGGCAGCGGACGCGATCGAAGCAGGGGCAGGGAAGGCGACGCTCGCCCGCGCCAAGGAGATCGAGCGGGAAATCGGCCACGACATGATGGCAATCGTGAAGGCGATCGCCGAGCAGTGCGGGGAAGGGGGCGGTTACGTCCACTTCGGGGCGACATCGAACGATATCCTCGACACCGCGACGGGGCTCCAGCTCAAGGAGGCAACCGTGGTACTCGACCGGAAGCTCCGGAGACTCCTCTGCGTCCTGCTCCGGAGGGCAACGGAGACCCGGGACCTCGTCTGCGCGGCGAGGACGCACGGCCAGATTGGGGTCCCGACGACATACGGCCTGCGGTTCTCCATATGGGCAAGCGAGGTCGGCCGGCACATCGAGAGGCTCTCCCAGATGACGCCCCGCATCGCGGTCGGGAAGCTGACCGGGGCCGTGGGGACGCAGGCCGCGATCGGGGAAAAGGGGATGGAGGTCCAGGCCACGATGATGGAACTGCTCGGTCTTGCGCCCGTGGACGTCGCAAACCAGGTCATCTCGAGGGACCGGTACGCGGAGTACTTCATGTTCCTCGCGAACGTGGCGACCACCCTCGACAAGATTGGAATCGAGGTCCGGACGCTCCAGAGGACCGAGATAGGAGAGGTGGAGGAGCCGTTCGGCGACCGCCAGGTGGGATCGAGCACCATGCCCCACAAGCGGAACCCAATCAAGAGCGAGCAGGTGTGCGGCCTCGCGAGGATCGTCCGTTCTTCGGTCGGCGCTGCTCTCGAGAACAATACCCTCTGGGACGAGCGCGATCTCACGAACTCCTCGTGCGAGCGCGTCATATTCCCCGAGGCGAGCATCCTTTCCGACCACATCCTTTCGGTGATGACGGGTGTCCTCGAGGGGCTGGTCATCCGGCCAGAGAGGATCGCGAGGAACCTGTCCATCCTCCACGGGATAAACATGGCAGAATCAGTGATGATCGCGCTCGCGGAGAGGGGGATGGACAGGCAGGAGGCCCACGAGCTCCTCCGGAGGGCGAGCATGGAGGCCCTCCAGAACGACGTCCCGCTCCTCTCGGTGCTCCAGGGAAAGGGCGAGGTCACGGCGGTCATTTCACGGGACGAACTGGAGAGGCTGCTCGATCCCGCGCACTACGTGGGTACCGCACCGCGACAGGTGGAGAGACTCGTCACGAAGCTTTCGCCGCTCTGCACAGGTGCGATGTGAATGGCGGGAGTGAATGGGGAGAAGGGGAGATCTATTCCGCGGTCTATTCCGCGGTCCCCTCTTCCCGCGGCCGCTCAAAGACCTCCTCGAGGACAATTTTTTCGAGGGACGGGATCGCGTCGAATGATTCCTTGATGACCCTGCTCCTCCACATGAGCCACCGCCTGTCAAACACTATCCCGGGCGGGAGGTGGATGGTGAGGAGACTTGAATCGAGCGTGACGCCCATGTCCCTTCCCGAAAAGAGCCTTATTAAGCCTTTCACCTTCTCCACCGGGTCGTCGACGCGCTCCTCGATGCGGAACCGGTACGCGAGTGTCTTTCCCGCGAGGGGATGGTTGAAATCGACGAGCACCCTGTTCCCAATCATGTCGACCACCTTCCCCTCCCCCCTCTCCGGGACCTTCAGGATGGCCCCCTTCTTCGGCTTCTCCCGGAACGCATTCTTGTTGAATGCCTCGACGAGCGAGGGGTCGTGCTGCCCGAAGGCCTTCTCGGGGGGGACTTCTATCTCCCCCTCCTCTCCGACCTCCTTGCCCTCGAGTGCCTCGTCGAGCCCGAGGATCACGTGGCGGCTGCCCACGCGGATGGTCACGGGACCGTATCCCGCGCCCGGATTGTGGATATTTGCCTGCTTTGCGGTCTCCTCGTCGGTCGTGTCGAAAACGGACCCTTCCACGCGGCCCGTGTAGCTCAGACGGATGAAATCGCCCTTCTGAATCGCCATCTCTCACACCTGGTACTTCCCGTCACCGACCGCCTCTCCGATGGGCATGGAAATGCCGCTGAAGGCCGGGAATCCCATTACATTTTCAAACGCGGAGAGATATAGTTAATCGAGTGTGCGGGGGAGGGATGCGGTGCGACGGCTGCGGTGCAGGCGGGAGAATGCCACGCGACCGGTTCCATAGCCATGCCGTGTCCACGCGCCCCTCCCCGCGTTCTCTGGGAAGGCGAAGATGCTCGAAGTCGAATTGAAGGTCCGCGTCGACGATCTCGATGCCGTGAGGGAGAAGCTTCGCGGTGCGAAAGCGGTCTTCGAGAGCGCGCTCGTCGAGCGCGATCTCTACCTGAACTCCCCCCTGCGGGATTTCGGGAAGACCGACGAAGCGCTCCGCTTGAGGGAAGCCGGGGGGAAGTACGCCCTCACCTACAAGGGGTCCCGCAAGCCGGGACACGCCCTCAAGGCGAGGGAAGAGATCTCCTGCGGTGTCGAGTCGGGCGAGGCGATGAGGCAGATCCTCCTCGCGCTGGGGTTCCACCCTGTGGCCGTGGTGAAGAAGAAAAGGGAGTACTACAGGTTCAGGAACGCGACGGTGACCCTCGATACGGTGGAAGACCTCGGAAAATTCGTCGAGATCGAACTCGACCCGTCCTCGAGGGACGACCCCTCCACCGCCCTCGAGATCGCGGCGTCACTCGGGATCACGGGCGAGCCCATCACGGACTCTTACCTCGAACTCCTGGAAAAGAAGAGGGTTCAGGGGTAAACCCGGTCAGACCTGGGTGAGTTCTATCGTGATGGACTTGGGGGCGTCGCCGAAGTGGATGAGCGCGCACTGCCCGAGTGCCGCCATCCCGGGGTTGACGACCTTCACGCCCACCTCCTCGAAAACACCCCTCTGCTCGTGGATGTGCGCGCAGCAGAGGAGGTCGAAAGAGTTCATGTGCTTGCGGATGCTCGCGCTCCCCACGTGGTTGCCACCCGCGACGTCGAGGATCCCGAGGGGTGGCGCGTGCGTCACGAGGACGTTGTGCGTCCGCCTCTCCATCTTCGCGACGAGGGGGGTGAGGATCTCGTCGATCTGCTCGTCCGTCATTTCGAATGGCGTGGAGAAGGGTGTCGGGTTCGAACCCCCTATCCCCACGAGGGAGATGTTCCCGAGGGAGAGCGAGGACCCGTGCAGGCAGACGCAGTCCGACTTCTCGAGGGCATCGACAGTGTCCCTCGGGTCGCAGTTCCCCGGGACCGCGAACGCGGGGACATCGATCCGTTCGAAGAGCTTCTTCACGGCATCGGCTGGACCCATGTTGGTGATGTCACCGGCGATGATGACGGCATCCGGCCCGAGCTCGAGGAATGGCCCGATCTTTCCGAACTCGCCGTGGAGGTCGGCGAGGAGGAGAACGTCCCTCATGTGATCATTCATTCGAGGGGGTTTTCAGAAAAACCTTTGCGTCCTGTCACGCCAGGAACCGGTGAGCCTCCCGTTGAGAGCGAGCCTCCCGAGCAGTCTCTCCACGCGGGGGCTCAATGGGCGCGGTTCTCTCCCCGTGAGGGGGGTTCCCGGGAGGGGGATGAACCGGTGGATGTGCACGTACCCGCGGGAGGCCGTCCAACGGATGAATTCCGCGGTCTTTTCCTGGTCTTCCTCGGTCTCGCAGGGAAACCCAACGATGAAATCGACGACGGGGACGAGTCCCGCGTCCACTACCAGCTCGATCGCTGCGACCGCGTCCGCGACCGTGTGGCCTCTCCCGACGCTTTGGAGGACGCGGTCGCTCCCTGACTGCGCGCCGAGGTGGACGCGCGTGTTGGAACAGTACGTGGAGACGAGGTCGAGTGCCTCCCGCGTGATCCAGTCGGGCCTGACCTCGCTGGGGAACGTCCCGAACCACACGTTCCGTCCCGGGGACCGGAGGGCGGAGAGGAGGGAGCGGACGCGGTCGAGGCGGGGGTGCAGTCCGTCCGAGCCGTACGCGAGGGCATTGGGCGTGACGAACCGGACGTCCCTGTACTTCTTCGCCTCGCGCGCGATCGCGTCGATGCTCCTGTGGCGCATCGCGTGCCCGAATATCCGGGGTGTCTGGCAGTACGTGCAGCCGTGGGGACACCCGCGCGAGATCTCGATGTAGCCCTTCATCCTCGTGAACGCGGGGTACGCGTCGAGCCGGACGCAGCACTCTGCCGGCCGGAACCCGTCCCTCGTCGCGACACCGGGAGGGGGGTCCGTGCCCCGCTCGATCGAGGAGAGGAGGGCAGGGAGCGTGTACTCCCCCTCGCCGACCACCACGTAGTCTGCAGTGGAGACGAGTTCCCGGTAACACGCGGTCGCGTGGGGTCCCCCCACGATCGTGGTGCACGGTGCGCGCGCGATCTCGGGGAGGTACCGGTGGGCATTCAGGGAGTTGAGGCTGTAGCAGGTCACGTCGCCTTCCGGCGCGTCCACGGGCCGGAGGATGTACCCTTCCCTCTCGCAGGCAGCGTAGAGTGCCGCGTAGGAGTTGCGGGCCGCGGGAATGTCCCTCCAGCAGGTATCCATGGTTCGGCACGCACCTTGCGGGCAAGTGGAGAGGGGAGGAAGGACCGGTCTCGCACCCGTCCCCCCGGCTACCCCGGCAGGGCCGTTATCCCCTCGTCCTGTACTTCACGGTGCGGTCTATGATTTTGTAGGTGTTGCCGTTCGTGAGCGTGACGAGGACTTCCAGCCGGTCGTCGCCCCGTGTCCCCTGGAGTTTCACTTCGGCACCCTTGACCGGTTCGAGGTGCCCCTCGATCACCTGCCCCTCGGAAGTGGTGAGGCGGACGAGGATGTCCCTCACCGCGACCTGTCCTTTTCCCCCCGCGAAGATCACGGGAACGGTTGCATAGATGGGATCTTTCTCGTTGACCTGGACCGTGACATCGAGGGAGGGTGGGAGGGTGACCGTGGGTCCGGGCTTGAGGGAGTCCTCGCCGCTCCCAAACCCACCCTGTCCGGGGGGAAACTGCGGGTGCATCCCCGTGCACCCCGCAAGACCGGAAGCGAGGAGGACGAGGACGATTGCGCGGACCATGGATCTCATGGGGGAGGATATGGGGGTTGGCCTCATGAGACTATCCCTCCCCCATTCCACCACTCTCGAGGATCTCGATCGTTCCCGCGTCCCCGTCGACCCTGACCACGTCCCCCCCGCGGATCCTGCCGATGCCCCCTTCGGGCCTGTCGACGAGGGGAATCCTCCCGATGATCGCCCCGACGGCGATGATCGGTTCGGCCTCCTCGTTGACCATCGCGGCCGGTGCCCTGCCGTTCCTCGAGAGGGCGTAGATGACGTAGGAACCGACTGTCGAGCCTTTCCCGTGGGGAAAGACGAGGACCTTTCCTGCGATGGACCGCCCCTTCAGGGGGTGACCCGTCTCCACGATCTCCCCCGTCTCAGGGTCGACGCCGGAGAGGAACGAGATGGGGACGCTACTCACGAGGGCCTCTCCCGTCCCGCACCCCCCCGATATCCCGCGTCCCCTGATGATCACAATCACACCACATAAATGTAGGGAGGTCCAGATATAGGTGTAGCATGGAAGAGAGCGTCATAAAGAACGCCGGGGGAGACAACGAGATAAAATTCCAGCTGAAGATACAGGACCTCGAGTCCCAGCTCCTCGACCTGAAGGTGAAGAACGACGAGCTCATGCGGGAGAATGCCCAGCTGAAACGCGAGAACAGCCAGCTGAAGCGCATGCCGCTCTTCGTTGCAGTCGTCGTTGACCTCCTCGGGAACGGCGAGGTGTACCTCCGCCAGCAGGGGAACAACCAGGAGTACCTCACCCACGTGAACGAGGAGCTCTTCCGCAAGCTCAAGCCCGGGACGAAGGTCGCGGTCAACAATACCCTCTCGATCGTGAAGATCGTGGGGTCCATCTTCGACTCCCGCGTCAGGGTCATGGAACTCGAGGAATCCCCGAATGTCACGTTCAGCCAGATCGGGGGCCTCGCGAGGGAGATCGAGGAGGTGCGCGAGGCAGTCGAGTACCCCCTCACGAAACCCGAGATCTTCGAGAGGATCGGCGTGGAACCACCGAAGGGCATCCTCCTCCACGGCCCCCCCGGGACAGGGAAGACGCTGATTGCAAAGGCCGTCGCGCACCAGGCGAGGGCGACGTTCATCCGCATGTCGGGGAGCGAGCTCGTCCACAAGTACATCGGCGAGGGCGCCCAGCTCGTCAGGGAGCTCTTCGCACTCGCGAGGGAGAAATCGCCGTCGATCGTCTTCATCGACGAGATCGACGCGGTCGGGAGCACCCGGACGAACGACGGCACGTCGGGGAGCGCGGAGGTCCAGCGGACGCTGATGCAGCTCCTCGCAGAGATGGACGGCTTTGACACGCGGGGTGACGTGCGGATCATGGCGGCCACGAACAGGCTCGACATGCTCGACCCCGCCCTCCTCCGACCCGGGAGGTTCGACCGCATCATCGAGATCCCGCTCCCGGACGACGAGGGGAGGATGGAGATCCTGAAGATCCACACGCGGCGCATGGCCCTCGGCGGGGACGTGGACCTCGCCGCGATCGTGGAGATGACCGAAGGTGCAACGGGAGCCGAGCTCCAGGCGATATGCAGGGAGGCAGGGATGAACGCCGTGCGGAGGGAGGCAGATGCGGTCTCGCAGGAAGACTTCCTCCACGCCGTGAAGAAGGTGAGGAACGAGCAGAAGCCCGACCTCCGCATGTACATATGAGATCCTTCTCTTTTTCCCGATGGCCGTGAGCGGGAAGGTGTCCCCAGGCCTCCCCCGTGACTCCATCCCCCGGCCACGGCCTCTCCACGGGGCGGGCCACGGGACGCGGCGGTAGTGCGCATGCGAGTCGTCTTCGTCCCAAGGGAGGGAACAGACCTCTATTCCACCCTCCTCGCGTCCGAGACGAGCAGGGAGGCCCTCCGGTTTTACCAGCCCGAGAGAACACCCGCGGGCGTTGCAGTCACGGTCGCGACCCTCGGGAGCGCCCTATCACTCGTCTCGGATCTCCGGTGGTATGTCCGCCGCTACATGCACGGGGTGATCGTCGAGATCGCCCCCGGGACATTCTGCACGGCCAACGTCGCCCGCCGGATATACGAAAAAAGGGAGCCGATCCCGCGCGAGGGCTGGAGATACAGGCGGGTTTACACATTTGCCGACGGGAAGCTCGTGGGCGACGAGCCCTTGCGCGACGGGGGGGACTGCGCGGTGCAGGAGGGCGCGTACTCTCTCGAGGTGTGGTGCACGGAGGAGGAATACACCGGTGAAAAAATGGAACGGTGACCCGGGTCACCCGGGGATCACTTCTTCGTGACCTTCTCCTCGCGGAGGATCTTCTTTGCGATGAGGAATATCACGAATGCGACGATGACGAAGTAGATCAGGTCCGCGAGGAACTGCCCCCAGCTTATCACCACCGGGCCGATGGAGAGCTTCGACGTCTGCCACTCGCCGCCCGGGATGAAGAACGTGATGACCGGCATGATGATGTTGTCCACGAGGGATTTCACGAGCTGGTTTGCGGCGAGGCCCATGATGAAAGCAATCGCGAGGCCGACTATCTTGTATTCGTAGAGGAAATCCAGGAATTCCTTGACGAGGCTCATAGGATCACACGATGTGGTGATTCGGGAGACTCTTATTTTAACGTTTCGAATGCACCCCGATTTCCCGGGACGCAATGGGCCCCACCCACGGGGAACGTGTCGTGGCAGGGGAAAAAGAGGGAGCGGGGTGACCCAAGGTCACGCGAACATCGCGCCGTATCCGCTCTTGATGACGTGCCGCTCGAAGTCCTGGCCGATCTTCCGGATCGCGTCCATGAAGTCCTCCCTCGTGACCGCCTCCCTCTCCCTCCGGATCGCGAACATGCCGGCCTCCATGCATATCGCTCTCAGGTCCGCGCCGTTCTTCCCCTCTGTCAGGGAGGCGATCTCCTCGAGGTTCACGTCGTCCTCGAGGTTCATCTTCCGCGTGTGGACCTTCAGGATGGCAACCCTCCCTTGGAGGTCGGGGAGCGGGATCTCGATGATGCGGTCGAACCTGCCGGGACGGAGGAGGGCGCGGTCGAGGATGTCGATCCTGTTCGTCGCCCCGATGATCTTCACGTCACCCCTCCGCTCGAATCCATCCATGCCGGCGAGCAGCTGCATCAGCGTCCGCTGAACCTCGCGGTCCCCGGAGGTCGTGGACTCGGTCCGGGCCGCGCCGACTGCGTCGATCTCGTCGATGAAGATGATCGTCGGTGCCTTCTTCTTCGCGAGGTCGAAGAGCTCCCGCACGAGGCGTGCACCCTCGCCGATGTACTTCTGGACCAGTTCCGAGCCCACGACGTGGAGGAAGTGGGCCTTCGTCTCGTGGGCGACAGCACGCGCGAGCAGGGTCTTCCCGGTGCCGGGCGGGCCGTGGAGGAGGACCCCTTTCGGCGGCTCTATCCCGATCTTCTCGAAGAGGTCGGGCCTCTTCAGGGGGAGTTCCACTGCCTCGCGGATCTCGGTGATCTGCTGGTCGAGGCCACCGATGTCGGCGTAGGACTCCTCGGGACTCTCCACGACCTCCATGCCGTAGACCTGTGCATCGTAGCTCTCGGGGAGGATGTCGATGACCGCGAGCGACTGCTGGTTCAGCGTGCACCGCACGCCGGGTTTCAGCTTCTCCGGGTCGATGCACATCGAGCTCCTCACGAGGAACCTCGGCCCTGCGCTGCTCCTCACGATCACCCTCCCGTTGTCGAGCACGTCCGTGATCGTCCCGATGACGAGCGGCGGGCTTCGCAGCTGCTCGATCTCGCTCTTGAGCTTCCTCACTTCCCTCTCGTACCGGATCTTCTGGGTCTCGATGTACCTCTTGTCCGACTCAATCTGGCGGATCTGTTCCCGCAGTTCCAGGTTGCGGGTCTCCATGTGCGTGACCCTGTCGAGGAGGTACCGGTACAGCTCCTCGGGATTCTGCGGCTCCTGGGATTGGCGGGCACTTTCCACCATTTCTCTGCCTCGAATAAGTATATAGGGAAAAATGTCTATAAAGATGTTTGCGACGGGTATGCAGTGCGAGATGTGCGGGGGGAAGATCCAGGGGCCCCCAAAGACTGTCCGCGTGGAGGGAGCGGTGCTCGAGGTCTGTGCCCAGTGCGCACGGTACGGCACGGAGGTCCAGGCAACCCGGAAAAGCCCCCCGCGCCCGGGAACCGCGGTTCGCGCTCCGGCGCAACCCCCCGCGAAGAGGAAGAAGGACGTCTTTGACCTCATCGAGGGGGAGATCGTCGAAGATTACGGCGAGAGGATACGGACTGCCCGCATGGAGAGGGGCTGGTCGCAGAAGGATCTCGCGATGCACCTGAAGGAGAAGGAACTTCTCATCAAGAAGATAGAGAAGGGGGACCTCATCCCCGAGGACGACGTGAGGGAGAAACTCGAGAAGGCACTGAACATCCGCCTCATCGACTCTCCGTCTCCCGGGGAAGGGGGAAAGCAGCGGGGAAATGTCGTCCCAACCCTCGGCGACGTCATCACGGTAAAGAAGGTCAAGAAGTGAGCCCCCGCTCATCAGTTTTATATACAGTGACAGACAACCACTCTCCAATGCAAGGTGAGTGCCTTTTCGCCTGTGAGTGTCTTTATCTCTACTAGCGGCGCTACCTGCAGGAATCGAAGGAAACCTGTTCTTGCCTCGTCCCGTGGAGGACATTCCGACCGTACTATCCCCGGGATATCCCAAGTTCTCCCGGCGGGACTGATACCGACGCCACGGGACTGCGCGTATTTCGGCTATTTCTGGTATTTTAACTAGCCCGTCGGCCGTTTTTGCGGGAAAAACGGTGCCGATCGGGCGGGAGACTGTGATGAGAGGGAAAGAAATCCGCATGGAACGTATCATGGACCGGAACACCGGCAGGACGATCATCGTCCCGATGGACCACGGTGTGACGAGCGGGCCGATGGAAGGACTGATAGACCTCGGCCGCACCGTCGACCTCGTCGCCGAAGGGGGTGCGAACGCCGTCCTCGGGCACATCGGCCTTGCCCTCCACGGGCATAGGCGGAGCGGGAGGGACATCGGCCTCATCCTCCACCTCTCGGCGAGCACGTCGATCGGGCCCGACCCTAACGAGAAGGTCCTCGTCAATACCGTGACGAACGCGATCAGGATGGGGGCCGACGCGGTCTCGATCCACGTGAACATCGGTGCAGATTCCGAGGCCCGCATGCTCGCCGACCTCGGGCGTATCGCGGTCGAGTGCATGGAGTGGGGGATGCCCCTCCTCGCGATGATGTACCCGAGGGGCAGGAAGATCGAGGACGAACACCACGTCGACCACGTGAGCCTTGCCGCGCGCGTGGCCGCGGAGCTCGGCGCGGACATCGTCAAGACCGTCTACACCGGCGACCCCGACAGCTTCAGGCAAGTCACGAGGGGATGCCCGGTCCCGGTCGTCGTTGCAGGCGGGAGCAGGACGAGCGACCTTGCGACGCTCGAGCTGATAGAAGGTGCGATGGAGGGGGGCGCGGCGGGAATCTCGATAGGGAGAAATGCGTTCCAGCATCCCGCCCCCGACAGGTTCATCGCGGCCGCCGCGCTCATCGTGCACGGCGGGGAGTCTGCTGAAGAAGCCTACAGGGTTCTCAAGGAAGGGAGAGCATGATTGGAAAGGAGATACGCATAGAGCGCATCATGGACCGGAACACGGGCCGGTCCGTGATCGTGCCCATGGACCACGGGTTCACGCTGGGCCAGATCGAGGGACTGAAGGACATGACGCACATCATCTCCGAGGTGAGCGAGGGCGGTGCGAACGCGATCGTCCTCCACAAGGGGATCGTGAAGCGGGGTCACCGGAGGAGGGGGAGGGACATCGGCCTCATCGTCCACCTCTCGGGCAGCACCTCCCTGAATCCCGATCCTAACGACAAGGTGATCGTCTGCAGCGTCGAGGAGGCGATCGCGCTCGGCGCGGACGCGGTCTCCATCCACATCAACCTCGGTGCCCCGAACGAGTCCAAGATGATCGAGTCTGCCGGCGCGATCGTGAGGGACTGCAACAGGTGGGGCATGCCCCTCCTCGTGATGATCTACCCGCGCGGCAAGGGGATCAATCCCACCGCGCCCGAGACCGTCGGCCACTGCGTGCGGGTGGCAGAGGAACTCGGGGCAGACCTCATCAAGACGAACTACACGGGAGACCCACGTTCTTTCCGGGAGATCGTCTCTGCGTGCTCGGTCCCGGTCCTCATCGCGGGGGGCGAGAAGGCAGGTGACCTCGAGACGCTCGAGATCATCCGAGACGCGGTCCGCGCGGGGGGTGCCGGCGTGTGCGTCGGCCGGAACGCATTCCAGAGGGATAACCCGCGTGCATTCGTCCGTGCTCTCTGCAAGGTCGTCCACGAGGACGTGGACCCGAGGAGAGCGCTCGAGGGGGACTAGATGAAGGAGTTCTGGGTCGATGCGCGCTCCTGGCGGAAGGATATCGCCACCGCGGCACTCGAGTCGGGTGCGGGAACGATCGTCGCGGACTCCGCGGAGGACGTCCGATCTCTCGGGAGGGTGAGGGTCGTAGCCCCGGACGGAGACCTCGTCCCGGAGAGGGACGTCTTCTGGGTCACCCTGACTGGGAAGGAGAGCGAGGACCTCGCGGTGGAAAAGGCACGGGAGGGTTACGTCGTCGTCGATGCAGCCGACTGGCGCGTGATCCCCCTCGAGAATCTCGCCGCGAGGTCCGAGAGGATCATCGCGAGGGTGACCAACCCCAAAGACGCTCTCCTCGCGCTCCAGGTCCTCGAGAAGGGTGTGGCAGGCATCCTCCTCGCGACGGACGACCCCGCCGTCGTGAAGGAGACGGGCGCCCTCGTCCACGCGAGCCGCGAGGTGATCCCCCTCGTCCCCTTCACCGTGAAGTCGGTTCGTCCCGCGGGCATGGGGGACCGTGTCTGCGTGGACACGTGTTCCCTCCTTTCGAACGGCGAGGGTCTCCTCGTCGGGAACACTTCCTCCGCGTTCCTCCTCGTCCACGCGGAGACGCTGGAGAACCCCTACGTCGCGCCGCGCCCGTTCCGCGTCAACGCGGGTGCGGTCCACGCCTACCTCCTCTCCCCCGGCGGGAGGACGGTGTACCTTTCGGACCTCGCGGCCGGCGGGACGGTCCTCGTCGTCGGGAGCGACGGGGCTTCGCGCGAGGCGACAGTCGGGCGCGTCAAGATAGAGAGGAGGCCGCTCCTGCTCGTCGAGGCCGAGGCAGACGGGGTTCCCTGCAGCCTCATCCTCCAGAACGCGGAGACGATTCGCCTCGTCACTCCCGGGGGCTCCGCGGTCTCCGTCGTCGAGCTGTCGCCCGGCGATTCGGTCCTCGGCTGCGTGAAGGAGGCGGGGAGGCACTTTGGAATGGCCGTGCGGGAGAGCATCGTGGAGAAGTGATCGCGGGTGAGAGTGGGAATCATCGGCGGGACGGGGAAAATGGGGTCTTTCTTCCGCGACGTGTTCGCGAGGGTCGGGTGCGAGGTCGCGGTCTGCGGGAGGAGGACCGAGGTCCGGGACGTGGATCTCGCCCGCGCGTGCGACCTCGTCGTGGTCTCGGTCCCCATAAGGGAGACGGTCAACGTCATCAGGTCGGTGGCCCCCTACCTCACGGGGGACCAGGTACTCTGCGACCTCACGTCCCTGAAGGTTGCCCCGGTCCGCGCGATGCTCGAATCGAGGGCAAAGGTGGTGGGCCTCCACCCCATGTTCGGTCCCTCCGCGGCGAGCCTCGAGGGCCAGACGATCATCGCCACGCCCGCGAGGTGCGACCGGGAGACCCTCGAGGAGATCCTCGGGATATTCCGGTCACAGGGAGCCCGCGTCACGATCACGACCCCCGAGGAGCACGACAGGATGATGGCGGTCGTGCAGGGTCTCACGCACCACCTCACCCTCGTGATGGCAGGGACGATGCGGAGGCTCGGGATGAAACCGGAGGAGACGATGCCCTACACGAGCCCGGTGTACCAGATCGAGATGTTCCTCGCGGGGAGGCTACTCTCGCAGGACCCGGACCTCTACGCCGACATCCTGATGCTCAACCCGGGTGTCCCCGAGGTCCTCTCCGCGTGCAACGAGGAGTTCGCGCGACTCTGCAGCGTCGTCGCGGAACGCGACGCGGAGGCGTTCAGGCGGGTTTTCCTCGAGGATTCCGCCCACTTTGGGGAGTACTGCAGGGTCGCGGCAGAGGAATCCGACAGGCTGATCGCGGCGATGGTGGGGAGATGAAGGTCTTCGCGCTCGGACCGGAGGGGACTTTCAGCCACGAGCTGGGCGCGAGGCTGTTTGGAGATACGGTGATCCTCCTCCCCACCATCCGGAAGATCTTCGAGACCGTCGAACGGGGGGAGGGGATAGGCCTCGTCCCGCTCGAGAACAGCGAGGCGGGCGGCGTGGGACCGTCGATGGACGGCCTGCTCACGTGCAGTGTCTACATCACGGGGGAGGCGTACGTCCCCGTGCACCACCACCTCGTCTCGCTGGGACCGCTCGGGGACGCGGGGGTCCTCTACGTCCACCCCCAGACGCACGAGCAGTGCAGCGACATCATCGAGGAGCTCGGCCTCCCCGTCGTCCACACGTCGAGCAACGCCCAGAGCGCGCGCGAACTCTTCCGCGAGGGGAAGGGGGCGGCGATCGTCCCCGGGATCACCGCGAGGTTCTACGGCCTCCCGGTCAGGAAGACCTGCGTGGAGAACAGCGGCCAGAACGTGACGAGGTTCGTCACCATCTCGCGCACGCCCTACTCGGGGGGGAATCCGGCAAAGGGGAGTATCATCGTCGACCCCCGCGAGGACAGGGCAGGCCTCCTCCACGACATCCTCGGTGTCTTCGCGCGGAGGGGTATCAACCTGACGCGCATCGAGTCGCGTCCGTCAAAGAGGGGGATGGGGAGTTACGTCTTCTTCATCGACTACGACGACGCGGGCGAGGAGAGTATCCACGCGCTGCGGGAGCTGGAGGCGATGACGCGCGTCAAGGACCTCGGCAGGTACCCGGTGCTGGAGGCCGGTGAATGGACGTGACGCTCCGCAGGGCAGGGCCGCTCGACTGCACGTTCGTCGCCCCGCCCTCGAAGAGCTTTTCGCACCGCGCCCTCGTGGCCGCAGCGCTCGCGGACGGAGAATCGACGGTCTGCAATCCCCTCGAGTCAGGCGACACGTGGGTGACGAGGCGCGCTCTCGAGTCGATGGGCATCGGGATACGCGGCGACGGGGACCGTCTCCTCGTCCACGGCCGCGGGGGCGCTCTCTCCTGCCCGGCCGGGCACGTGATCGACGCGGGGGAATCGGGGACGAGCATGCGTCTCCTCTGTTCCGTCGCGCTCCTCTGCGGGTCCCCCGTGACCCTCACCGGGTCGGGGAGGATGAAGGAGAGGCCCATGGGACCGCTCGCGGACGCGCTCCGGGCGCTCGGCGGCAGGGTGGAATTCCTCGAGAAGGAGGGATACCCCCCCGTCAGGGTATCGGGCGAGCTCGTCGGCGGCCGTGCCTTGCTCGACGCGGGGATGAGCAGCCAGTTCGCCTCGTCGGTCCTCCTCGTCGCGCCCCTCGCGAGGGAGGACGTGACGCTCTCGCTCCGCGGGCACGTCGCCTCGAAGTCTTACCTCGACGTGACGGTCAGCGTGATGGAGGCATTCTCCGCCCGCGTGGAGCGCGACGGGTACCGCAGGTTCCACGTTCCCGCCGGCCGCGGGTACAGGCCCGCCCGCTACAGGGTCGAGGGGGATTACTCTTCCGCGTCGTACTTCTTCGCACTCGCGGCGGCCTGCGGGGGGAGGGTGGTCGTGCGGAACCTCAACCCGCGCTCGTGCCAGGGTGACAGGGGATTCCTCCGCATCCTCGAGGGGATGGGGTGCCGGGTGCAGTACGGGGAGGACAGCGTGGAAGTCATGTCCACGGGGGACCTCGAGGGAGTCGACGTCGACATGGCCTCGATGCCGGACACGGTGCAGACCCTCTGCGTCCTCGCGTCAAGGGCGAGGGGTGTCTCGCGGATCTCGGGGGTCGCGCACCTCCGGTACAAGGAGAGCGACCGGCTCGCGGAGACGGCGCGGCTGCTCTCCGCGCTCGGGGCGGAGGTGAGGGTCAGGGATGGCACGATCACGGTCGTCCCCGGTCCCCTCCGCGGCGGGGAGATCGATCCCGGGTCCGATCACAGGACGGCGATGAGCTTTGCCGTGCTGGGCCTCGCGACAGGAAATCTAAAGATAAAGAACGCGGAATGTGTCAGTAAATCGTTCCCCGGGTTCTGGGAACAGCTCAGGGTGCAGGGGCTCCTATGAACGTCGTCCTTACAGGATTCCGCGGCACGGGGAAGACGGCAGTCGGCCACATCCTCGCCCGTCTCCTCGGCGTCCCGTTCTACGATACCGACGCGCTCGTCGAGGAGAAAGCCGGGGCCGAGATCCCCGAAATATTCGAGGAGGCCGGGGAGGAAGGGTTCAGGAAGCTCGAGAGGGAGGTCATCGCGGCTCTCCCGCCGGGACCCGCCGTGATCGCGACGGGCGGGGGGGCAGTCCTCTCTCCCGAGAACGTGGAGAACCTCCGCAGGGGGAGGACGGTCATTCTCCTCCAGGCCGATCCCCTGACCATCGAGAAGAGAATCCGGGCATCCACGAGGCCACCCCTCACCGCGATGGGACTGCGCGGGGAAATCCTGCACCTCCTCGAGGCGAGGAGGGATGCGTACCTGAGTGCGGCCGACATCTGCGTCGACACCCGCTCGAAGAGCCCAAACGAAGTGGCAATCTACATCAAGCGGCTCCTCACGGAGGGGACCGTCCCGCTGGAGAGGGCGGAGAGGGCGGCGCGCGCGATCTCGCGGTCGGGGATCCCCGAGGACGAGGCCCGCGAACTCCTCGGGAAAGTCGGCGGCATGCCAGAAAACCCGTGCCTCCGCTTCTACGGCGTCGCGGGGTACCCGAGCCTCCACAGCAGGAGCCCGCAGCTCTACGCGGGACTCTTCCGGTACTTCGGCATCAATGCCCACTACGTCCGGTTCCACGACCCCTCCCTCTCCCGGATACTGAGCCTCGCGGCAGACCTCGACGTGCGCGGGCTTTCCGTCACGATTCCCTTCAAGCAGGAGGTGATCTCCGCGATAGACCGGCCCGACACGCACTGCACCGCGATAGGGGCCTGCAACACGGTCCTCTTCTGCGGGGGGAAGAGCTACGGGTACAACACGGACTGGGTGGGAATCCGCGACGCTCTCGCGGGTGAGAGGGGGAGGACAGCGGTCGTCCTCGGTGCGGGGGGTGCGGCAGCCGCGGCGGCGTACGCCCTCCTCGCGCTCGGCAAGGACGTCACCATCCTGAACAGGACCGTGGAGAAGGCATCGGCCCTCGCGGCACGGCTCGGCTGCTCTCACGGCGTCCCGGGCGACATCGACGGGATTAACCCGGACATCTTCGTGAATGCCACTCCGGTAGGGATGGAACCGGACGGGGGGAGCCCCCTCTCGAGGGAACAGCTCCGCCCGGGAATGACCGTCTTTGACCTCGTGTACACCCCTCCGGAGACCCCCCTCCTGAGGATGGCGAGGGCCGAGGGGTGCAGGGTCATTTCAGGGAAGGAGATGTTCGTCCGCCAGGCACAGGCGCAATTCAAGCATTTCACGGGGATCGATGCCCCCCTCCACATGGTGAGGGAGATGGTAGGGTGAATACCTTCGGGAGAAATTTCCGCGTCACGACCTTCGGGGAGAGTCACGGGCCGGCCATCGGGGCAGTCATCGACGGGTGCCCGCCGGGCATCGAGATATCAAAAGAGGAGATCGACGGGTTCCTTTCGCGGAGGCGCCCCGGCGTCCACCCGTTCTCGACAGGTCGGCGGGAAGAGGACAGGGTGGAGATACTCTCCGGGGTCTTCGAGGGCAGGACGACGGGGATGCCGATCTGCCTCCTCGTCAGGAACGCGGACGCCCGTCCCTCTGACTACGAGGCGATCGCGGACGTCTTCCGCCCCGGCCACGCCGATTACACGTACCACGCGAAGTACGGGATCCGGGATTTCAGGGGGGGCGGGCGGAGCTCGGGCCGCGAGACGGTCGCGAGGGTCGCCGCGGGGGCCGTGGCGCGGAAGTTCCTCTCCCTGAAAGGGATCTCGGTGGCGAGCAGGATCGTCGAGGTGCACGGGGCGACGACGCCCGAGGGGATAGAGAGGGAGATAGAAGCCGCGGCGCGCGAGGGCGATTCTGTGGGCGGGATCGTGGAAGTGACCGCGAGGGGGTGCCCGCCCGGCCTCGGCGACCCGGTCTTCGGGAAGCTCGACGCCCTCATCGCGATGGCGATGATGGGAATCGGCGCGGTGAAGGGCGTGGAGATCGGCGACGGGTTCGCGGTCTCGCGGATGCGGGGCAGCGAGCACAATGACCAGATGGGCGAGGGCGGCTTTCTCACGAACCATGCCGGGGGTATCCTCGGGGGGATCAGCACGGGTGCAGAGATCGTCGTCCGTATCGCGGTCAAGCCGACCCCCTCCATCGCGAGGGAACAGAGGACCGTGGATGCGAGGGGGCAGGAGAGGACCATCTCCGTCGCGGGGAGGCACGACGCGTGCATCGTCCCCCGGATCGGACCCGTCGCGGAGGCGATGCTCGCCCTCGTGCTCGCCGACGCGTACCTCGGGCAGGAGATGGTCCGCTCCGGGGTGAGGGGGCAGTAGAAAGGCTTTATCCCGCGCGCGAGAAACCAGGCAAGTGTTCCCGGTGAGAGACGCATGAGAATGTCTTCTAGGAAAGGGGGAGCGACCGTGCAGAAGAGTGCAGTTCTCGCGTTCCTCGTCACTCTGGCCCTTCTCCTCTGCGGCGGCTGCGTCTCCGTCCTCACCCAGACGGGGGGAGGGGAGGGCGTCTCCGCGACGGCGAACGGGACCGCCCTGAGGGCGACCCTCGTCCGTCAGGACGCGGACTGGGGAATCTCGCGCGGCTGCACGTGGGAGACCGTGTTCCAGGTGTACAACCCGGGCACGACGCGGGAGCGGAACGTGTACCTCCACGTGGAGCTCCTCAACGCAGACACGGGGGTCGTGCGCGACACGAAGGAACTCTTCATCGGTGCACTCGGGCCGGGCGAGGAGAGGACCGTCACCATCGAGCTCGACGGGGAGTGCCTGAAGCAGTATACTGTCCGAGCCATCCCCGTCACGAAGGAACCCTGAAAGGATACCCCGTATTTTTCCCTTGGAAATCGCGCTGCCGTGGATACGCCCTAACAGTCTCCGCGTGACCTTTCATTCTTCGAGAACGTACCCTCGGCCGGATCGGCCGGAACGCTCACCGGAGGAGGTCCATGATCTCCCGGGCCTTGGAGACGTGGAACTGCCCGGCCGCGACGGGGATCCCCGCGTGGCAGAAGAGGAGGCACGACCCGAAGAGGGGGAGCATCAGGCGGGCAAACGAGAACCGGGAGCCCATGACACCCGTGACGATCGGTTTTTCCGCGTGCAGCGTGAACGAGAGGAGGGAGACGACGTCGTCAAGCGACCGCGGCCCCACCACGATCTTGGGGATATCCCCAAACGACGCGAGGTCTCTCCTCGCAGCCTCGAATGACCCGGCGGATGGCATCTCGGGGGTATGGTAGGAGGCGATGATCTTCTTTCCCTGTTTTCGCAGGCGTGGCGCGAGCGACCGGAACGGTCCCTCGACGTCCACGCATGTTGCATACGGGAGGCACGGTCGTACCATCTCCCACCACTCGTCCGGTCCCCCCGCGAATTTCCCCCCCTCGGCAACGCTCCGCACCGTGAGGATCAGGGGCACCGGCAGTCCGCGGAACGCCGCGTCCGCCTCCTCCTCGGACAGGGGGCCCGTGTGGTCGAGGCGTACCTCGATTGCGTCTGCGCCGGCCGATATGGCCGCGGGGATGAGCGCGGTCCGCGGGACCGATGCCACGATCTTCATCAGTGGGAGTCATTGAGGCGCAGGAGTCTTTAACCTGACCTCGCGCAGACATCTCCTCATGGGCACGCGCGAGAGGGGGGGAAAACGAGCGGAAATCCCCGAACTCCTCGCACCGGCGGGCTCGATGGAAGCGCTGAGAGCCGCGGTCGCCGCCGGCGCGGACGCAGTGTACCTCGGCGGGAAACGGTTCGGCGCGAGGCACTTCGCACCGAATTTCTCGCCCGGAGAGATGGCAGAGGCGATCGCGTATGCCCACCTCCACGGCGTGCGCGTGTACGTCACCGTCAATACCCTCGTCAGGGAGAGCGAGGTTCCCGAGGCACTCTCGTTCCTCCTCGAGGTATACCGGATGGGTGCGGACGGCGCGATCCTCCAGGACACGGGCCTCCTCTCCCTCGCGAGGAAGGCATTCCCCGGACTCCCCCTCCACGCGTCCACGCAGGCAACCATCGGGACACCGGAAGGAGTGGCATGGGCCCGCAGTGCTGGGTATTCCCGCGTGATCCTCCAGAGAGAGCTCACGCTCGCGGAACTGGACGAGATCCTCGCGGTCCCGAGGGAAAGGAGGCCGGAGATCGAGGTATTCGTGCACGGGGCGCTGTGCTACTCGTATTCAGGCCAGTGCCTCCTCTCGTCCCTTGCCGGCGGGAGGAGCGGCAACAGGGGGATGTGTGCCCAGCCGTGCAGGAAACCCTACACGCTCGTGGAATTGTCCGCGGACGGTTCGCGTATCCCGCGCGGACATCCCCGCGCCCCCCCGGGCGGAAGCTACCTCCTCTCGACGAGGGACCTGTGCTGTTACCCCCGGTTCGACTCCTTCGTCCGCAGGGACGTCTCCGCGCTGAAGATCGAGGGGAGGATGCGATCACCCCTCTACGTGGCAGTCGTCGTCCGCGCGTACCGCCGGGCACTCGATGCACTCGCGCGGGGGGAGGACCACGTCCAGCCAGGGGAGGTGGAGACGATGGCACTCGCGTTTAGCAGGGGATTCTCGGAAGGGTACCTGTTCGGGGACAACTCGCCCATGGGGCGGGAAGCGGCCGGGAACAGGGGACTCTTCATCGGGACCGTGCGGGGCGTGCGGGAGGGAGAGGGAATCACCGTGAAACCGGAAGCGCACGTCGCCCTCTTTGCGGGAGACGGGATCCTCGTCACGTCTCCTGGAGGAAGGGTGCGGGGTGGAACGACCCTCAAGGGACCGGCAATCCCGGGGGATCGCCACATCCTCCTCCGGGCGGAAGTGGCAGGAACCCGGCCCGGCGACCTCGTCTTCCTCACGAGGAGCAGGGCATGCGCGGAGAGGGCGAGGTCGATCGTGGGGAAGGAGAAGGTCAGCCGTCCCATCCCCGTGGACCTCGCGCTTTACGTGAGCGCAGACGAACCCGTCGCGTGGTCCGCTTCACTCGTGCACCCGAAAAGGGGGAGGATGGAGATCGTGGGGCAATCGGCGTTGATACCTGCTCCCGCAAAGTCTCGACCGCTCTCCCCCGATACCATCCGGGCACAGCTTGGAAAGACCTCCTCAAGCCCGTTCTCCTTCAGCGAAATTCGGGTGCAGGAGGGAGCGGGGTGCTTCCTCCCCGTCTCGTCCCTCAACCGCGTGAGGAGGGAGATCCTCGACAGGCTCTCCCTCGAGTGGACACGCGCTTTCTCCCCATCGCCGGGGGACCTCGAGCGGGCCGAATCGGCGGTGGGAGCACTCGTGGGCGAGGCGGAGAGGGGAACGCGCGGGAACACGCCGCCTGGAGGTTCCCGCCCGGTCCTCTGCGCGTACTGCGCGACCTTCGAAGAACTCTCCGAGGCCTGCGGGGCGGGTTGCGATACCATCTGCTTTGAGCCAACCGCGCGCGAGTGGCACCGGGATAGTACGGAGGAAGAGATCCTCGGGGCCATCTCGACCTGCAGGGAGTCGGGCGCAGGGTTCTCGTGGATGTGGCCGCGCGTTGCCCCCCCGTCCTTCGTCGGACACGCCCTCGCTGTCCTCCCCCGTCTCTCGGAGGCAGGGCTCGAGCGCGTCACCGTCATGGAGGCAGGCCTCGCGGAGGCCATCCGGTCCCGAGCCCCGCGGGTGCGCGTCTCCGGCGGGCAGGGCATGAACATCTTCAACTCGTGGGCTGCGATTGCCCTCCACCCTCCCCTCGACGGGTTCACCCTCTCCCCTGAACTCCCCTGCGCCGATATCCCCCGGGTTATCTCGCGTGCGGCCGCACTGTCACCGGGTATCTCGTTCGAGGTGATATGCCAGGGAAACATCGAGGTGATGGTGAGCAAAAACAGGCTCCTCACCGATATTCTCGGGAGACAACCCGCGGGATGGTGGGGCATCGAGGACGAGGCGGGCCGTATCTTCCCGGTGTACGAGGATGGCCTGGGGAGGACGAGGGTCCTCAACGCAGTGGAGACGACACTCATCGACTATGTCCCGTTCCTCGTCGCGTCGGGCGTGGGATCCCTTGCGGTGGATGCCCGGCGCAGGGGGCGTGCGTACGTGCGGGAGGTCATCCCCGCGTACAGGGAAGCGATCGATCTCACCCTGTCGGGCAGTGCCGACCAGGCCGCGCTTGCCCGTCTCAAGGAGAGGATTAGGAGGGTCGCGAGGGGAGGGATCACGGCAGGGCATTTCCTCAGGCCGGAGATCTGAGGCACGGGTCCCTTTCGCCGGAGGGAATGGGTTTTCCCCTCGCAGTTCCATATACCCTCCCCGGGCAGGAGATACCCCATGGCAAAACCGTTCATCCTCATCAACCTGAAGACCTACGCCGAAGCGAGCGGCCAGAGGGCCCACGCGATCGCGGGTGCCGCGCAGCAGGTCTCGGAGGAGTCAGGCGTCGAGATCGGGATCGCCCCCAGCTACACGAACATCCACCCCCTCTCCGTGCACTACTCGCTCCCCGTCTATGCCCAGCACGTGGATGCGGCAGCGCCCGGGGCGCACACGGGGGCCGTCACGGTCGAGGCAATCAAGGAGGCGGGTGCGACGGGCTCGCTCGTGAATCACTCCGAGAGGAGGCTCACCCTCGCCGAGATCGACGCGGTCGTCTCCCGCCTGAGGGAATCCGGGCTCGTCTCCATCGTGTGCACGAACAATGTCACGACGAGCGCAGCCGCTGCAGCCCTCGGCCCGGACTACGTCGCCGTGGAACCCCCGGAACTCATCGGGGGAAACATCTCGGTCTCGACCGCGAACCCCGGCATCATCACCGGGACCGTCGAGGCCGTGCGGAGGGTCAACCCTGCTGTCCGGATCCTCACGGGAGCCGGGATCCACTCGGGTCAATGCGTGAAGACCGCGATAGACCTCGGGACCGACGGGGTTCTCCTCGCGTCGAGCGTGGTGAAGGCAAAGGTTCCCGTCGCCGTCCTGCGTGACCTCGTCTCGCTCCTCTAGTGGTCACGGACGAGCGAGATCAGGTCGTGGGTCGTGATGACACCCGAAACGCGCCCTTCCTCCATGACGAGGACCGCGTGGTGGTGCGCGAGGATACGGATGACAGACTCGATGTCCGTGTCCTTCCTGACAGTGGGGAAGCCCGGTTCCATGTAGTCCTTCACCGTGTCCCCGTGTCCCCGGTGGGTGGCCCTGTCGTGGATCGCGTTCAGGATGGCCGTCCCGGAGATGCTCCCGACAGGGGTGTTCCCCTCGAGGACGGGCAGCTGGGATATCCCGTACTTCTCCATGATCTCGGCAGCGTGCGTGATGGGATCGGTAATACTCACGCAGATGACGGGCGCGTGCATCACGCGGCCTGCCGTGATCCTCGGCCTCTCCCGGGCATTCAGGACATCGACGATCTTTTTGAGCGTGCTCACCCGGGGATCGACGCTCCCCTTCTCTATGCGTGCAACCATGGACTGGCTGATCCCGGCCTTCTCCGCGAGTTCTGCCTGCTTCATGCCGAGGAGTTCCCGCCTCTCCCTTATCTCTTCGGGCGTGGGGATGTGCATGGGTCTCGTGTATTACCCATGTGCATAACGGCGGATAAAACTATTCGAGGAAAGGCATTGGTGGAGTGGGAGGAGTAAGCCCCCTTCTGTTCGTTGCGGCATTCAGCTCATGCGCCATACCCGGGCAGGGTGCTGAGCAACCGTTACGCCCTGTTCTGGCTTGCACCCGCAGGGATTCGCCGTTTCAGCGGTTCCTGCCCTTACGCGTCAGCGGCCGGGCGCGTGTCCCGCGGGGACCGCTTCCCCGGATGGCCCCCAAGTGGGGCTCTCCCGCGTCATTGCTGGGGGCAGGCCGTGTCGTTTCTGTGCCATTGCCGTGACTCTCGCCACCCGTCCTTGCGTGACGGCTGCGCGCTCAGCTGGTGGGGGGACTTTCCTCAGCGGCATCCATGCCACCGTCGGCCGCACTCTCCCTCTCCCTATATAATTCGGTGGCACATTATATACACCTGATGGAAGTGCTCACCCCGGAAGAAGGCGACCTCGCCGTCACACTCGCCCGCCTCGCCCTCGAGGAGAGGATCGGGAGGAAACGCGTGAAGTACCCGGACCTGCCGCGTGCCTTCTCCGAGAAGCGCGGGGTCTTCGTGACACTGAAGAAGGGCGGGGAACTCCGCGGGTGCATCGGGTTTCCCGTCCCGGTGTATCCCCTCGGCGAGGCGATCCGGGAGGCCGCGTGCGCCGCGGCACTCGAGGACCCGAGGTTCCCACCCCTCCACCCCTCCGAACTCCCGGAAATCGACGTGGAAGTGACGGTCCTCTCGCTCCCCGTGCCCCTCCCCGGCGCTCCCGCCGAGAGGCCCGCGAGGGTCAGGGTCGGCACGCACGGGCTCATCGTGAGGAGGGGGGGACGGTCCGGGCTCCTCCTCCCGCAGGTACCCCTCGAGTGGGGATGGGACGCGACCGAGTTCCTCGACCACACGTGCCTGAAAGCGGGTCTGCCGAGGGGATGCTGGAAGGACGGGGAGACCGAGGTCTTCACGTTCGAGGGGCAGGTCTTCTCGGAGAGGAAAAAGGACAGGGAATGAGGAGACGCGCGGGGAATGACCCGGAACGGCCAGCCGGGCGAGAGGTTGCAGGCTGTCACGCCCCGTGAGGGACCTGTGAGAGCATGGCCATTCACTTCGAGGTAACCGAGGTCGATATCGCGGGACGCACGGGGAGGCTCCGGGTGGGAAACCGGACGGTCAGGACCCCGGTCCTGCTCCCCGTCGTCAACCCGCACCTCCAGCCCGTCCGCCCGGCAGAGATGAGGGCGCTCGGCGCGGAGGGTATCATCACCAACGCGTACATCCTCTCGAGGAGCGAGGAATACAGGCAAAAGGCACTCGAATTGGGTCTCCACCGCCTCTACGATTTCGACGGGTTAATAATGACCGATTCGGGCGCGTACCAGCTCTCGGTCTACGGCGACATCTCCCTCACGAACGGGGAGGTCATCCGCTTCCAGCAGGAGATCGGCAGCGACATCATCGTCCCGCTCGACATCCCCACGCCGCCGGGGGCGGACCGCCGCACCGCGGAGCGCGACCTCGCGGTCACGATGGAGAGGCTCGGCGAGGCGAGGGAGATCTGCGGGGAAGAGGGGAACCTCGCCGGACCCGTGCAGGGGGGGATCTTCACCGACCTGCGCGAGGAGGCCGGGCGCGGGGTCGGGCGGATGGGTTTTGCCTTCTGCCCCATCGGCGCGGTTGTCCCCCTCATGGAATCCTACCGGTACAGGGACCTCGTCCGCGTCGTCATGGCGGCAAAGAGGGGGATACCCCCTTCCGCTTGCGTCCACCTCTTCGGCGCGGGTCACCCCTCGATGTTCGCGCTCGCAGTCGCGATGGGATGCGATGTCTTCGACTCTGCCGCGTATGCCCTCTACGCGCGGGAGGGGAGGTACCTCACCCCCTCGGGCAGCGCGCGGCTGTCCGAGCTACAGGAGCTCCCCTGCGCGTGCGGGGTCTGCCGCGGCCACACCGCCGAAGAGCTCAGGCAGTCCGAAGAGTCCGAGAGGCTCCTTGCGATCCACAACCTCGCGGTGAGCCTCGCGGAGATCGCTCGGGTGAGGCAGGCGATCGAGGACGGTGTCCTCTTCGAGCTCGTGGACGAGCGGTGCAGGAGCCACCCGCTCCTCCTCGACGGCTACAGGGAGTTCCTCTCCCACGGCAGGGAGCTCGAGAAGAAAGACAGGGTGAGCAAGAGGAGATTCTTCTACAGGGGGGCGGAGAGCTGCCTGCGCACCGAGGTGATCAGGTACCACGATCTCCTCCGGCGGATCGACCTCCCGCCGAGGGTCCTCGTCTCGATGGACGGGTCCGCGGGGGAGGGGTTCGACCTGACGCTCCCCTTCAAGCCACCGTTCGGCCCGTACCACCCCGGCCTCTCCGAGACGTTCCCCATCGGGCAGAGCGAGATCCCCGCGTGGGACAGGGAGATGGTCGCGGCGGGGTGCAGGGGGATCAGGGTTCTCCGGGAATCCCACCCGGAAACCCACGTGTTGGTTGCGTGTCCCCCCGAGTGGCGCGACGTCCTCGTCTCCGAGGTCCCAGGAGTGTCCTTGGTTCCATGAGCATCCTCGAGATCACAAGGAGGGACGGGCTCGCCCGGGCAGGGTTTTTCCGCGCGGGAGAGAGGGATATCCCCATCCCCTCCGCGGTGGAACCCGAGACCGTATTCCACGCGCTCGCGGAATCGAGGATGGAAAACGTCCCCCTGAGCGCGGACGCAACATTCGCGGCCCGTTACCTCCCCCCGGGCGGGCTCCAGCCGGTGCGGATCCACCCCGCGGTCGAGAGGGAAGTTCCTTCCGGGGCCTGCGTAATGGTCCCCTGCTGGCACACTGCGTTCTCGGACCCGCGGCGGTACGTCGAGTGGATCGTGAGCCTGAAGACGCGCCTGCCACCGGACACCGCGTTCTACGCGCCGGCCTCCGCCCTCCCCTCCACAGTTGCCATCCTCTGCTACACGGGTTTCGACCTCTTCGATTTCACCGCGGTCGACCTCGAGACGGCGAGGGGAAATTTCTGCCTCCCGGAAGGGATCTTCGGGGGGGACCTCCTCGACGAGGGCGTCTGTTCCTGTCCCGGCTGCGCGCGGGGCGACCTCTCCGCGCACAACAGGGACGCGCTCGTCCGCGAGATCCACCTCGCGAGGGCGCACATCCACGCGTCGACGCTGCGGGACCTCGTCGAGAGCAGGTCGCGGCTGTTCCCCGGTCAGGTGGCCATCCTCCGGTTCCTCGACGGGGAGTACGGGTTCCTCGAACCCCGCGTCCCGGTCGCGAGACCGTGCACCCTCCGCGCGACGACGGGCGAAGCCCTCGCGAGGGCCGAGGTCAGGCGGTTTGCGGACCGCGTGGTCACCCGCTACCGCCCCCCCCGCGCGGACGTAGCAGTGCTCCTCCCCTGCTCGGCGAGGAAACCGTACTCCCGCTCCCAGAGCCACCGGAAATTCATGAGTGCGATATCTGGGCGGGCCCTCGAACTCGTCGTGACGTCCCCGCTCGGCCTCGTGCCGAGGGAACTCGAGCGCGTGTACCCTGCCGCGCACTACGACGTTCCCGTGACCGGCTACTGGGACGCGGAGGAGAAGGCCCGTGTCGCCGATGTCATCGCGCGGTTCCTCGCGAAACACCGGTTCCGCCGCGTGGTTGCCCACCTCGAGGGGGGTGCACTCGAGGCCGCGCGCATGGCGGCGAGGGAGGCATCCATCGACCTCGAGGTCACGACCGGCGATGAGAGACCAACGTCTCCACCCGCACTCCGCGCGCTCTCCGACGCGTTGCGGGGGGAACCCCCCGTCACCCACGACGTCGTCAGGGCGACCGCCTCGTACCAGTTCGACTGCGATCTCTTCACCGAAGGGCTCACCGTGAAAGAGAAGTTCCCCGAGCTGAAGGTCTCGCGCGGGAGGGAACCCCTCTTCTCGCTCGATCCGGCGACCGGTCTGCTCCGCCCGACGCTCGCGGGATGGCAGCTCCTCTCCCCGGGGTACCGCGTCGAGATCGACGCGTTCGTCCCCTCTGGAGACATCCTCGCACCCGGTGTGCTCGACGCCGACCAAAGGATCAGGGAAGGCGACGAGGTCCTCGTGGTCGGTCCGCTCGCGGTCGCGACGGGCAGGGCCGCGATGCCCGGCCCCGAGATGCTCCGGTCCCGCCGGGGTGTCGCGGTGAAAGTGCGTAAGGTAAAGACCCACGACGGGCAACATGTATGACATTGGAATTTCGCGCAGAGGGGGAGGTAACCGTGGGATACAGGGTGAAGCGTGCCGCGCAGCTAGCCGACCGCATATTCGAGACGTGGATCGAGGCACCCCACGTCGCCCGGAATGCACGCGCGGGGCAGTTCCTCGTCCTCCGCATCGACGAGAGGGGTGAACGCATCCCCCTCACGATATCCGCGGTCGACGGTGACATGGTGCGCGTCATCTACATGGCCGTCGGGAAGACGACGTACCAGCTCGCGACGCTCGGGCCGGGGGACGAGGTGAGGGACGTCGCGGGACCGCTCGGGAGGCCGAGCGAGATCCGGTATTTCGGGCACTGCGTCGTCGTCGGTGGCGGTGTCGGCATCGCGTGCTGCCCGATCATCGCGAGGGCCGCGAGGGCCGCGGGAAACAGGGTCACGGGGATCATCGGGGCGAGGACAGCCGCGTACCTCGTCTGCGAGGACGAGATGAGGGAGGCGTGCGACGAACTCCTCGTCGCGACCGACGACGGGTCGAAGGGCTACCACGGGTTTGCAGCCGACGTCCTGAAAAGACTCGTCGAGAGGGAGAGGCCTGACAGGGTCTGGATCGTCGGCCCCGCGATCATGATGAAGGTCACGTCCGAGGTGACGCGGCCCGCCGCAATCCCCACCGTCGTCTCGCTCAATCCCATCATGGTGGACGGCACGGGGATGTGCGGGTCGTGCAGGGTGGAGGTCGGGGGGGAGACACGCTTCGCGTGTGTCGACGGCCCGGAGTTCGATGCCCACCTCGTCGACTTCGACATGCTGATGGCGCGGCAGAAGGCCTACCTCGAGGAGGAGAAGGTCGCGCTCGAGCGTTTCTCGGCGCAGCGGTGCGGGTGCGGCACGGGTGGTCCGCATGGCTGAACGTCCCGCGGGAGAACGGGTGAAGGACTTCGACGAGGTCGACACGGGACTCTCGGAGGAGGAGGCAGTCGCCGAAGCGGAACGGTGCCTCCAGTGCACCAAGCCCTCGTGCGTGAAGGGCTGCCCCGTGGAGATAGACATTCCCGCATTCATCGCGCGGGTCGCGGAGAGGGATTTCCACGGCGCGGCATCCGTGATCAGGGAGAATAACATCCTCCCGGCGATATGCGGCCGAGTCTGCCCGCAGGAGGTCCAGTGCGAGGGGCAGTGCATCCTCGGCGCAAAGGGAACGCCCGTCCGCATCGGGGCACTCGAGCGATTCGTTGCCGACCGCGAGAGGGAAAGCGGGATCCCCGTCCCACGGGTGGATGAACCGACGGGCAAGAGGGTCGCGGTCGTCGGGTCGGGACCGGCGGGGATCACGGCGGCCGCGGAGCTCGCGCGCATGGGGCACGCGGTGACGGTCTACGAGTCGCTCCACGAGCCCGGCGGCGTCCTCGTCTACGGGATCCCCGAATTCAGGCTCCCGAAGGATGTCGTCCGGGCCGAGATCGACCTCTTGAGGAGGATGGGCGTCACTATCCTCACGAACCACGTCGCCGGGTCGAGCGTGACGGTCGATGACCTCCTCTCGCACGACGCGGTCTTCATCGGGACCGGCGCGGGACTGCCGTACTTCATGGGAATACCGGGCGAGAACCTCCCCGGCGTCTACTCGGCAAACGAGTTCCTCACGAGGGTGAACCTGATGCGCGCCGACCGGTTCCCCGAGTACGACACGCCGGTCCGGCACGCGGGCAGGGTCGTGGTCGTGGGGGGAGGAAATGTCGCGATGGACGCGGCGCGGGTCGCGCGGCGGCTCGGGGCCCGGACGACACTGGTCTACAGGAGGCGGAGGGAGGATCTCCCCGCCCGTCAGGTCGAGGTCAGGAGGGCCGAGGAGGAGGGCGTGGAATTCATCTTCTGCGCGAGTCCTGTCCGCCTCCTCGGGGACGGGTGCGTGGAGGGTGTGGTGTGCCAGCGGATGGAGATGTGCCCCACCGGTGGGTCAGGCAGGCCCGAGCCGGTGCCCGTGGAAGGATCCCTGTTTACCATCGACGCGGACATGTGCATCGTCGCGATCGGGCAGGGACCGAATCCCCTCCTCGTGAGGATGTTGCCCGGTATCTCGAGGGGCGAGCGCGGGAATGTCCTCGTGGACGACGAGGGCAGGACGGCCCACCCGAAGGTCTTTGCCGCGGGCGACATCGCGACCGGCGCGGCGACCGTCATCCTCGCGATGGGAGGTGCGAAGAGGGCAGCAAGGGCGATGGACAGGATGCTCCGGCGCAAGTGAGTGTCACGGGGGAATTTTTCCAATAGAGAAGCGTGACCCTGTCCGGGGGCCCCGGGACCCACCCGGGATCCCCTGCATCCTCCCCTGCCTGCAACGTGGCACGCGTACGAAGACCACCGGGGTCTCGCGCGGGGGTCTTGGCCTCACTTCCCGACGAGTGTCGCGCCGCAATCCGTGCACGTCTGGTTCCTGCAGGGAACCCCGCGCACTTTTTGGTATTCCTTTCCGCACTTTGGGCAGACGCACGACACCGGGGGGTTTCCCCTCCGCATCCTCCCCGTCCCCTGTTTCTCGTCTCGCATCTCTCCCACTCCTTTTCCTTTGCAGTATCAGGATTCCTTGGGCGACGGGGAATACCTTGTGCCTTCACAAAGTGGCGAAAGGGAGAGTTTAAGATCTCCATTCGGGATTCACGGCCTTTTTGCGCCGGGAATCCTCCCCTCTCCCCGCGTAGTGGGCGATCATCCCGAGGTACACCCTCGATGCCTTCTCGAGCGACTCGATCGCGACGTGCTCGTCGATCGCGTGGAGCGTGGGGATCTCCCCGGGACCGTACTCGGCGACCGAGAAACCCACTTTCCTGAGGTACCGCGCGTCGCTCGCCGCCCACTGGACGACCGGCCGGGCGGGCATGCCGTAAACCCCCTCTATCTCCCGCAGGAGGGTAGAGACGAGGGGGGCGTCCGGCGGGGTGAGGCTCGGCCCGGCGATGTTCGTGGCCGCGATCTCGCCGCGCGGCGCGTGTGCCCTCAGATCCTCGAGGAGCGCGGCCGGGTCGCATCCCCACGGGATGCGGAGGTCGAGCTCGAGCCTGCAGTGCTGGGCCACGATGTTTGCCTTCTCCCCGCCCACGATCGTCCCCGGGTTGTACATGATACGCGTCAGGATCTCCCGGGCGCGGGGCATGCCGAGCGCCTCGCGGAGGATCGCGGCCGAGTCCTCGACGAGGCGGGACACCGCGGCATCCCCGGGGGAGAATGGAATTCCGTTGAGCTCTTTTACGTATTCGAGCAGGTCGTATGCCTCCATGATGGCACTGACCCCGCTCTCCGGGTAGATCGAACCGTGGCCGGGTTCCCCGCGGAACGTGCAGCAGAGCCTCATGATCCCCTTCTGGCCGATATTCGGGGAGAGGGGGAGCGTGGGCTCGGCGATGATGCAGTCGCAGGGGGAGATGGCTTTCCGCGCGATCAGCGTCCGGACCCCGTACGTCCCGCTCGTCTCCTCGTCGCACACGAACGCGATGTCCGCGGGGATCTCGTCCTCCCTCTCCATCCACTCCTTGCAAGCCCAGAGGACCGCGGCACACCCGCCCTTCATGTCGGTCGCGCCCCTCCCGAAGACCTTCCCGTCCCTGATGACTCCCCCGTAGGGATCCACCGTCCATCCCTCGGCGAGAGCGGGGACGGTGTCGACGTGCCCGCAGAAGAGGAGCCTCCCCTTGGGCCTCGCGGAGACGAGGTTGTGCCTCCTCCCCTTCCTCCTTATGACTTTCACGTCGAGGCCGATGCCAGACGCGAATTCGCGGATGAACTCGATGACGTCCCGCGTGTCGCCGGGAGGATTCTCGCTCCTTATCTTCACGAGCGAGGCACAGAGTTCCGCTATCCCCATTCTCCCATCACTGCGTGCCCGTTTTTCCACCGAGCGTTCTCATGAACTCGGAAAAAAGCCTCGCGAGGGACCCCTCGTCGCGGTAGAGGCTCTTTAAGAATTCCCCGTCGAAGAACTCCTCTATCATCCTGAAGAAGACGTGGGGGCGTATGGCCTGCGGGGAATCGGGGTCGAGAACGATCCGGAAACTCCTGTAGGAGGCTGGATCGCGTGGATCGTAGATGCGCTGCCAGAGCGACGGCAGCCTGCCGTACTTGTCGGGATGGTTCGCCGCGAGCCATTCCATGAACGCCGGGAAGTACTGGCGGTCCCCTTTCTTCTCCTCGTCGATCCTCCACCGCATGTACTCCTGTGCCATGATGTTCTTCGGCGACTGGTACGTGTAGGAGAGGATGCCGAGCGTGTAGTCGATGTGGGCGATCGCGTCGAGGAAGAAGAACCGCAGGACGGGATCCCAGAGGGTCATGTCGTGGAGGACGAGTGACTTGCCGTAGAGGTGCTCGAGGACCCGCACGTACTCTTCGTCGGCCTGCATGGGAGAAGATCGGAGGGCCCGCAGTAAATACCTTCCGCAAATGGAATTTTTCGGGATTAAATGGTTATACGTGCGGGGAACGCCAAGCCTCACCTGTAGTAGGGGGCCCGCCGCCGGACTGCTTCCCGGAAGAGTTCCTCCAGCCTCTCGCCCTTCGCACCCCTGATATCCACGAGGTTGTCGGAACGGAGGAGGCACGGCTTGAGCTTCCCGTCCGACGTGACGCGGAGCCGGTTGCAGTACGCGCAGAACTCCGTGTTGTGGAGGGGCCTCACAATCTCGACCTCGGCATCGTCCACGCAGTACTTCTTCCTGTGGTGCATCCTGCGCGTGAGTATCTCCCTCGCGTTCCTCGCGAGCCTCTCCTCGAGGGCATGGAGATCGCGGTGGTACGTGCAGTTCCTGAACTCGAGGAGTTCGATCAGCTGGAGGACGAGGGACCTCTTCCCCCTCACGAACGCGAGGAAATCGTCGACCTCGTGGTCATTGATTCCGGAGAGCATGACCACGTTGAGCTTGACGGGCGTGAGTCCCGCGTCGACCGCGGCCTCTATCCCGGCGAGGACGTCGGGGAGGCAGTCCCTCCCCGTGATGGTCCTGTAAGTCTCCCTGTCGAGGCTGTCGATGCTGATGTTCACCCGCGAGAGACCCGCGTCGGCGAGGTCAAAGGCGATATCGGCAAAGAGGGTCCCGTTCGTGGTGAGGGAGCTCTCCATCCCCTCAGGGACGAGGCTCACGATCTCCGCGAGATCCTCGCGCAGGCACGGTTCCCCGCCCGTGAACTTCACGTGCTGTATCCCCAGTTTCCGCGCGACACGGAGGATCTCCCCGATCTCGTCCGTCGCGAGGGGGTCGCCCGGGTCGTTCTCCCCTTCCGCGTGGCAGTAGATGCAGGAGAGATTGCACCGCGAGGTCAGGCTCACCCTCAGGTTGCTCACGGGGCGGTCAAACGGGTCCTTCAGCCTCACCATTGCCCCCCACGAAGTTCCTCGCGACGATGTAGATCTCGCTGCTCCCCCTCCGCGACGCCTTGCTCCGGAAGGTTCTCACCGACAGGAAATGCTGTTTCACCCGGTCCAGGAGGAACGAGAAATCCTCTCCCTGGAACGATTTCATCACGAGGTGCCCGCCGGGCTTGAGAACGGCCCGGGCAAAGGAGAGGACATCTTCCCCTAGGCCGATCGCCCTCGCCTGGTCGTAACTCCTGTTCCCGGAGAGCTTGGGAGAGGCATCGGAGAGGACGATGTTGACCGTGCCGAGGATGGACAGCGTCTCGGTCCGCATCGCGGGATCCGAGATATCCCCTACAAGCGTCGACACGCCCTCGAGCGGTGCGATAGGGGAGAGGTCTATCCCGAGGACCTTGCCCCTCGTGAGGGACCTTGCGACCTGGAGCCAGCTCCCCGGGGCAGCACCGAGGTCGAGGACGTTGTCGGTCTCGCGGATGACGTGGAACCTCTCCTGGATCTCCACGAGCTTGTATGCCGCCCTCGACCGGTAACCTTCCCGGACCGCCCGCACGTAACTGGGATCCTTTGACCACTGGGAGCCCATGATTCCCCTGCCCCGATTACCTCCGGCGAAAACCAAGTTCAGATATTATTAAAATATTAATGGGATAGTTATAATACTACATAATTCGGGGTGCACGATGTTAAAAGCAACGATTGATGCAGATATTCTCAAAGAGTCCATCGACGCCATCTCAGCCCTCGTCACGGAGTGCCGGCTCCACGTTAACGAGAACGGGATATCGACCCGGGCGGTCGATACTGCCAACGTGGCCATGGTCTCCCTCTCCCTCAAGAAAGAGGCTTTCACGGTCTTCGAGGCAACGAAGAACGAGCTCGGCCTCGACATCGCGAAGCTGAAAAATATCTTCGGAATGATGGGAAAAAACGAACCGATAAGCCTCGAGCTGCCTGACAACGGGCAGAAACTCCGCGTCAGCTTCGAGGGCTACCGCTACTCCATCACCCTGCTTGACCCAAACACCATCCGCAAGGATCCCAACCCCCCCAACATCGACCTCCCCGGGAAGGTCGTCATCCCGGGAGCAGACCTGTACAACTCCATAAAAGCCGCAGCCGTCGTGTCCGACAAGATTGCCCTCGGTATCGACCCGGTCCAACAGGTATTCTACATGGCCGCGGAGGGGGACACCGACCACATCAGGAAAGAGTACGGGAAGAACGAGGTCACGTTCCTGAACAACGTGGAGGCGCGCTCGCTCTTCTCCCTCGACTACTTAAAGGACATGGGGAAGGTCATGGGCAGGGCCGAGGAGGTGGAGATCTCCCTCGGGATCGACCACCCGGTGAAATTCGCGTTCTACATTGCCGGCGGGAAAGGGTACGTGGAATACCTGCTCGCACCCCGTATCGAGGCCGACTGATGCGGGTCTCCCTCGAGACGAGAGACTTCGCGAAATACCCATTTTTGAAGGAATCGCACCAATTCATCCTCCCACAGTCCGGATCCCTCGGGGAATTCATCCAGGGGAATTACGGGAAGCTCGTCCTCTCCCACGCGGTGGAGAGGGTGCGACGTGCCCTTGCCGCGACAGGCCCCGTGCCGCCTTCGCTCGAGAAACCTGACCTCCCCTCGGACAGGCTCGGGGTGCAGCGCGAGGTCACTTCCTTTTTGCTGGCGAGAATACTCGTCTCGTGCGCGCGGGAGAAGGCGCTCATGGAACGCCTCGCCCGTTACGAGGCGCAGAGGGCCCACGCGTTCCTCCAGGCAGAAGACGAAGGGAAGAGGAAGTTCCTCGCGGAGAAGATGGGCTACCCGCTCGACGGGCCTTTCCTCCCCGTTCCGAGGTACATCGGCCTCACCGCGGGATTGCAGGAGGAGCGGTGGAGGCTCGTCAACAGGGAGGTCTACGGGGGGAAAGTCACGGTCGAGCCGGCCGAATCGGAGGAGCTCTTCAGGGAGCACATCCGGAAGATCCTCCTCTCCTCCCTCCCCCTCGAGGTCCCCGAATCCGTCTGCACGCTCGTCGAGCCCTACATCTCGCAGGTCCGGGCCGAGTTCCAGAAGAGGATCCTCACGGATTTCGGGCAAGTCGAGGAATCTGCATTCCCCCCCTGCATGCAGGCGCTCCTCTCTGCGCTCTCGGCCGGCACCAACATCACCCACGCGGGAAGGTTCGCGCTCACCGCGTTCCTCCACAACATCGGGATGGGAACGTCCGAGATCATCCAGCTCTACAGCAGGGCCCCCGACTTCGACATCGGGAAGACGCAATACCAGGTGGAGCACATCTCGGGGCGCGGGGGGAAGGGGACGGAGTACACGGCACCTGCCTGCCCCGCGATGCGCACGCTCGGTCTCTGCGCGAGGCCCGACACCCTCTGCGAGAAGGTATCGCACCCCCTCACGTACTACAGGAGGAAGAAGAAGGGGAGGAAGGGAGGAGAGCGCGACACATCAGGCGATGGCCCTGTTGACGAGAATACCCGCACCGCTCATCGCGAGGACGAATACGACGAGGGCAAGCAGGTACGCGGTCCCGTGGGCGAGCACTGCGGGGAGGAGGATCACGAGCGCGACGAGGACGGCGAAACAGAGTAGTGCGACAGTGGCATCGAGCAGCCGGGCATCCATGCCGTACGTATTGTCACCACGCGTTCTTATCACTGTCCCTTGCGGGCATCCCCGTGCGACCGGTTGCCGCCGGCATCCCCCCTACCGGCCACCGGCAGGCTAATGACATTTCCGCCCGGAATACCCAGGGGGGAATAGCCCGGTGACAGGATCCGAGAGGGAAGAGGTCCTGCGCGTCCTCGGGGAAGCCGTGCGCAGGCTCGTTGCGGGGATGGACCCCTCGCTCATCCCGGAAGTCGGGACGAACATCGCGTACGCGATCCCCCGCGCGAGGACGCCGGGGGACGTTGCCGCAGTCGAGGGGCGGATCGTCAGGGTGCGGGGACGGCCCCACGCCGTCGGCCCGGTCGCGTTCGGTGCGAGCGACCACGTCGCGAGGATCGTCCTTACGGCAATGAGATTCGATCCGGACGTGAGGTGCGCCGCGAACGTCAGGTACTCGGAGAGGATCGTGGAGGTGTGCGAGGAGATGCTCCTCTCTGTCTGCAGCTTCGACCGCGCCGCGGAGCCCCCGGGGGTACAAACGATGGACTGGGGGGTCGCGTCGTGCTGCAGGGACGGGGTTCCGGACGTGATCTACGACAGGGGTGCAGTCGGGAAGGAACCGATGGTGAGGATCCTCGGGGAAGATCCCGACGTCGTCGTAAACAACATTCTTAAACTTTCCGCGCGTATGAATAAAGACTGACAGAGGGAATGTGCCCATGGGGATCAAGCCCACGTACATCAAGGCCATCGGGACGGAACTCCTGACATACCACGGCAACCGGTTCACGAATAATTTCGACGAGAACAAGCACATCGTTGCAGAAGTGACAAATATCGAGAGCAAAAGGGTGAGAAACCGGGTCGCCGGCTACATCACCAGAAAGATAAATACACAGAGACGGTGAATACCTCTCTCGTATGTTCGAGGGAGTCATTCCGGCAATCGTCACCCCTTTTCTGCGAAATTCAACCCTTGATGTCGATTTCGAGGGACTCCGGTCAAACATCGAGTTCCTCCTCGAGAATGGCGTCCACGGGATCGTGCCCTGCGGTTCCACAGGGGAGTCGGCCACCCTGACGTTCGAGGAGCACGAGAGGGTGATCGAGGTTGCCATAGAGGTTGCAGGGGGGAAGGTCCCGGTCATCGCCGGGACGGGGTCCAACAACACCGCCGAGGCGATCAGGCTCACGAGGGCCGCAAAGGACATGGGTGCAGACGCCGCGCTCGTCATCAGTCCCTACTACAACAAGCCGAACAGGTCGGGTCTCGTCAAGCACTACACGGCCCTCGCCGACCTCGATATCCCCATCATCATGTACAACGTTCCCGGGAGGACGGGGCAGAACCTCCCGCCCGACCTCGTCGCGGAGCTCGCGCGGCACCCCAACATCGTCGGGATAAAGGAGGCGAGCGGGGACATAGGGCAGATCTCGAGGATAATCGAGGAGACACTGGACGAGGATTTCGTCGTCATCTCGGGCGACGACAACATCACGCTCCCCATCCTCGCACTCGGGGGGGCGGGAGTCATCTCCGTGGCCGCAAACGTGGAACCCGCCCGCATGGTCGCGATGTTCGACGCGTTCTGCGAGGGAGACATGGAGGAGGCCCTCGACCTGCACTATGCCCTCTCCCCCCTGTTCCGGGCGATGTTCATCGACACGAACCCGATCCCCGTGAAGAAAGCGATGGAGCTGCGCGGGATGGCGGGCGGGCCCCCGCGCCTCCCCCTCGACGAGCTCGACCCGGAAAAGACGAAGAAGCTCGCGGAGGTCCTCGCGAAATATGACTAAAGTCGTCATCTGCGGCGCCCTCGGGAGGATGGGATCGACGGTCGCGCGGCTCGTGGACGCGGCACCCGACCTCACCCTCGCCGGCGGCGTCGACCTGAAACCCGGGGAGGTCTTCGGGGCGCGCGTCGTTCCCCCCGGGGAGATGGCCCGCCTCCTCGAGGAGGAGCGCCCCGACGTCGTGATCGATTTCACCGTCGCGTCCGCGGCGGTAAAGAACGTCGAGACGGCAGCGGCGCACGGCGTGGCCCTCGTCGTGGGGACGACGGGTTTTACCCCCGAGCAGAGGTCCGCGATGGCAAGGGCGATAGAGGGGCGCGTTCCGGCCGTGATATCGAGCAACTTTGCCATCGGCGTGAATATCTTCTGGCAGCTGGTGAGGGTTGCCGCGCGGCTCCTCCCCGAGTACGACATCGAGGTGATCGAAGCGCACCACCGGTACAAGAAAGATGCTCCCAGCGGTACCGCGAAGACCATCGTGCAGGTCCTCGAAGAGGAGGTGGGGAAACGCCCTCTCGTCTACGGGCGCGAGGGAGCGTGCGAGAGGGGCAACGAGATTGGAGTCCACGTGATAAGGGGAGGCGACATCGTCGGGGACCACGCCGTCCTCTTCGCCGGCAACTTCGAGTCGATCCAGCTCTCGCACAGGGCATACGACAGGTCAGTTTTCGCGCAGGGAGCCCTCAAGGCAGCACGATGGGTGGTCGGAAAAAAACCCGGTATCTACGGGATGAACGACGTGCTCGCCCTCGGCGCAATTTAGCCAAAATGACCAAATAGAAACCTATATTTTTCACGATACCGAGATTTCAGGGAGGAAAGTGCAAGCATGACAGCTGTTGTTGACAAGGAAAAATGCACCGGTTGCGAGACGTGCGTCGACGAGTGTCCCGCTGCTGCCATCAGCATGAACGAGGGGAAGGCCCACGTCGACAAGGATCTCTGCGTCGATTGCGGGTCCTGCGTGGACGTCTGCCCGTCGGAAGCGATCCACCTCGAGTAATGAAACACACTCTTTAATTACTCCAATGCTCTAGCTACTTTTCACCATGATACGCGTTGGAGTGCTCGGTGCGACAGGAGCGGTCGGCCAGAGGTTCGTCCAGCTCCTGGCACGGCATCCCTGGTTCGAGATTGCAGCGCTGACAGCATCTGAGAGGAGTGCGGGGAAACGGTACGGCGACGTCGTGAACTGGCGGCTCGACGTCCCGTTTCCCGAGGAGATCGCCGACATACCCGTCCGCCCGACAGACGTGAAGAACCTCTCCGACGTGGATCTCGTCTTCTCCGCGCTCCCCGCGGAGGTCGCCGGGCCGGTCGAGACAGCCTGCGCGCAGGCCGGTCTCGCGGTGTGCAGCAACGCGAGTTCCCACAGGATGGACCCCCTCGTCCCCCTGGTCATCCCCGAGGTGAACCCCGACCACCTCGCGCTGATAGATGCCCAGAGGGATGCAGGGCGCGATGGGTTCATCGTGACGAATCCCAACTGCTCGACGATCATCATGTGCCTCTCCCTCGCGCCGCTCCGCAAGTTCGGGTGGACCGACGTGAGGGTGGCCACGATGCAGGCGATATCGGGTGCGGGGTTCCAGGGTGTCCCCGCGATGGGGATATACGACAACGTGATCCCGTTCATCGGCGCCGAAGAGCAGAAGATGGAGACAGAGTCTCTCAAGATTATGGGGTCACTGGACGGCACGTCGGTGCGGCCCGCACCCTTCAGGGTCAGCGCGAGCTGCCACAGGGTACCCGTGCTGGACGGGCACACGATGGCAGTGTGGGTCGACATCGGGGAGACTCCCGAAAGGGTCAAGAAGGCGTTCATGGAGTTTTCGCCACCGGTGAGTGGACTCCCCATGTTGCCGGAAAAACCCGTCCTGCTCCTCGGCGAGCAGGACCGACCCCAGCCGAGGCTCGACCGGAACCGCGGGAACGGGATGACCGTGACCGTCGGGAGGGTCAGGGAGGGTATCCGGTACGTGGCGTTGGGCCACAACACTATCCGTGGAGCAGCGGGAGCATCAGTTCTCAATGCGGAACTGATCTGCAAGGAGAAATACCTCTGAACCTGAATCGGGTGGATTGGATGACGAAGGACAACACAGTGTTCGTGGGGAACAAGCCGGTCATGAACTACGTTCTGGCCGTGGTGACTCAGTTCAATAACGGAGCGCAGGAAGTCTCAATAAAAGCCCGTGGGAAAGCCATATCGAGGGCCGTGGACACCGCGGAGATCGCGCTGAACAGGTTCCTCGAGGGCGTGGCCAAGAAACAGATCACGACCTCCACCGAAGTGATCGACACCGACAGCGGGAAGACGAACGTCTCCAGCATCGAGATCGTCCTCGCTGCGAACAAGTGAGCGCACCCCCTGCCGCGGGCGTGGTTACGGGAAGGAGCGACGGCGGGGGGTTCCCTCGTGCGAAATGGCCGGTCGCGAGCGGGGAGCGTGGGAGGGAGTCCGGGTGCGCGGGAGAAGTTGTCACTGTGGAACCCGCTTCTCTCCACGGCGGGTAACCGGGGCTCGTCCAGCCCAGGGCCGGTCGGAAATGGTATCGCGGGGCAACACCAGGTACAGGCGAGGGCCATGAGAGGGTTGGCTGTCACCGTAACTTTGGGCGTTCTCCTCCTCCTCCTCACGGTACCCGCGGCCGCGGGGAGCGGGGAAAAATACGGGTACATCACCGTCCGGGACGTGGAGATCACCCTCGACAAGGGCCAGGCCACCATCGATGTCCGCTACACCCTCGACGAACCAACGAGGCTGATAGTCCTCCTCCTTGGCAAACACGACCTCCGGAACCGGCTCCTCCGGATACTCAACTACGAGGACGCGGAGTTCGTCCGCATAGGGCTCGACGAGGCAAGGCTCGTCATGAGGGACGTCTCGTACAATTACGGGAGGGGGGTCTACTGGTTCCCGGCCCACAAGTTCCACATCGTGATCCCGTCGGTACGGGTGACGACCCCCCAGGTCACGCGGACATACGAGCAGGCAAGGGAGATCCCCAACGGCATAGGGTATTTCGACAGTCCTGCCTGAAGATGGTGCCTCCAAAGGAAGGGGGACCTGTTGACGTCCCTCGCCCCATTTTTCACGATGCCCCGGGTTTCTGCGCCGCGGAGAGGTACTTCGAGAGGTAGTGCTGTATCCCTATCCCGAGGAACGCGCAGAGGAGTCCCCCCAGCGTCCCGTAGAATATGTACTCGAGCGCGGTCCCCGGGTCGTACGGGAAATCGGGGATGTTGTTCATCGAGATCGCGTAGATGCACCCCCCGTAGGCGATCAGGCCCACCGCGCCGATGAAGAACGGGAAGACGATGACTTTCGCGAGGCTGTTTCGGTCGTAGAAGAAGTTGTCGATGATGATCCCTATGGAAGAGACGATCCCCGCGAGCGCAAACCAAAGAACCGCCCCGTACATGAATATGAGGAGGTAGAGGAGGATCCCGACCTCCGCGTAGTACACGAGGAGGCTCATGAGGCCCATGATGATGCCGACGACGATCAGGAGTATCCCCGCGACGTACGTGGTGAAGGAGACCTTCCCCCTCGTGAGCGACGTCCTGACCGCCGTCATGAACCCCGAGAACACCTCGTCTATGCCAAGACCCCGGTAGAGGAGGTAGATCCCGATCGCCCCCACCACGATGATGGTCGCTATCTGCGGTCTGTCGAGGATATAGGCGACCGCCCAGAGGAGCATCGCGAGGCCGAGCGGGACGAGAACCAGCCGGGCGATCTTCGGGTCGTTCAGGAGTTTCTTGACGATGTAGTAGGTCCCCTCGAGATTCGGGATCTGACTGACGATCACCCTCCTCACGCTGGAGACCGGGAGCCTTGACTGGACGATGGGGAGCACGAACTCGTCCTCTGCCCCGTCCGTGACGACGATGCAGTTGGTGACCCCGGTTGCAGCGATGACGCTCTCGAGCGACGCGGCGATCCGGCGGTCACCCTCGATCATGTGCATGTGGTTCCCGGCAACGATTGCCACCTCGACGTCTTCCCCCTTGTTCTTCAGCTCGTCGTAGAGTGAGATGGCCTGGAATATCGCGTTGATATCGGAGTCCTCGGGATCCGCGAGTGCGAGGGCGTTTGCAGCCTGGAGGCACGCCTCGCGCCCCACCACGGGGCTCGCGACGTGTGCCTTGAAACCGATGTCGTCGTCGCGGTCAACGGAAAGGATGAGTGTACGCCCTTCCTGCATCACTATAGAAGGTGCGGCTAAATCTATTAAATGGTTGCCTTTTCCGCGAAAAAAAGGATCAGATGAGTTTTGAACGCTGCAGGAGGAGGATGTCGTCCGTCGTGAGCTTCTCGCCGGCGCGGAACATCTTGAAGAGGTGCTCTGCCTCCTTCCTCACGGCCTTCTGTTCCTTCGTCACCTTTGCCTTCTTCGATTTCTTGCGCAGTCCCGAGATCACCTTGTCGTAGTCACGAAGTTCCTTCTGGCAGGCGATGAAGTGCTTGTGTTCCGCGTCTGCAGCTTCCTGCGCCTCGACGAAGTTCTTGTGGGCGGCATCGGCCTCTTCCCTCGACTTGTCGGCCTTCCTGTAGAACTCGACCATGAGGTCGTGGTGCTTCTGCGCGAGTTCTGCCATCTCGGTGACCTTGGCGTGGAGCTCGGAGGCCTTCTTGCGCAGTTCCCTCGCGCGGGCTATCTTTGCCTTGATCTCCTTGTTCTGCTCGAGCTCGGCCTCCTGCTCCCTCATGGCCTCCTTCATCTGCTTGATCTTCTCGATCAGCTCCCTCTCCTTGTCGACCGAGAAGACCTCCGTCTGTTGCCGGAACTCGAGGTGCTCTATCTGCCGTTGAAGTTCCTTCAGCCCCCTGTTCCTGATGCCGCCGTGTTCTTTCTTGTAGGCCTCTATCTCCTCGAAGAGTGCATTGGCCTCCTCGTTTATGCGGTTCCTCTCCTCCTTGAGAGCCTGAACCTCGGCGTTGTACTTGTCCCGCAGTTCCTTGTTTTTCTGGGCTTCCTCGACGTACTCCCTCGTCTGGTTATTCAGCGCATTCCGCTCCCTCGCCCACTTGCTGGCAAGCGCGTTCAGCTCGTTCCTCCTGTTCTTGTGCTGTTCAGACTCGGCAAGTATCTTCTTCCTCTTCTCGATCAGTTCGTTCAACATACTGCTCCATCCTCGGTCATGCAATCGGCACGCATTCGCCCACGATCCGGGTGACGATCGGGAAGAGAGGACAGATCGATGTGGCGCGGATGCAGAGATCTTGCCCAAGTCCGGTGTATCTGGGTGGGATGGGAACTCATCCCGGAATCGAAGAATCCCCCGAGAAAAGCGCAGGGCCAACAGGCACTGCCCTTGTTCACACGGCTCACCATCATGTTCAACTCCCGATTCCAGAAGGGTACGCGAAAAGGAAGTCCTTTCCTGCCCTTCTCCTGGTCATCCCGGATATGGATGATTTGTCCATTATTTAGATGATATGGACCCTATTAATGGTTTCGAAGGAAAGTGGAGAGGCCGTAACCCGACAAAATTTCGAATTTCAAGAAAATATCGGGGGGTTGCCAGGTGGCGCGGGCAACCCCCGTGAGATTCCCATGCAGTTGTGTGAATCAAGGTGGCTTGTGGCTATCCTAGACCGCTATCCTACCCACTCGAGCAATGTACCTCCTGCCGCCTGGTCGCGTGCCTTCCTGTTCTTCGGGAGCTGGGGTGCCTTGGGGTTCCCCTTCTTCTGCTCGAGGTCCTCAAGGATTGTCTTGTAGGAGACCCTGCTCCCCATGATCTTTCCCGTCTGGACACCCGTCATGATGGCCAGTACCCTCACCTTGCCTTCCATGTCGTTCCTCACGCGGGCACCCCATATGACGTCCGCGTGGGGATCGAGCTCGTAGGTGAGGGACGTGGCGATCTCCTCGGCATCCTGGAGCGTGAGATCCCCGCCGCCCGTGATGTGGATCAGGCTGCCCGTGGCGCCGCGGTAGTCGATGTCGAGCATGGGATTGCTCAGGCACTCGCGGACAACGCTCTCTGCCTTGTTCTGCTGCTTGCTCTCCCCGACCAGCATCACCGCGACACCTCCCTTGCTCATGATTGCCCTGACATCGGCGTAATCAATGTTGATCAACGACGGCTGGGTGATCGTCTCGCTGATCCCCTTCACCGTCTCGCCGATGAGCTGGTCCATCACCGAGAACGCCTGCCCGAGAGGGAGGTTTGGCACAAAATTTTTGAGCCTGTTGTTGTCGAGGACGATGACCGAGTCGGCGGCAGCCGCGAGCGCCTCGAGACCCTCCTCGGCGCGGATGAGACGTGCTTTCTCGACCTGGAACGGGTAGCTGACCATTCCCACCACGATCGCACCCTGTTCCTTCGCGATCTGGGCGACAACCGGCGCGGAACCGGTCCCCGTCCCGCCCCCCATCCCCGCGGTGATGAAGCAGAGGTCGGCATTCTCGAGGAGGGCCTCGAGCGTGGGCCTTGCCATCTCGGCGGCTCTCTTCCCGATCTCGGGGTAGCCTCCCGCGCCGAGTCCCTTCGTCAGCGATTTCCCGATGAGGACCCGCTTGTCGGCCTGGATCATGTCGAGGTGTTGCTTGTCGGTGTTGATTGCAATCGTTTCAGCGCCCGAAACACCCATGTGGTGCAGCCTGTTGATGGTGTTGTTCCCGGCGCCACCGCAGCCGATGATCACGATCCGGGGTTGCCCTATGAAATCGTCGTCCGCTGAATTCGAGGATTTTGCCATTTCCTTTTCGATTTCAGCATTTTTCAGGGCTTCGTTGATGATACTCTGCATTTTTGACCCTCCTTAAACCTTGAGTGAAACCTGGTCACTCTCCTGGAGCACACGCCCGCCTCGCTGTTCGATCAGCTGGCGTACCGCAGCCCGCACTGCCTCGGAGACGGTGGGAAACTCCCCAATCGCCACCATCTTCTCGAGCATCTCGATCTGCTGGTCCGGCAACCTGAGGGTGATCCGTTTCATTGATTTCACCTAGTATGACAATTGTCTGACATTTGTCAGACATTTGTCTGTCATTTAGCATTCTTATGTCTGACTATGCAGATGAATCCTACTTGTATCAAATAATATATAAATTTTTTTATCTGATTTTCCGGCCCCGTGCCCGCGTGCACCGTGGCATCTTATTTATGTGAATCCTGCACCAACTCTCATTATCTCCTTTCCGGGTTTTCAGATGAGAGGAATGGGAGCAAAGAGGGCAGTCCACGGCGGCGACGTGGTCAGGGTGGTCAGGGAGACGGGGAGGCCTGTCCTCGACTTCTCCGCGTGCATCAATCCTTACCCGCCGCAGGTTTCTGTCTCCGTCACACCCGAGGATCTCGCACATTACCCGGACGACAGCTACTCCGTCCTCAGGGAGACGATCGCAAGAGAATTCCACGTGGCGCCCGGGGAGATCGCGCTCGGGAACGGCTCCGTCGAGATCATCCGGCTTTTCTGCCACGCGTTCCTCTCGCCGGGAGACAGGGTCGCGATCCACTCGCCCACGTTCGGGGAGTACGAGTTCTCGTCCCGCCTTGCCGGTGCAGTCCCCGGAAACGGCAGGGACGTGAAAGTCAGGTTCCTCTGCAATCCCAATAACCCGACGGGTCACCTCTTCGCCCGCGAGGAAGTCCTCTCCCTCCTCGGGGAATGCGAGGAGACGGGCACGTTACTCTTCGTCGACGAGGCCTTCATGGAGATCTCCGACGACCCATCCCAGAGCGTCGCGGGGACCATCCACCCGAATCTCTTCGTCCTGCGTTCCCTCACAAAGAGCTTTTCCGTGCCCGGCGTCAGGTTCGGGTACGGGATAGGGCACGCGGACATCGTCGCGCGCCTCGAGGAATTCCGGCCGCCGTGGAACGTGAGTGCAGTCGCGGAGAAAGTAGCAATCGAGGCGTTCGCCCGTCTCGGGGAACTCGCAGCATCGAGGGCGAAGATCGCGAGGGAGAGGGATTTCCTCAGTTCGGCCTTGAGAGACCTCCCGGTATCCATCGAGCCATCGAGGGCAAACTTCCTCCTCGTCCACACGGGCAGGGATGTCGCGGACCTCTGCGCCGACCTTCTCCGGAGGGGAATCCTCGTGAGGGATTGCCATTCTTTCGGGTTGCCCGAAGCGATCAGGATCGCGGTCCGGACGCGCGAGGAGAACGAACGACTCGTGGAGGAACTCCCCGCATGTATGCGCTGATTCTCGCCGGCGGCGAGGGGAGCCGCCTTGGCCTGGGGGAAAAGCCGCTCGTTTCCGTCGGCGGAATTCCCATGATCCGGAGGGTCACCGACGCGTTCCTCCGCGCGGGGTGCGAGGTGGTCGCGGTCCTCTCCCCCCGGACACCGTACACGCACAACTGGTGCAGGGCAAACGGCATCCCGCACTACACGGCTGCGGGAAAAGGATACGTGGAAGACCTCGTCGAAGCGGTCACCGCGATGGAGATATCGTCGCCGGTGTTCACGTGCGTGACAGACCTCCCTTTCATCTCGGCCGACATCGTCGCCGACCTCGCGGGAATCTACGCGGGGTGCGGAAAGGATGCACTCTCCGCGTGGGTTCCAAAAGACCTCGCGGATGAATACCGTTTCCACGCGCCCTGCGTGGAGGTCGTCTCCGGTGTCGAGGCCTGCCCGGCGGGAGTGAATATCCTGCGGGGTGACGCGATCTCCGTGCCCCAGGATGAACTGCGCGTTCTCTTCCGGGATCCGCGACTCGCCTGCCACGTCAACACGCGGGATGCACTCGAGAGGGCCAACCGGTTCGTCCCGACGTCGTTCCCGGGACCGTAGACCCACCCGTCGCCTCCGCTACCCTTTTTTTCCGGATTTGTCTTGCTTTTCGAGCCCATTTACCAGGAAAATCATATAATGCAATCCTGACCATTGTACAGTCGTATGCAGGTATCGCGGGAAGTGGAGCTCGAGGGCCACATCATCGATTCGGGGATCATGACCCGCGTCTTTGACACCATCATGGACATGGGTGGCAACTTCGAGATCATCGTTTTCGACGTGGGCAAGAGGAAGACGGACCCGAGTTATGCCCACCTGAAGGTGAACGCCGATACCGAACAACAGCTGAACGCGATACTCTCCGAGATCCACAGGTACGGTGCCCGCCTCCGGGAGATCCGCGACGTGACGACCGTGCCGGCCGAGGGGGACCGTGTGGTCCCGAAGGGATTCTACTCGACGACGAACCACCCCACGTTCGTGAAATACGGGGGGGAATGGATCCCTGTCCAGCACATCGAGATGGATTGCCTCATCGTGGTCGATCCTGAAAGGAAAGCGGCGCTCTGCACCCCCATCTCCAAGCTGAGGAAGGGAGACCTCGTCGTCGTCGGCGAGGACGGCGTGAGGGTGAATCCGCCGGAGAGACCCCGCAACGTCTCCACGTTCGAGTTCATGCACGGGACTGTCTCCCCCGAGAGGCCGAGCGAGACGATCATCGCGCGGATCGCGCAGGAGATCATCGGGGTGAGGAAGAAGGGGGGCAAGATCGCACTCGTCGCCGGACCGGCGATCATCCACACGGGTGCTGCAGGCTCCGTTGCCCGGATCATCCGCAACGGTTACATCGACGTCCTCCTCGCGGGAAATGCACTCGCGACACACGATATCGAGTACAACCTCTTCGGGACGTCGCTTGGGATGGACCTCGCGACGGGCAAGCCCGTCACGGGTGGCCACAAGAACCACCTCTACGCGATATCTGAAGTGATCCGCGCGGGATCCATCGCGGCAGCCGTGGAGAAGGGGATTGTCACGGGGGGTATCATGTACGAGTGCGTGCGGCGGGGCGTGCCGTTCGTGCTCGCGGGATCCATCCGGGACGACGGGCCCCTCCCGGATGTCATCACGGACGTGATGGTCGCCCAGGACCGCATGCGCGAGCTCGTCAGGGACTGCGACATGGTCCTCATGGTGGCAACGCTCCTCCACTCGGTCGCTGTCGGCAATTTCCTCCCGTCGTACGTGAAGACGATCTGCGTCGACATCAATCCCTCGTCGGTGACGAAGCTGATGGACCGCGGGACCATGCAGGCTATCGGCGTCGTCAGCGATGCGGGGACTTTCTTCCCCCTCCTCGAGAAACAGCTGGAGGCGCAGGGACAGGCACTCACCGGGTGAGCGGCATGCAGTAGGGCCTTTCCCGCGAAAGGACGAACTCCCACTCCTGCCTGCAGGGGCATTCCATGCGGAGGAGATCCCCCAAGAGGTCCTTGTCCCCCGAGAGCGAGTAGTCCCTTATCCCGCGGAGGATCGTGGGATCGCACCTCCCGCAGTTGTGCGCCCCCCTCTCCCTCCCCCCGTGGAGCGGGTCGCACAGCACATGGCCCCCAGCCCTCGAGAGAACGGAGAGGACGGTCCAGAGGTACGCGGGCCGGTACTCCCCGCGCCGCCAGTACCTCTCGAGCTCGGTCCCGTTCTGGACGGAACACGGGTTGAGCGAGACCATGTCCGCGATGCCCCGGAGGGCCTTCTCGGAGGCGAGGTTATCCTCCATTGCCTCTTTTTCGGTGAGGAAGGGGGGCTTGCCGAGGAGGTATGCCTTCACGCCCGCCCCCGCGGACCGCGCCCTGCCGGCGGCAGAGATGAAATCCTCCCACGTGAACCCCTTGTCGATGCACTTCTCCCTCACGAAGTCGTCGGAAGTCTCGAGGCCCATCGCGACGTAGAGCGGCGTGTCATGGCGCCCGTCATCGATGGTCTCCATGAACGAGGCGACGCTCTCCTCCTCCACGAATTCCGGGCGGGTCTCGGCGATGACGATCTTCCCCCTGAACATGCGCCCGATCGCATCCCTCGCGGCGGGGGGGACCTCCCGCGGATCGAAGAAACTCCCCGACGTGTAGACCTTCACGCACTCGATACCGTCCAGCCTGTAAGTGCCCTCGACCCACCGCGCCTGTGCCACGAGTGCATCGACGAGTTCCCTCTCCCCGGTATTGCAGAGTCTCACGTGCCGGTAGCTGCACATCCGGCACCGGTTCCACCTGCACCCACCTGTCTTCAGGATGACGGTGAGCGTGGGGAGGATACGCCCCCCGATATTCTCCTGCGATATCCACGCCGCGTAGGGCCTGCCCGCGTAAACCTGTACTGTCACGCGACTCATAACTA